>JAYPGD010000067.1:0-5229 GCA_038126655.1 Verrucomicrobiales bacterium
GGGGGCTCGATGCGGGCGGGCGGCTGAATCGAGACAAAGCAAAAAGCCCCGCCCTAGAATCGGGCGGGGCTTGAATTGAGTCAGCTAAGGGCTGCCGGGACTATCGCTTCACTTTCGGATCGTTCAGCAGTTCCGTCAGTTTCTGGTTGGCGGCCAGGAGTTTCTTGAGCGCGGCGGCCTGTTCCTGGACGGCCGTCTCGAAGCGCTCGATCTCGGCCTTGAGGCCGGGAACCTTTTCGCCTTCCTTGGCCAGCTTGGTGAGGCTGGAAACCTGTTTCTTGAGGGCCGCGTTCTCCTTGCGGAGGTCGCTGGAGCGGCGGCTGGAGTCGGCGGCCTTGTATTTCTTGTCGAGTTCCACGATTTCGCGCTGCGCCTTGCTCAGCGCGGCGACCGCCCTGTCCCGCGCCTTGCTTGCGGCCTCGGCGGCGTCCTGCGCCTTGTCGAGTTCGGACTTGGCGACGGACTGGGAGAGTTGGCTCCTGGCGTCTTTGGCGGCGTCCTGGGCGGCCTTGAGGGCGGCGTCGAGTTTCTTGTTCTCGGCGCGCAGGGCTCCGGCCTCCTGGGCGAGGTCGGCCGCTTCGCCGGCCGCCTTGGTCATGGAGGAGATCCGTTGCTTGAGCGCGTCGTTTTCCTTGCGGAGGTCGCTGGAGCGCTTGCTGGTGTCGGCGGCCTTGAGCTTCTTCTCGAGGTTGGCGACCTGTTTCCGGGCCTTGGCGAGGTCGGTTGCGCGGCTGCGCAAATCCTTGTTGGCGTTTTCCAAGGCGTCCTGGGCCTTCTCGAGGTCGGCCTTGGCGACCATCTTGCCGAGGCTTATGGAGGCGGCGTCGCTGCGCTTGCGGGCGGCCTCGAGCTGGGCTTCCAACTTCTCCGCTTCAGCCTTGAGTTCCGCCGCTTCGGCTTCGGCCTTCCGGGCGGCGGCGGCTTGGCGGGTCAGATCGGAAACCTGTTTCTTGAGGGCGCTGTTTTCCTTGCGGTAGTTGGCGGAGCGGGCGCTTTCGCCGCCGTTTTTCACGCGGACTTCGAGGGCGTCGATCTCGCGCTGCATCTTGACCAGGGCGGTGTCCTTGCTCGCCAACTCATCGGTTTTTTCCGCGAGGGCCTTCTGGGTCTTGTCGAAGGCGGTCTTGTCGACGGTCTTGGAGAGCTGGCGCTGGGAATCGGCGAGTTTGTCGCGGGCGGCCTCCAGCTCGCGGGCGATCAGTTTGTTCTGGGCGCTGATCTGCTGGAGCGCCTTTTCGGCCTTGTCGGTCCTGCCGGCCTGTTTGCCGAGGTCCTCGATCTGTTTCTTGAGGGCGTTGTTTTCGGCGTTGAGTTTGGGCAGTTCTGTCTTCTCAAGGTTTTCCAGTTCGCCGGCGAGTTTGGCGTGGTCGGCCTTGAGGGCGTCGAGGGCCTTGGCGTGTTTGCCCGCGAGGCGTTCGCTGTCGGCCATGGCCTTCTTGAGCTGTCTGGCTTCGCCGGCCTCGATCATGTCCTCGGCGCTCTTCTTGAGGGCGGCGACTTCCTCAGTCAGGGAGGCGGCCTTTTCCTGGGCTGCGGCGAGATCGGACATCGCCTTGGCGTGCGCAGCGGGGTCGACTTCGGCCGGTTTGGCGGCGAGGGCCTCCTTCAGCTTGTTGCGCAGGTCGGCGCTCTTCATGCGCTCCTTGATCAATTCGTCATTGATCGAGGAGAGCTGGGTTTCCACGACCGGTTCGACGGCCTTCTTCTTGGGCGCGGGCTTGGGGGCGGGCTTGTTGACCGGGTATTTGCTTTCCAGCGGTCCGAGCTTGCCGGCGATGTAGTCGAGGCGGAACTGGACGATCTGTTTGTTCCAGCCGGGGCTGTCCTTCTGCAGTTTCTGCAGTCCGCCGCGGGCGACGCGGTAGAGGTCGACCGCGGCCATTTCCTGTTTGCGGCCGATCAGGGTGTCGGCCTGCTGGATCATCTGGTAGAACCGGACGTAGAGTTCGTCCTGGGTGGCCGACCGGGCCGGATTCGCGATGGCGAGCGACATAGCGGCCAAGAGAATGTAGAATCGTTTCATGGCGGCGCATTTAAGCGAACCCCGACCGGGTTGGCAACCCGAATGCCGGGCTGAAAAAAGTTTGATTGGATGGTTGACACTGAGGGTCGCGTCTGGCCTTATCTACGGCCTTTTCGACGAATTTACTGAAAGGCAAACATCATGCACGCCGTATTACAGACAGGTGGAAAACAGTATCGCGTGACCGAGGGCGATACGATCGAGATCGAGCGTCTCGGGACGGAGGCCGGTCAAACGCACACTTTTGACAAGGTGCTGCTGGTCAGCTCGGACGAGGGCGTCAAGATCGGCCGGCCGACGGTCGAGGCTGCGACGGTCACGGCCGACGTTCTGGAGCACAAGCGCGGAAAGAAGGTTGTCGCGTTCAAGATGAAGCGCCGGAAGGCCACCCGCAGCAAGAAGGGGCACCGGCAGGAACTCACGGTCGTCAAGATCACAGGCATCAAAGGTTGAATCATGGCTCATAAAAAAGGACAAGGCAGCTCCCGCAACGGTCGCGACTCCAACGCGCAGCGTCTGGGCGTCAAGAAATTCGGCGGTCAGCAGGTCGTCGCGGGTAACATTCTCATTCGCCAGCGCGGCAGCAAGTACGTCGCCGGCAAGAACGTGGGCACCGGCCGTGACTGGACGCTTTTCTCCCTGGTCGACGGCCACGTGGCTTTTGACGAGACCCGCGGCAAGAAGCGGATCAACGTCGTTCCGGCCGAGGCCGCGGAACAGAACTGACGCGTTCGGATTGAACCGGATTTTGGCGAGGCGTCCTGCCTCGCCTTTTTTTTGTCCGGCTCCGGGCCATCAACATCCCTCTCTTTCAATTTCAACGCGCCGTCATGTTCATCGACGAGATCAAGATCTACGCCCGCGCCGGTCACGGCGGCAAGGGGTGTGTGTCGTTTCGCCGGGAGGCGCACGTGCCCAAGGGCGGCCCCAACGGCGGCAATGGCGGCGGCGGCGGCAGCGTGATCCTCGAAGCGAGTCACGACATCAACAATCTCATTGCGCAGTTTTACGAGCCGCGCCTGCTTGCCAAGAACGGGGAGCACGGCAAGGGCAAGGACATGGACGGCCGTTCCGGCAAGGATCTGATCGTGAAGGTGCCCTGCGGCACGTTGATCTGGCGTGTGCCGCCTCCGGTGGAGGAGGTGGAGGAGGAATCAAACCGCGACAATTTCGTGGAAGATGACGAGGAGTCGGGGGTTTTTGATGAAGACATGGACGAGGGTGACGAGGAGGGGGAGGAGTCCGAGACCGCGCCGGACGTGGACGCTTATGAGGATGGGACGGTGGTGCGGGGCGAAGGCGGCGCGGTGGCGTTGGAGATCGATTTGTCGGAGGAGGGCGGGGACGAAGATGAGGAGGGCGGGGACGCCGGGCGGCAGGCCTCCCGCGGCAAGTCCAAGCTGCCGGAGAATCGGGAACTGGTCATCGACATGACCGAGAACGGGCAGCGTTTTGTGCTTTGCGCCGGCGGACGAGGGGGGCTGGGCAACCGGAATTTCACGACGGCGCGTCGTCAGGCTCCGAGGTTTGCGCAACCCGGCGAACCGGGGGAGGAGGGCGAGTATTGGTTCGAGCTCCGCATCATGGCGGACATCGGGCTGGTGGGATATCCGAACGCCGGCAAGTCCACCCTGTTGACCGCGGTTTCCAAGGCCCGTCCGAAGGTGGCGCCGTATCCCTTCACGACATTGCATCCGCAGATGGGGGTGATGGAGTTTGAGGATTACACCCGGATGACGGTCTGCGACGTGCCGGGGATCATCGAGGGCGCGCACATGAACGTCGGCTTGGGCCACGAGTTCCTTCGTCACATCAGCCGCTGCAAGGCCCTGGTCATCCTGCTCGACATGGCCGGCTCGGACGGTCGCGAGCCGTGGGATGATTACGAGCAGTTGCTCAGCGAACTGCGGCTCTACGATCCGGAACTGCTGGAGCGTCCGCGCTTCGTCGCCGCCAACAAGATGGACGAGGATCCCGCGCCGGAGAAGCTGGCGGAGTTTCGCAAGAAATACCCCGACCTCGATATCCATGAAATGGCCGCGGCCTTCGACGTAGGCACCGAGGAGTTCAAGCTCAAGGCGCGCACGGCGGTGGAGCGGGCGGGTGAGTAAGATCCAAGTCAGGGGATGGACAAAAACATCTTCCCTTGAGCCTTGGGACAGCCTGCGGTATATACCGTATATGACAACCGCCAAGCTTTTCATGAACGGCAGGTCTCAGGCGGTGCGATTGCCCAAGGAGTTTCGCTTTTCTGGCGGCGAAGTTGCCATTCGCCGTGAAGGTGAAGCCGTGATTCTGGAGCCGATCGCAAAGCGGCAGTGGCCCAAGGGGTTCTTCGAATCGATTCGCATTGACGACCCGAAGTTCGAGCGACCGGCCCAACCGGATACGCCTCCCATCAGGCAGATCTGAATCCAGCGGACTTTCCCGCGATGCGATATCTTCTCGACACCGACACCTGCATTGACGCCCTTCGTGGACGCAAGGAGGTGGTTGCGCGCCTGAAAGAAGTGAGCCCGGAAGATTGCGTTGTCTCTTCGGTGACGAAATCCGAGTTGTTGAGTGGAGCATTGAAATCCAACCGTCCTGAATCCGAGAAGAAGAAGGTATCCCGCTTGCTTGAGATGTTGGAATTGCGGCCTTTCGACCATGCAGCGGCAGAACGAGCGGCGGAAGTGCGTTTCGACCTTGAGCAAAGAGGCGAAAAGATTGGCGCCTACGATACCTTGATCGCAGGGCATGCGCTGGCGCTGAATCTGGTTTGCGTCTCAGGGAACTTGAACGAGTTCTCCCGGATCCCGGCGCTTGCTGTCGAGGATTGGCGCGCAAAATGACGCGCGCCGTCCGCACCCACATTCCCCCCGACATGGGAGGCTGCCGCGAGGAAGGCGGCTCCTAATCGTCCGCCAGCAATGCGTTCACAACCTCAGGAATTCGCAGTAATCCCGGAGGGCCGGACTTCGCGATTTCGCCCGCCGGCGTGATGATGAACGCGTTGGGGAGTCCGGTGATTCCGAAGGCCTTGGCGGCCGGTGAATCGTCGCCCTTATCGCCTCCCCGTACGTTGAGCGACTGCGTCCAGCCACGGGAATCCAGATGCCTTTTCGCGGTCGCCTGCTCGTCGTAAACGCTCAATGCGATCAACTCCACCCGGTCCTTCCAGTGCGGATGAAGGGCGGGATAGCCCTGCAGCTTGTTCATCGGCT
>JAYPGD010000067.1:5263-16476 GCA_038126655.1 Verrucomicrobiales bacterium
GCGGCGCCAGGTCGCCCAGAATTCGAGAACGACCACCTTTCCCCGAAAATCATCCAGTTTCATGGCTTCGCCGTTCGCCAGCGAAACGAAATCACTGTTGGGCGGGCGCTGTGTTTTTTGGCGCGACCACCTTGTCCCCCGCCCGCAGGGCGATGTCCACGGCCGTCTTTGCTTCAATGGCCTTCAAGTCCGCCGGAATGCGTCTGGGCTGGCCTTTGCTGTTCGAGCGAAGGACGTGGACCATGCGGGGATTTGCCGTGGGCAGGAGGCCGCCGCTCCGTTTGATGGCCTGGGTGACCGTGATGGATTCACCGGGCCGGAGCCGAAGCCGCGCCGGTCTGGCCACTTCTCCCGTCGTTTCGACGCGGGCGTCGGATTCCGGGAGATGGATGTTGTCGCCGGGCAGGACCAGGATGTCGGTTTCGGGCGCGTCTTCATCGAGGATGTGGGCGACATTCACGGATTCCAACATCGTGTTGGCGCCGATGGTCCGGCTCAGGAGGACCCTGGAAAGGTCCGCGTAGATCGACCAACCGCTGGAATCGGCCACGACGTCGGCGACGGTAAGATCTTCGAAGGGGAGTTCGAATTCCGATTCGTTGTGGAAGGCGCCGGACACGGAGGCTGTCCGGGGGCGCGGAGCCGGGCGGTCGAGCAGTCTGATCGAGAGGGCGTCGGTCGAGGTGGCGCGGTCGCCCAGCGCGGCGCGAAGCGCGGATTCCGCCTGCGGCGCCGTTTTGCCGACGACCGGCAATCGTCCGACTCGGGGGAGCAGGATGAATCCTCCCTGGCGAATGATGTAGCTCCCTTGCATCCACGATTGGGCGGGCACCTTGATTTGTAGGCTGTCGCCTTGCTTCAGGGGCGGCGCGGATTTTGATTGGGCCCACGCGTCCGATGTGGCTGCGGTCTGGAGGATGCCAAGCAGAGCGAGCAAGACCGTGAGTTTGGGGTGGGTGTTCATGGAGCGTCCGCGACTTTTGGGGACGGCATTGTAGCCCCGACCCCGCCCTGCATGGCAATCGCGGATCGTGCGAGATTTTCTTTCGGCGATTGAGCGTCGCCGTCACCTACAGCCGCATCTTGTCGTAGGCCATCAAGGCGCGGGCGCGGGCTTGTTGGTGATCGACGATGGGCGCGGGGTAGTCGGAGCCGATTGAGAGGCCCGCCTGCTCCAGTTCCCCTGCGGGCGCGGTCCAAGGTTGATGAATGAACTTGTCGGGGAGTTGGTCGAGTTCGGGGATCCAGCGTCGCACGTAGTCGCCGTGGGGATCGAATTTCCGGCCTTGGGCGATGGGATTGAAGACGCGGAAGAAGGGGGCTGCATCGGCGCCGCAGCCGGCGGTCCATTGCCAGCCGAGGGTGTTGTTGGCGAGGTCGGCGTCGACCAGCGTGTCCCAGAACCATTCGGCTCCCCGTTGCCAGGGTTGCAGGAGGTGCTTCACCAGGAAGGACGCCGTGATCATGCGGACGCGGTTGTGCATCCAGCCGGTTTGCCAGAGTTGGCGCATGCCGGCGTCGACGATCGGGTAGCCGGTTTCGCCGCGCTGCCAGCGGTGGAGCAATCGGTGATCGGGCTCCCAGGGAAAGCGTTCGAAGTCGGGTTTGAGAGGCGAGTCCACGGTCTGGGGAAAGTGATGCAGGAGATGATGCGCGAACTCCCGCCAGCCGATCTCGCTCAGGAAGACCTGCGCGCCGCGCGAGCTTTTTCCCGCATCGGCGACGGCCTGAACGATCTGCCTGGGACCGATCTCGCCGAAGTGCAGGTGGGGCGACAGCGCGGAGGAGCCGTCGACGCCGGGCATGTCGCGATTCCTCGGATAGGCGGCAACCGAGGCGTTGACAAATGTTCGCAGGCGCCGCCGGGCGGCCTCTTCGCCGGGTTCCCAGGCGGAGCGGATCGATTCATGCCAGTTGATGCCGGGCAGAAGCCCGAGTTCCTCGATCTCCAAGGATTGGGGAATGGCATCGAGGAACCGGAGTTTTCCGGCAGGCAGGGATACGGGTTGGTCGAATCCGCGCAGGAGGCAGGCCTTCCAGAACGGGGTGAAGACCTGATAAGGCCTGCCGGACTTGTTCGCCACGGCCTGCGGTTCGAAGAGCAGCGAACTGTTCCAGCTGCGGGCTTCGATGCTGGAACTGCGCAGTTCCTTCTTGATGGCGGCATCCCGCTCGACGATGCCGGGCTCATGGCGCCGGTTCCAATAAACGGCGTCGGCTCCCGTTTCCTCGATCAGTCGGCCGAGTTCCGCGCGACTGTCGCCCCGCCGGACAATCAATCTGCCGCCACGGTTGCGAAGGTGTTCCTTCAGCCTGGAAAGGGATGCGTGCAGCCACACGCGGCTGGCTGATCCCGGGGCCGCCGCGCCCCCTTCGTGCGGTTCCCAGATGAAGACGGGAACGATGGGCCGGCCGGTCTCGACCGCCGCTTTCAGGGCGGCGTTGTCCTCGAGGCGAAGGTCGCGGCGAAACCAGGCAATGATCGGCCGATTCATGGGGGAGGAAGGGGCTTTGCGGGTCCTACTTCCAGTCAAAAACGCTCAGGCCCTGCAGTTCCCGGACGAACAACTGGCCGTCGGCGAGGGCAAGGTGCGCCCAGGTCTCCTGCTCGGAAATCTTCCGTTTATCCAGGATGATCAACCGGTCGGTGGAGGCGCGAATCAGGAACAGCTCCCCTTTCTGGTCGAGCGCGAGGATGCGGTCGTTTTGTCGGGCGAGGGAGAGGTATTTGCCGAAGGTCTTGGTCGAGGTCCAGGCGATGCTTCCGTCCGCCAGATTGACGCAGGCCATCCGGGTGTTGCGGAGGTGGAGGAAGGCGTGGTTGTCGTGGACGACGGGAGTCGACATGTAGCCCTGCAGCTTGTTGTCCCAGGCGGGTTCGATATCGTAGCGGCCCTCGGACGCCGTCGTGCGGAAGAGGGTGGTTCGCCCGCCGTAGGCGCTGGTGAACACGGCGTCCTGGTGGATGATTGGCGTCAGGATGTTCATGCCCCGGAACGCCTTGACCGGTTGTTTCCAGAGCGCCGCGCCCGAGTCCAGGTCGACCCCGGCGAGTTCCTCCCGCGTCTGCACGATGGCCATGGCGACGCCATGAAGAGTTCCGATCAGCGGGGAGGAGAAGGCGCTGCCATACATGCCGCCGCCATCTTTCAACGCCTTCCACTTCGTTTCGCCGGTGAGTTTGTTGAGTTTCATGAAGCCGCCGCCGGCCTGGACATAGATGTCATCGCCGTGGACGACCGGCGAGCTGACGAATCCGAAGCTGGGCAATGGGGATTCTTCCCGCTCGGGGAAATTGACGCGCCAGCGCTCTTTTCCCGTGCCGGCGTCGAGGCAGACCAGAACATCGCGGATGCCCCCGACGTAGAGGCGGTCCTCGTCCAGCAGGGGGGTGGATCGCACCCAGCTTCCATTGGCGCGAGCAAAGAAGGGCACGCTCATGGCGCCCGGCCATTGCGCCCGCCACACCTGCCGCCCTGTTCGGCGATCAAACGCGCGGACCACCTCGTTCTCTTCCGCTTCCGTCTCGACAGTGAACACGTGTTTCCGGTTGAGAACCGGGCTCGAATAGCCGGGGCCCAGTTCCTTGCGCCACGACAGGCGAAGGCGGGAATCCTCCAATGAATCGGGCCAGGGGGCGCCGCGATGCACGCCGTCGCGCGTCGGACCGCGCCATTGCGGCCAGGTTTCGTTGAAGGCCGGTTCGGCGCCGCCAAATGCCGTCGCGACGGCTCCGGCGAGGAGGAGGGGAATGAGTCGTGGGACGATCATGGAGTGAGTGGAGGAACGGATGTGGTGATTGTTCATGCGATGGCGGCGCCCTGGTCGGCCAGATCGGCCATCATCGCGCGCAGGCGTTCGAACGCCCGGTTCTGCAATTGTCGAATCCGCTCGCGAGTGACGCGGAACTGGGTTCCGATCTGTTCTAGGGTCATGCGCGCCTTGCCATCGAGACCGAATCGGCGGGTGAGGATGGTTCGTTCGCGCTCGGGAAGTCTGGCGACCAGTTCGCGGATCGCGTCGATGGAATGTTCGTTCTGCATTTGGTCGAGAGGCAGTTGCACGCGTTCGTCTTCGACCACGTCGCCGAGATTGTTTGTGTCGGCGTCGCCGAGGGGCGCATCGAGGGAGACGGGGCGACGGGAGGATCGTTGCATGCGGCGAACCTGTTTCACCTTGAGCCCCAT
Source organism: Verrucomicrobiales bacterium (assembly GCA_038126655.1). GTDB lineage: Bacteria > Verrucomicrobiota > Verrucomicrobiia > Limisphaerales > JAYPEY01 > JAYPEY01. The sequence continues at coordinate 9,451 of JAYPGD010000067.1, forward strand.
TTCCTCGGCCAGTTCCTCGTCAGAGGGCTCTCGGCCGAGCAGTTCCTGCAGGCGGTGGGAGGCGATGCGCATGTGATAGATCTTATCGACCATGTGGACGGGCAGCCGAATGGTTTTTGACTGGTTGGCGAGGGCGCGCTTGATGGCCTGCTTGATCCAGAAGGCTCCGTAGGTGGAGAATTTGGCGCCCTTGTCCGGGTCAAATCGTTCGACCGCCTTCATCAATCCGATGTTGCCCTCGTTGATCAGGTCGGGCAGGGGCAGGCCGACATGTTCGTAGTCACGGGCGATCTTCACGACCAGACGCAGGTTGGCTTCGATCAGGCGTCGGCGGGCGTTCTCATCGCCCTGCCTGATGCGCGCGGCCAACTCGATCTCTTCGGCGGGCGTCACCAATTCCATGGAGCGGATCTCCCGGAGATACGCCCCGAGGAGACCCCGACTGTCGGAATCACGAGGCGCCTCGGTCGCGTATTCCGCGTCGGGTGAGGGGGCTGGCGTGCCGTCGGAACCTGCGTCGTCCGCTCCGCGCCGGACGCGCGCCTTGGAACCAACCCGCCGTTTGCCGGGAAGGACTGTCGCTGATCGGGGTTCAACAAAGTTTGGTGTTCTCATAGCGGTTTCTGTTTTGTCTATAAGTTGTCTAAATATCGACCCGTGTCAAATATTTGTTTAGAATTAATTCGACGAAAATCGGGTCGGAATGGGCAACAAATTTGAATTCAGCGCCTTGCGTCCGTCTTAAATTTGTTTAACTTCTTGGTTTGATGAATCCTACCCATTCCATACGAGCCGTCGCGAACCGCACGGGGTTAACGCCCCACGTGATCAGGGTGTGGGAAAAGCGGTATGCGGCGGTCGAACCGCATCGGACCGGAACGAACCGCAGGTTTTACACGGAAGAGGACATCAACCGGCTGAACTTGTTGGGGTGGCTGACGCGGCGCGGGCATGGCATTGGCGGCATCGCCAGATTGGCGACCGATGAGCTGGCGGAACTGGCGAGGAATACGCCGGACGGGGAGAGCGACGAGACAGCCAAGGCGAAGGGGGGGCGGGCTCTAGCTTCCGCGCTGGCCGATCGGCATCTGGAAACCGCGATTGAGAGGGTGAGGGCCCTGGATTCCAACGGATTGAACGCCTCCCTGCAGGCGGCCGCGATCGCCTTGGGCAACCGGGGGCTGCTCCAGAAACTCATCTGCCCGTTGGCGCAGCGGATCGGCGAGCTTTGGAGGGAGGGGGAGATCACCGCGGCGCACGAGCATTTCGCCACTGCGGCGATCAAGATGTTCATCGGTCAAATCAGCGGATCCTACGTTGTGGCCGGAGGCGCTCCCGGAGTGATTGTCACCACACCCTCGGGGCAGCACCACGAACTTGGCGCCATCATCGCCTCGGCCGCCGCCGCGCACCTTGGCTGGAATGCCGCCTATCTTGGCCCCAGCCTGCCCGCCGCTGAACTTGCCGGAGCCGCCCGACAGAACAAGGCCAAGGCTGTCGCGTTGAGCGTCGTTTATCCGACCGACGATCCGGCTCTGCCCGACGAGCTTCGCCGCCTGCGTGAAGCGTTGCCGGAATCGGTCGCCATCATTGTGGGCGGCCGGGCCGCGCCGGCCTATGGGGATGTGTTGCGGGAGATCGGCGCGACGGTGGTGTATTCACCGGCCGCGTTTGAACGGGAGTTGGAGAAACTGCGGGAAGGCTGAGGGCGGCCTGCTTCGATCAACCGAGTCTCAATGGATTCACTGAGCTCGCGCCGTTTGCTTTTGAAGTCGCGCGTCAGGGACGCGGATGCACGGGGCGCGAAGAAAGCCGCGCCCTTGCGGACGCGGCTTTGGGGATTCGGAATGGCGGCGTTGCGCTTACGCGAGGCCGGGCTTACCGGGTTCGCCGAGCTTGCCGGCGTAGATTGCGGAGTCGCCCAGAATCTGCTCGATGCGCAGGAGCTGGTTGTATTTGGCCAGGCGGTCGGAGCGGCTGAGGGAGCCGGTCTTGATCTGGCCGGCGTTGGTGCCGACCGCGATATCCGCGATGGTGGCGTCTTCGGTCTCGCCGGAACGGTGGCTGATGACCGCGCCGTAGTTGTTGGTCTTGGCCAGGGAGATGGCGTCCAGCGTCTCGGTGAGCGAGCCGATCTGGTTGACCTTCACGAGTATCGAGTTGCCGACATTGGTGTCGATGCCCTTCTGGAGGAAATCGACGTTGGTGACGAAGAGGTCGTCGCCGACGAGTTGGACCTTGTCGCCAAGTTTCTCGGTGAGGATGCCCCAGGTGTCCCAGTCGTTCTCGTCGCAGCCGTCCTCGATGCTGACGATCGGGTACTTGCCGCAGAGTTCGACGTAGAAGTCGACGAGGTCGGCGCCCTTGAGTTTCTTGCCGGTGCTCTTCTTGAAGACGTAACGCTTGCTCTTGGCGTCGTAGAATTCGGAGGAGGCGACGTCGAGGGCGAGGTTGATCTGTTTGCCGGGCTTGTAGCCGGCCTTCTTGGTGGCGGCGAGGATGACCTCGAGGGCTTCCTCGGCGCTGGCGAGGGTCGGGGCGAAGCCGCCTTCATCGCCGACGGCGGTGGAGAGGCCCTTGCCTTTGAGCACGCCCTTGAGCGCGTGGAAGATTTCGGTGATCGCGCGCAGGCCTTCGGAGAAGGTGTCGAAGCCCGTGGGCATGATCATGAATTCCTGGAAGTCGATCGGGGCGTCGGAGTGGGCGCCGCCGTTGATGACATTGGCCATCGGGACGGGCAGGACCTTGGCGTTCGGGCCGCCGAGGTATTTGAACAGCGGGATGTCGAGTTCATCGGCCGCGGCGTGCGCTGTGGCGAGCGAGACGGCGAGAATGGCGTTGGCGCCGAGTTTCGACTTGGTGGGGGTGCCGTCGAGTTCGAGCATGGCGCGGTCGACGCCGACCTGGTCCAGCGCGTCCAATCCGATCAGGGCGGGCAGGATCTTGGAGGTGACGTTCTTGACGGCCTTCTCGACGCTCTTGCCGAGGTAGCGTTTCTTGACGCCGTCGCGGAGTTCGCAGGCCTCGTGTTCGCCGGTGCTGGCGCCGGAGGGGACGGCGGCGCGGCCGCGGGCTCCGGAGTCAAGGATGACGTCCGCTTCGACGGTGGGATTCCCGCGCGAATCAAGGATCTGCCGGGACTGAATATCAACGATTTCACTCATGGATTTGTCTGTTTGGTCAAAAAAGTCCGCGCATCATAGGGAGGACGCTTAAAGCGTCAAGCGGGGTTTCGGAAACAGATTGCGGCGGGGGCGCGGTTGAACTCCGTCTACGGGCCGGCCGCAGAAGCCCGCGAATCGGATGCGGCTTGGCTTGAACATCGGCGCGCTGCCGGTGTTGCTGCGGCTGGTCTCCGACACAGGCGCGCTCCGTGCGCGTTGCCTCATTCCGGTTTCAGACGGCCCGAGCGCGGCGCGCTACTGGGTGGGGTCCCATTGGTTGGGAATGGGCGGACTCTCGTTGGAGAAGAAGGTCAGCCAGCGGGAGTCCTCGTCGTGGCTGAGCAGCAGGACGAGGAACAGGACCACCACGGCCGCGGAGATCATGACTCCATAAATGACCCGCCGCCCGAACATCGCGCTGAGCGCATTGCGGTCCAGGTAGGAGCGTTTCTTGCGCTTGCGTCGGCGTTTCTGCCGCCGTTCCGCCTCGCCGGCGAGGAGTTGTTCGACGCGTCTTGCGATGTAGGCGCGCTTGGCCTGTTTTTCATCGCCGTCACATTGTTGCAACAGATCGGACCACAGGGGTTCGCGCCGTTGGCCGGCCACGATCTCCCGCTCCACGGCGCGCTCGAACCGCTTCTTTTCTTCCGGATCCACCATGAGCCGCGCATTATTCCCGCGCGACGGGAATTGGCAACAGTTTGTCGAGAGCGGCGGTAGTCCGATTTGCACCGTCGTCGGGCTGGATTCCGGAAGCCCGCTTGGATAGCGTGTGGGCCCATGACCAAACCGGTCCAATCCGAAACGCGGGATGTCACGGGCGCGAATGCCGCGCTGCCCGGCCTGTTTGTGTTTGCGGCGGCGTCGGCTCTGGCGGTGGCTTTCCTCAAGCTGGGCACGCCGTCCGTCATGGAGGACCGGATCAGCGCGCCGAAGAGTCTGGGGGAAATCATCTTCTCGTCCTGGCCCGCGCTGGTCGGGCAGTTGGCGACGGGGGGAGCCGTGGTCCTGGGGTGGTTGGCGCTGCTTGGCGATGGGTCGCTGGGCGAGCGGGGGCGCGCGCCGCGCTGGATTCTGCTGGCTCCGGCGATCTGGTTGGCGTGGCAGTTTGTGGCCTCCCTGGACACGGTGAGCGGACGGTTGACCGTTCCCACGCTCCTGCATTTCACGGTGACGACGATCTGGTTCTATCTAGGCGTTCTTGTTTTGGGCCGCGTGCGGCGCCTGGGAGGTTTCCGGCTGGTCGTTCTGGCGGGATTCAGTCTGATGGTCCTGGTCGGCCTGGAACAGCATTTCTGGGGACTGGAGGACACCCGGAAGTTCTTCTACGCGCGTCCGGAGTTGATGGCGGCGGCGCCGCCGGATTTTCAGGCGAAGCTGGCGAGCGATCGGATCTGGGGCACGCTCTTCTACCCGAATGCCTTTGCGGGCGGGATTCTGTTGTTGCTGCCGGTTTCGCTGGCGTTTCTTTGGAAGCTCACTGCCGGCCGGTTCGAACCCTCCGCCCGCTGGGTGTTGGTTGGCTTGGTCGTTATTCCGGCGCTGAGCTGCCTTTACTGGACCGGGTCGAAGACCGGGCTGCTGTTGGCGTTGGGGCAGGGGGTGGCATTCCTGGCCTTCCTGCCCATCCCCCGGAAGGTGAAGGTCAACGCTGGCGTCGCCATTCTCGCGGTCGGCTTGGCGGGGTTCTTCTGGCTTTTCGCGGATTACTTCAAGGGCGGGGCTCGAAGTCTGGGCGCGCGCGCGGACTACTGGAGGGCCGCGGCCACGACCTTTTCCCGGAATCCTTTGAATGGCTCGGGGCCGGGCACGTTCATGGTCCCTTATCAGCAGCTCAAATCCGAGGATTCGGAAATGGCGCGGCTGGCGCACAACGATTACCTGCAGCAGGCCTCGGATTCCGGGTTCATCGGGTTTGCCGCCTTCATGGCCTTTATCTGGGGGTCGGTGATTCTGCTCGGGCGAAAAGGCGTCCGTTCGGGCGATTGGGAATTCCGGTTGATCTGGTTGGGACTGACGGGCTGGGCGTTGCAGATCGGCATGGAGTTCAGCCTCTACATTCCGGGATTGGCCTGGCCGGCGTTCCTGTTGTTCGGCTTGCTGTGGGGATTGCCCGACAAGGCAAATCCCGTCGACAAGCCGCACGACTAAAACTAGTATCCCGCGCCTGATGAAAGTTCTCTTCCTTAATGGTCCCAATCTGAATCTGCTGGGCACGCGCGAACCCGACAAGTATGGGCATACCACCCTGGCGGAGATTGAGGAGATGGTCCGGGATCACGCGACCAAGCGCGACGCCGAGATCGAGTTTCGCCAATCCAACATCGAAGGCGAATTGGTGACATGGATCCAGGAGGCGAGCGGGGCCTTCGACGCCGTGGTCTTGAACGCCGCCGCCTACACCCACACCAGCGTGGCGATCCGCGATGCCATCGGAGCGGTGTCGACGCCGGTGATCGAGATCCATTTGAGCAACGTTCACGCCCGGGAGGAGTTCCGGCACACCTCATTGATCGCGCCAGTTTGTCGCGGTCAGATCGCCGGATTCGGGGCGGGGTCTTACGTTTTGGGGTTGGAGGCAGCTTTAACATTAACGTGAAATTAACGCAAATATTTGGTCGAAATGATGGCTGAATTGAGCTCGAATTGGATTTGAAAGGGGGCTTTTTGGGGTATTGAAAAGTGGGCTTGACCTTCGTGGGAGGCTCCTCTAGCCTCGCCGCAGTTGAATCATGAAGGAAAGCAGCGGTGTAAGACTGCTGCTTTTTGCATGTTGCGATGCGTGACTGACCACCAAGCGGTTTTCAAGACCTACAACCCGGGCCAACCATGGATATCAAAGAGATCAAGGCCGTACTCGATTTGTGCAAGAAGCAGGATGTCGCCGAGTTTGAACTCAAGACCAAGGATTTTGAGATCAAGCTGAAGCGCGGAAACGATTCCGTCGGCGCCGTTCCCGTGCAGGAAATTGTCAGTGTTCCGGCTGCGGTCCCGGCGGCTGCCGCCGTTCCGGTTGCGGCTCCGGCTGCGGCCGCCGCACCTGCGGCGGCCCCGGAAGGCCCGGTGATCAAGGCTCCGATGATCGGAACCTTCTACCGGGCGCCTTCGCCTGAATCGGCCAACTATGTCGAGGTTGGCGACAAGGTGACCGCGGAATCCGTTGTGTGCATCATCGAGGCGATGAAGGTGATGAACGAGATCAAGGCTGAAGTCTCCGGAACGATCACTGAGATCCTGGTGGACAACTCGAAACCGGTTGAGTTCGACCAGCCCTTGTTCCGCATCACGTCGGCGTGATTGCCGGGAGCGTTCATCCGATCCGCCGATCTTCCTGGGCCATTCAATTCTGATCCCGCATGTTCGAAAAAGTCCTCGTAGCCAATCGCGGTGAAATTGCCGTCCGGATCATCCGGGCGTGCAAGGAGTTGAACATCCGCACGGTGGCGGTCTACTCGAAGGCCGACGCCAGCTCCATGCACGTTCAGATGGCGGATGAAGCGGTCTGCATCGGAGACGCCGCCTCCTCGGACAGTTATCTCCGCATCGATCGCCTGATCAGCGCGGCGGAGGTGTCCGATGTTGACGCCATTCATCCGGGCTACGGTTTCCTTTCCGAGAATGCCCACTTCGCGGACATCTGCGAGGACTGCAACATCCGGTTCATCGGACCGAGTTCGGCGGCGATGAATGCAATGGAGGACAAGGCGTTGAGCCGGGAACTGGCCACCAAGGCCGGAGTGCCCATTCCTCCGGGATCGGAGGGGCTCGTGGAGGATGAATCCGCGGCCAAGAAGGTGGCCAAGAAGATCGGCTACCCGGTGATGATCAAGGCGACGGCCGGGGGCGGCGGACGCGGCATGCG
>JAYPGD010000068.1:0-12421 GCA_038126655.1 Verrucomicrobiales bacterium
TAGCTGGACTTCCAGCACTTGGTGCCGTGAATCGCGGGCGGGAAGACCTTGCGCAACTTGCGGATGTCCTTGTTGCGCGAGTTGAGGACCTTGACGCCGAACGCGGTGATGTGATCGGGACGTTTCTTTGAATTCTTGCCTGCCATGGATCGTAGGTTGAAAAGGTTGGGCCGGGACCTTGGGGGGCTGACCGAGGCGGCGCAAGTCTGTTCTCGAAATCGCCGACCGGTGTGATTCAATGCCCGACTTCAGATGCTGGATGACATGAACATTTTTGAAGCCGCGAAAAGGGGCAAGAGGCGCGAGGGATTTCCATCCGGTGGGATGGGGGTGTTGGTTTTGGCCGCGATCGGCTTGCTTTGCACGGCGACCGGGGCGATTGGCGCCGACTCTACGTCCAAGGCGTTGTTTACGCTCAAGGCGGCGTGTTTTGAATGCCACAATCCGGAGAAGGCGAAGGCGGACCTGGATCTGACGTCGAGGGAGGCAATCCTCAAGGGGGGCGACGGGGGGGCGGCCTTGGTTGTCGGCAAGGCGGCGGAGAGTTTTCTGGTCGAGGTCCTGGCTCCGGATGCGGATCCCCACATGCCGCCCAAGGGGCAATTGACCGACGAGCAGATCACGGACATCCGCAAGTGGATTGACGCGGGCGCGAAGTGGGACTCCGAGGCCTTGAAAATGGAGACCAAGGCGCTGGAACGCGAGGCCTTGGGCGCGCTGCCGGGTTCCTACCAGCCTGTCCTGGCGCTGGCGTTGACGACGGATGGGAAACGACTGGCGGTCGGGCGCGGCAGTCAGATCTTCATTCACGATGCTTCGACGAATTCTTTCCCGCTGGTCCAGACCTTGGCGGGGCATAAGGACGCGGTTCAATCGTTGGCCTGGAGTCGTGATGGGAAGCGGCTTGCGTCGGGCGGATATCGACGCGTCCAGCTTTGGGATGCGGGGCGGGGGGGCAACCCATTGGCCACGATTGAAGAAGGATTTGAGGGGCGCGTCACGGCGTTGGATTTTGCGGCGGGCGGGAGGACGCTGATTGCGGCCGACGGTCGGGTGGCGCAGAGCGGTTCCTTGAGCCTGATTTCGGTCGGGGCGAAACCCAGGGTTCTGGCGAGATGGCCGGCGCACAAGGACACGATCTACGATGTTGAGGTGAGTCCGGATGGTTTGCAGTTGGCCACCGCCGGAGCGGATCGGTTGGCCAAGGTCTGGGATCTTGTGTCGCGCGCGGAACTGGCGGCCTTCGAAGGGCACGCGGATTTCGTCACGGCGGTGGCGTTTCGCAAAGACAAGCCGCAGTTGGCCAGCGCGGGCGCGGACAAGGAGATCAAGGTCTGGGATCTGAAGACCGGCCAGATGTTGAAGAACAACCGCTATGACAAGGAATTCACCTTCACGTTTCCGGGACACGGGAAGCCGGTCACCGGACTGCGCTGGCTGGACAAGGGCGAGGTGATCGTGTCGGTGAGCGAGGACGGCGCGGCGCGGTGGTGCACAGAATTGAAGAAGCACAAGCAGCGGCGGTTGAGTTCGACCGGCGAGATTCTCTATTGCGTGGCGTCGACGGGCGATGGCGGGACGATTTTCGCGGGCTCGGAAAGCGGCGCGGTTCATGTCTGGGGCGCGGACGGGAAGATCATTGCGAAGCTGGAGCCGCCCGCGCAAAAGAAGGCCGAGACGGCGGCGAAGTAGGCTGCGGCGCAGATTGAGGCTCTTTCTGAGATGGAACGCGCAAGTTTAACACAGAGCACACAGAGGAAAGGAGGACCACAGAGGAAGGCATTTTCTCTCCGTGGTCCTCTGTGTTCTCAGTGGGCTCCGTGTTGAGAAGTGGGTTTGCGTCGTTCGGATGGCTTGAAGCATGGCTGCGAGCCTGTTGAGGGCCGAGGTCTTCGCCGAGGGGCAGGGCCTGCATGAGTTGCAAAAGCAATGCCAAAAGGCATGTTGTCGAGTGCGCTGTGTCAGCGCAGACCACGCGCTGTTGCATAATGGTTCCGCATTTCGGCTGACACAGCCGACGCTACATCTGTGAAGCGTGAACTCCAACTAGGCGCGAATCCAACTCTTGCGTAAAGCCCGCGCCGGGGGTTGCTTTCGCCGCAAGGCATTCGATATAAGATTGGGCTTTGGAATGATTTTGAACACGCGTTTTAAAACCTGGATCTGCGCGGCCGCCCTGTTGGCGGCTGCTGTGAGCGGCGTGGCCGCCGAGAAGGCCGCCGCGGCGTCGAAGTTTGAGTCCATCTCCGCCTTTCCGGATTCGCTCAAGCTTCAAGCCGGACTTGGCGGGCATTCGCTGCGTGTTTCCGGCCGGGACGCGGAGGGTTTTGAACAGGATCTGGCCGGGGCGAAACTGAGTTCCGATCAGCCTGACATTGCCGCGATCAACGAACGCGGCGAGATCGTCGGGCTCAAGCCGGGCAAGGCCACGATCACTGCCACGGTCGGGGGGCAGACGACGAAGGTTGCGGTGGAAATTGCGGAAGCGGCCAAGCGTGGAATGAGTTTCCAATTGGACATCCTGCCGGTCTTGACCCGCACCGGTTGCAACATGGGCGGCTGCCACGCCAAGCCCGACGGGCAGAATGGCTTCAAGCTCTCCATCTTCGCCTACGATCCCAAGGGCGATCACTACAATGTAGTGAAGGACGGGCGCGGACGACGGATCTTTCCGGCCTTTCCCGAGGAGAGCCTGCTGCTCAAGAAAGCGACGCTGGAGATCGACCACAAGGGAGGCCGGCGATTCGAGAAGGGCTCGGAGCATTACAACACACTGCTCCGCTGGCTGAAGGAAGGCATGCCCTATGAACAGCCGGGCGAACCGAAGCTGGAACGGATCAGCGTCTTTCCGGAACAGCGGCTTTATCGCCGCGGCGCGAAACAACCCCTGCTCATTCGTGCGCACTATTCGAATGGCGAGATCCGCGATGTGACGCGCCTGTCGGAATACGATTCCAACGATAAGGACCTGGCCACCATTGACGAGCATGGCGTGGTGACGGTCGGCAGCCTGGCCGGCGAGGCCGTGGTGGTGGCGCGGTTCATGGGCCTGGTCGAGATTTCCCGCGTCACCATTCCCGCCAAGAATACCTTCCCCGATTCGCTCTACACCGACCTGCCGGTCAACAACTTTATCGACGAGCTGGTCTACGAGCGCCTGCAGACCCTGGGCATCGCGCCTTCAGATGGTTGCACGGACGCGGAATTCCTGCGGCGCGTGTCGTTGGATATCACCGGCGTCCTGCCGACGGGGGAGCAGGCGTGCGCGTTCATCAATGACAAGGATCCGGACAAGCGGGCGAAGCTGGTCGATCATCTGCTCAAGCAACCTGCCTACGCGGATATCTGGGCGGGTAAGTGGGCGGACCTGTTGCGGCCGAATCCGCAACGCGTCGGCGTGAAGAGCGTGTATCTCCTGGACGAGTGGCTGCGCGACAGTTTTCGTCGGAACAAGCCCTACGACCGGATGGTCCGCGAGATCGTCACGGCGCAGGGCAGCACGCATCGTTATGGGCCGGCCGTGGTGTTTCGCGATCGGCGCAAACCGGAGGATGTGGGCGAGTGGTTCAGCCAGATCTTCCTCGGCGTGCGGATGGAATGCGCGCGCTGTCACCATCATCCGAATGAGAAGTGGGGGCAGGAGGATTTCTTCCAGTTCGCCGCGTGGTTCAAGGACATCGGCCGCAAGGGCAAGGGCATCTCGGCGCCGATCTCCGGGGACTTTGAAACCATCTTTTATCGCAAGGGCCGCGATGTGACGCACCCGGTGACCGGCGAGGCGATGAAGCCGATTCCCCTGGGCGCGAAACCGGTGCCTGTTCCGGAGAGCGCCGATCCGCGCGAGGCCCTGGCTGACTGGATGACGAATCCGGAGACTCCCTACTTCGCGCGCGCCGTGGTGAATCGGGTGTGGATGGAGTTCTTCGGACAGGGCATCGTGATGCCGGTGGACGATTTCCGCGCTTCGAACCCGCCGACCAATGAGCCGTTGCTCGACGCGCTGGCCGAGGACTTCGTGGACAACGGTTTCGATCTGAAGCATCTCATGCGCACGATCGCCAATTCACGCATCTACCAACTCAGTTCCACGCCGAACGAAAGCAATGTCGCCGACACCGAGAACTACTCGCGATCGTATCGTCGGCGCCTGCCGGCCGAGGTGATGCTGGACGCGGTCGCCGATTTCACGCAGACGCCGCTGAGCTTCCAGGGCATGCCGTCCGGGGCCCGCGCGATCGCGACGTGGAACTACAAGCTGGGTTCGGAGTTTCTCGACGCCTTCGGCCGGCCGAATTCGTCCGCGCAATGTCCCTGCGAACGGGATGTCCGCCCCAGTGTCGTGCAGGCGCTGCACATGATGCATTCCAATGGCCTGCAGGCGAAACTCGCGGATAAGAATGGACGCGCGGCCAAGCTTGCCGCTTCCGACAAATCACCGGAACAGATCGTGCAGGAGCTTTACTTGTCAGCCTACGGTCGCGAGCCCAAGGCGGAGGAGGTCCGGGTGGCGATGACGGCGTTTTATGGAGCTGAGGCGACAAGACAGACAGCGATTGAGGATGTGATGTGGGCGCTCGTGAACTCGGCTGAGTTTGTTTTCAATCACTGAGGAGAGCCATGGAACGCGAAGGTCTATCCAAGCGTGAACTCAAGGAGTATGTGCAGGTGATCGCTGCGACGATCATTGCCTTGCTTTTCTTGGCTACTGTCCTGCCCAGCGTGGGTAGAATTGAGGTGGATTATTCGACCGAGCCGCCGACCTCTCGCATTGTAGACCGTTTTAAGGATGGAGCTTTCGTTTGTGCCGTGGTGAGCGTTCTGGGGAGCTTGATTGTTGTGGGGACGCTACGGAAATCGGAAATGGCCATTCCGGGATGGGTTCTGTTGTTTGCATTGTGGGGGAGTTTGTTCTTCGGTAGATCAATGATATGACGCGGGCCTTGATCGGATGGGCGCAATCTGTGTAATCATTTGAGAGATGACAGGAATCAATGGCAACTGCGCCGGCCAGACCCGGCGGGACTTCATCCGGTTGGGCCTTGGCGGCGCGGCCGGCCTGGGCTTTTCGGACCTGTTGCGCCTGCGCGCGAATGCGGCGGCGGCGAAGGGGCGGTCCGGCCCGGACAACGTCAACTGCATCCTCGTCTGGCTCGACGGCGGCCCTTCGCATTACGAGACCTTTGATCCCAAACCCGACGCCCCGGACGGCGTGCGCGGCGAATTCAAGCCGATCAAGACCAGCGTCCCTGGCGCTCATTTCTGCCAGACCGTTCCGGAGCTGGCGAAGGTGGCGGACAAGATGACCATCATCCGCTCGATCGCGCACAAGGATCCCAACCACGGCGGCGGCAATCATTACATGATGACCGGTTCGCCGACGCCCGTGCCGGTGGGCTGCGGATCGTTCGTCACCTTTCATCCATCCTTCGGCTCCTCGGTCTCCTATCATCGCGGCGTGAAGAACGGCCTGCCCGCCTACATGACCCTGGACCGGATGTCGCGCTCGGGCGGCCCGAATTTCCTCGGCGCGCAGCACGCGCCTTTTGTCATCGGCGGCGATCCGAATCGCGATGACTTCCAGGTGCGCGACGTCGTCCTGCCTCGTGAGATCAGCGAGGGGCGGGCGGAGAATCGTCGGGCCCTGCGGGCGTCGTTGGATCAGTTGGAGCGCATTCATCACAAGGCGGCGGCCGATCCGACGGTCGGGTTTGACAGCTTCTACCAACAGGGCGTGGACCTGGTCACCTCGCGCGAGGCGCAGGCGGCCTTCGACATCTCGAAGGAAGATCCCAAGGTTCGTGAAAAATATGGCCGCCACAGCCTGGGGCAGCGTTTGTTGATGGCGCGTCGCCTGGCCGAGGTCGGCGTCTCCTTCACGACGATCTACTACGGCGGCTGGGATCATCACCGGACGATTTTCAAGACCCTGCCCAAGCACATCAAGCCGCTCGACCAGGGCGTCGCTGCGTTGATCAGCGATCTCGATGAGCGCGGGATGCTGGACAACACCATGGTCATCGTGCTGGGCGAATTCGGCCGCACCCCGAAGATCAACAAGGATGCGGGTCGCGATCATTGGCCGCACGCGATGTCCGTGTTGATGGCGGGCGCGGGCATCCCGGGCGGTCAGATCGTGGGCGCGACGGATGTGAAGGGCTACCACGCGTCGGAGAACATCTATTCGCCGGAGGATTTCGCCTTCTCGCTCTACACCAAGATGGGCGTCGATCCGACGACGGTGTTGCACAAGAACACCGGCCGCCCGGTGCAACTCGTCAACGGCGGCGCGCCCATCAAGGAGCTGTTTGTCTGAGATGAGTCCCGGCGGGACGATCTCATCCCAAGGCAGGCACACAGGCTTTGGGCGAAGCGGGGCGGAGCCAAATTCTCGCGCCGCGGAAATGTCCGCGTCTTCTTTGGCCCCTTCAGGGCCACGGCGGCAGGAATGCCGCCGCTCCTTGGCTGGCGCGTTCGGTTTGATCGCGTTCGCGCTCTACGCGGGATTCCTTTCAATCGCTTCCGCCGCCGTTCCCACCCTGAACAACCTTTTCCCCGCCGGCGGTCAGGTCGGTTCGTCCGTCGAAGTTACCGCCAGCTACAAGTGCGATGCGTGGCCGCCGCAGGTCTGGGCGGATCACGAGGGGCTCAAGTTCACACCCGACGCCAAGGCGAAGGGGAAGTTCAAGGTCGCAATCGGCAAGGATGTTCCTCCCGGCCCGCATCTGATTCGGATCTACGACAAGAGTGGCGCCTCGACTCCACGGGCCTTTGTTGTTTCATCGCATCCGAACCTCGCCGAGAAGGAATCGAACAATGGCTTTGAAACCGCGCAGCTTGTCGAAGCGACGCCCGTGGTCATCAACGGCAAGTGGAGCGCGCGGGAGGACGCCGATTCGTTTGCGGTGAATCTGAAACGCGGGCAATGGCTGACGGCGTCGGTGGAGGCCTACTCGCTGCATTCGCCGACCGATCCCGTGTTGCACCTCTTGGATCCGGATGGCGTGCGCGTCGGGTTCAATCATGACCGCTTTGAGAATCTCGATCCGCGGCTGGAGTTCCGCGCTTCGCGCGACGGGCGATATATTGTGCAGATCGCGGCGTTCGAGCACCCGCCCAAGGCCGATGTGCGTTATTACGGAACGAGTTCGGCGATCTATCGATTGACCTTGGGCGTTGGAGATGAGCCGGCTCCTCGCGAGCTCTACGGGATGGCGCGGGAGAAGGCCCCGAAATCGTCGTCCGAGCAGGAGCCCAACAACAACGTTGGCGAGGCGAATGCGATCCAGTTTCCAGCGGTGGTTGATGGGGCAATCGCGAACGACGGCGATGTGGACCGCTTTGCGTTCACCGCGAAGAAGGGGGAGAAGCTGCAATTCGAAGTGTTCTCGCGGCGGCTGGGTTTCGGCCTGGATTCGCATCTGGCGATCACGGACAAGTCAGGCAAGCAACTGGCTGAGAACGACGACCGCTCTCGCGACAAACCGGATTCGAACCTGGTCTGGACTTCGCGCGCGGACGGGGATTTCGCGGTGGCGGTTCGCGACATCCGCGGACGGGGTTCGTCGCAGTTTCAATATCGATTGGTTGCCGGACCTCCGACGGTCGGCTTCGAGGCGACGGTCGACAAGAACGCTGTCGCGGTTGTTCCCGGCAAGAGCGTCGAATTGAAGGTCAAGGTGACGCGGGTTGGCGGCCACAAGGCCGAGTTGAAGATCGAGGTCCAGGGGCTGTCGGAGGGTGTTGAAGCGTCCATCGACAAGATTCCAGCCAAGACCGGGGATGTGAAGGTCACGCTGAAGGCGAAAGAGGGAGCGAGACCAGCCAACCAGCCGATTCAGTTCCGGGTCATCGAGTCGGACGAGAAGGGTGCGGAGTTGAAGGCAATCACCGCGACCAACGATCTCAACGGCGATCCCAAGGGCGACCGGCTGGTCAATCAGACGGACTCGATCTGGCTGACGGTCGCGCCGGCTCCAGAGAAAAAAGCGGAGAAGAAAGCGGCGGAGAAGTAGGCGGCGGCCGTTGGAGTTCACGCTTTGGCGTGTTCGTGCAAGAAAGCACGCTAAAACATGAACCAACGGGGCGTGATTCCAACGCGCGCTTTTTGAACGCCGGGCCGGCATTTCGCGTCCATTTGGGGGAATACACGCAGCCCTTGACCATTCGCATGTGAAAACCCATTGTCCCGCCGTGCCAAAACGAAGCCTTTTCCTCCTTTTTCTCTGGACTCTGATTCTCCCCGGATTTGCGGCCGAGCCCGAGAAATCCGTCGTCCAGATCACCAACTACAGCCAGACGCCGAACTGGGTGCAACCGTGGCGGTTCAACCGGGTTGGCGCGGGCAGCGGCACGGGCTTCCTGATCGAGGGCAGGAAGATCATGACCAACGCCCACGTGGTGAGCTGGGGCAAGGAGATCCTGGTGAAGCGTTACCAGGACCCGCAGCCTTGGCGGGCGCGGGTGAAATACATTTCGCATGAGGCGGACCTGGCGATCCTGGAGATCGAGGACGAACGCTTCTTCGAGGGCATGGAGCCGCTGGCGATCGGGGATCTGCCCTATGTGCGGTCCACGGTGACGACCTACGGTTATCCGGCCGGGGGGCAGCAGATTTCCTATACGCGCGGCGTGGTTTCGCGCATCGAGATGCACAGCTACGTGCATCCCGGCAACCGCGCCTTTCTCACCGTGCAGACCGACGCGGCGATCAATCCCGGCAACAGCGGCGGCCCGGTGATCCACGACGGGCTGGTTGTGGGCGTGGCCTTCCAAGGCATTCCCGGATTGGAGAACGCCGGCTTCTTCATCCCGCCCTCGGTCATCAACCATTTCCTGGAGGACATTGAGGATGGGAACTACGACGGTTTTCCCCTGGCCGGCGTCCAGATCCAGCCGCTGCAGAATCCGGCCTATCGCCGCATGCTCAAGGCTCCGAATGACTCGGTCGGCGCGCGGATCGACACCATTCGTCCGAAGTCGGGAGCGACGAAGCTGCTGAAGGAGGATGACATCATCCTGAAGGTGAAGGACTACGAAGTGGGCACGGACGGGACGGTGATCTACCGCGGTAACCGGCTCGGCGTCTCGGTGATTTTTCAGGAGGCGCAGGATGGGGAATCCATTCCCATGACGGTCTGGCGCGACGGCAAGGAATTGCGGGTGGACGTGCCGATGCGTGTATTTCACGAGGACAAGCGCACGGGCAATCAATACGACACCCTGCCGCGCTACTTTGTCCACGGCGGGTTGGTGTTTACCCCGCTGAGCCTCGATTACCTGCGTTCCGAGCGGGCCTCCAGCGAGGAGCTTATCTACGAATTGAATTACCGCCGAAGGGAGAAGCCCGACACGATGCGCGAGGAGCCGATCGTGTTGGCCAGCGTGCTGCAACACGAGGTCAACGCCAACATGGGCGTGCGCGGACAGTTGCTCGTGAACAAGATCAACGGCGTCAAGATCGACAAGCTCGAGGACGTCATCAAGGCCTTTGACGAAGCCAAGGGCGACAAGCATGTCATCGAGTTCATGGGCGAGGGTTCGTTCGAGTGCCTCGACCGTCAGGCCGCGGCCAAGGCCCATGAAGAGATACTCGCCACCTACGGCATTAGCGAAGACCGCCGCCTATGAAAAAATCCATTCTCATCCTTGCCGCCCTTCTCCTGACGCCGACCTTGGCGGCTTTCGGGCAGGTCCGTCCGAACGGAGACAAGTGGAAGGCCTCGGTCATCGACATCGAGATCACGGGCAAGAGCTACGATTACATTCAGCCCTGGTCCAAATCCACGCGCACGCTGCGCAAGCTCGGCACGGTGGTGGGCCCCCGGGAGATCCTGACCACGGCGCTCGGTCTGAATGACAACATCCTGATCCGCCTGCAGAAAGGCGGCCGCGGGCGTTGGTTCAACGGCGAGGTCAAGTGGCTCGACTACCATGCCAACCTTGCGTTGATCTCCTCGACTTCCGATTCCTTCTGGGAGGGGTTGAATCCCTTGGAGCTGGCGGACAAGAACTTCAATGCCGAGGGGCTCAAGATTGCGCGCTGGCGCAGCGGCAAGATGGAGACCCGCTCGGCGGAGTTCTACGAGTGGCGCGACCGCCTGAGCCAGCAGAGCTTCCTGTCCTACATGCACCTGCGCGCCAACACCGAGGCTGACGGCCTGGGCGCGGCCGAACCGCTGGTCGACGGGGAGAAACTCGTTGGCATCATCACGGGCAAGGGCGGCGACACCTTGTCGGCCATTCCCTACACCTTCATTGGTCCGGTGCTGAAGGCGGTCAGGGCGGGGGAGTCGCCCAAGTGCGGCATCTTCGATTTCACCTGGCAGCCCACGCGCAACCCGGACACGTTGGATTACCTCGGCCTCAAGGGCGAACCGCGCGGCGTCACGGTGATCAAGGTCCCGGAGAAAAAGGGACGCAAATCGGTGCTGAAGGCGCGCGACCTGATCCTCGAGGTGGACGGGCACAAGATTGACAATGAGGGCGAGTATGAGGATCCGGTCTACGGGCACCTGACGATCGAGAACCTGACCACGGCGAACGGCCGCTGGGCGGGCGACAAGGTGAAGATCAAGATTCTGCGCCAGGGCAAGGAGATGGAGGTGACCTACATCATGCCGGCGGCCGATTACGAACTGGACCTTGTTCCGGACCATATCTTCGATCAGGAGCCGGAGTACCTCGTGAAGGCGGGGCTGGTGTTTCAACCGTTGACCGAGGATTTCCTGCGGCGGTGGGGGTCGTCCTGGACCAGCCGCGCGCCGTTCCGTCTCCGCTTCTTCCGGAGCAAGGAATCGACCGAAAAGACCCCGAGTCTTGTTGTGCTCACGGCGGTGATCCCGGATCCGATCAACCTCGGCTACGAGGCCATCCGCTACCAGGTCGTGGACAAACTGAACGGGAAGAAGATCCATACGCTCAAGGATGTGGTAGGGGCCTTCAACGAGCCGCAGGACGGATTTCACATCGTGGAATTCATGAAGGGCAGCACGGCGCAGCGGCTGGTCATCGACGCCGAACGCACAGACGAGGCGACCCAGCGGGTCTTGTCGCGCTACGGCATTCCCAAGGATCACTACTTCAAGGGCGAGCCGACCGGCGGCGGCCTGATGCGCGGCCCGTTGCGGCGCCGGCGCGGCGGGGATTGAGTTTTGCCCGGGGCATGTGCGAAAGACACAAGCAAGACAGCCTGAGTTGTAGCGTGCTCTCTGTGAGAGCATTAGGCCGACTTGGCGCAAGATCGCGTGGCTTCGGCTCACAGAGCCGACGCTACAACCGTGGAGTCGGAAGGATTGCTGACGCATGTGTAAGCTCTGGAGTTTTGCCCGGAAAAACGGCAGGCTCCGCGGTTTGAGGCGCGACGCGCCCCTCTTGACGCCATCATGTCGCAATCATTGATCCAATCCGGTCCCGGCGCGCGGGAGTTCTGTCAGGCCTTGGCCAAGGACGTTTCTCCCGAGGAATTCCAACGAATCATTGAAGACTTCTCTTCGCTCAAGGTCCTGGTTGTCGGGGACACCATTTTTGACCGGTATTCCTACCTGACTGTCCAGGGGCTGACCTCGAAGAACCGCATCATTTCCGGTCGTTACCTGAATGAGGAAACGCAGGGCGGCGGCGCCTTGGCGGTGTTCCGTCATGTGCGCCGCTTCGTCGACAACGCGCGCTTTGTCAGCATTGTGGGCGACGATCCGTGGGTGGAATCGGCGCTTCAGGAGGAACGGATGAGCGCGGACGAGGATCGCGTCATCCGGGATCCGGACTTCACGACGATCGTGAAGCAGCGCTTCGTGGAGCCTGTCTCCGAAGGCAAGGAGATGAGCAAGTTGTTCTCGGTGAATTTCATCGATGCGGACCCGCCCTCGGCTGCGACGCTGGACCGGGCGCTGGAGCGCATCCGGGGAGAGATCGCCTGGGCGGACGTGGTCCTGGTCACTGATTTCGGACACGGGTTGTTTCAGCAGAGGGTGCGCGATCTGGTGCAGGATGAATCGCCGTTCCTGGCATTGAACTGCCAGACCAACAGCAACAACCACGGCTTCAACATCATCTCCCGTCAATATCGCCGCGCCGACGCCTTCACGCTGGATCAGCAGGAGTTGATGCTGTCGGCCGGGCATCGGCATCTGGACTTCCGCGAGGCCTTGGAAGAACTGCGGGGGCAGCTTTCGGCAAAGGCGGGGTGGCTCACGCGCGGTCCGGTTGAGACGATCGGGGTGCATGAGCGGGGGAACGCCAGCTTTTGTCCGCCGCTGGAAGTCGATGTCCTGGACACGATCGGTGCCGGCGACGCCTTTTTCTCGGTGGTTGCGTTGGCGGCCGTGCGCGGCGTTCCCATGAACCTGGCCACGTTCATCGGGCAGTTGGCCGGCGCGCAGGCGGTGCGCGTCCGCCCGGGCTTCGGCACCGGTGATCCATTGGC
>JAYPGD010000068.1:12431-16418 GCA_038126655.1 Verrucomicrobiales bacterium
TGGCCGGAGCGCAGGCCGTCAAGGTCGTCGGCAATGCGGCGCCGGTTTCGAAGGAGACCCTGTTGGAAACCGGACGGAGTTTGTTGGGAGAAAAGGAATGAAAACGCCCGCCGCCATATTGGTTGAACAGAACCAGCCGCTCGTTCTCGACGAGGTGGAGATTCCCAAGCTCGGCTACGGTCAGGTCCTCGTGGACATCAAGGCCACGCGGATCTGCGGTTCGCAGTTGGGCGAGATCGACGGGGTGAAGGGCCCGGACCGCTGGCTGCCGCATCTGCTCGGGCACGAAGCCGGGGGCGTGGTTCTGGAAACCGGCCCCGAGGTGAAGCGCGTGAAGCCGGGCGATCGCGTGGTCGCGCATTGGCGGCCGGGCAGGGGCATCGAGGGCGGCCCGCCCAAATACGATTGGAACGGCAAGGTCTGCAACGCGGGCGCCATCACGACCTTCAACCAGTTGAGCGTCATCTCGGAGAACCGCCTGACGCCGGTTCCGGAAGAGACGGATTTCGAAACCTGCTGCCTGTTGGCCGATACCCTGACGACCGGGTTCGGCGTCATCGACAACGACGCCCGAGTCGGCATTGGTGAATCGGTCGTCGTGATCGGCTGCGGCGGAATCGGTCTCGGCGTTGTGCTCGGCGCGCGATTGGCCGGGGCGCATCCGATCGTCGCGGTGGATCTGCACGACCACAAACTCGAGACGGCCCAACACTACGGCGCGGATTATGTGATCAATTCCTCGGAAACGGATTTCGTCGCCGCGGCCGAGGAACTGCTCGCCGGCAAGGCGGACGTCGTGATCGACGGAACGGGGAATCCGGACGTGATCAAGAAGGCCTTTCCGCTCGCTTCAGCCAAGGGACGCTTCGTGATCTTCGGCGTGATGCGCCATGATCGCGAGGTGAGCCTGAACACCCTGCCGTTGCACTTTGGCAAGATCCTGACCGGTTCGGAAGGCGGCGGCAGTCAGCCCGCAGAGGACATTCCCCGGATCCTGCGCATGATGGACGCCGGGCGGTTTGAGACGGAACGCTTTGTGACGCATCGAATCCGCCTGCCCGAGATCAACGACGGCATCGCCAAAATGCGCGTCGGCGAGGTGATCCACTGCATCGTGCATTTCGATTGAACCCTGCCATGAGGCTTCCCGAAGCCGACAGTTCCATCTGAAGGAGAACGCATGCGCATTGGCGTCGACTTCGACAACACCCTCGTCCGATACGACGACCTGTTTGCGCGGGTGTGTCGCGAGCGCGGATTGATCGGCGACGACATTCCGGCCCACAAGACGGCGATCCGGGATCATCTGCGCGCGGTCGGCCGCGAGGACGACTGGACGGAGGTTCAGGGGATTGTCTACGGCCCCAGGATAGTGGAGGCGGAGGCGTTTGAAGGGGCGCTGGAATTCCTGCGCGAAGCCGCCAAAGCCGGGCGCGAGATCTTCATCATCAGCCACAAGACCCGCCATCCCTACCGCGGCGAGAAACACGATCTGCACGAGGCGGCGTTGAACTGGCTCCGGGCGAACGGCGTGTTCGAGGCTGAGGGCGGCGTGGCGCCCGGGCGCGCCCTGTTCCACGAGCGCAAGGAGGAGAAAATCGCGCGGATCGGCGAGGTCGGCTGCGACTGGTTCATTGACGACCTGCCCGAGATTCTGGGGCATGAACTGTTTCCGGAGAATGTGCGACGAGTCCTGTTCGATCCCGGCGATGCGCACGCGAATGACGAACGCTGGTTCCGGGTCGGGAACTGGCGGGAGATCCGGGACTTCCTGCAATCGGAGGCGCGATGAGCGACGCGTTTGAACAGGAGTCGCAGGCGTTTCTGCGGGAGAACGGCATCGATCCGGCGGCCGGACTGGAGAAGCTCGCCGGCGGGGCCAACAACCAGGTGTATCGGATCCGCGGCGAACGGGACGTAGTCCTTAAGCGTTACTTCCAACGCGAGGGAGATCATCGGGATCGCTTTGCGGCGGAACATCATTTCTACGAAACGGCGTGGGGCGGCGGCGTGAAACGGATTCCCGAGCCGATCGCCTGGAGTCGCGAGGCGCGGCTGGGGTTGTTCGCCCATGTCGACGGGCGGACCCTGGAGCCGGGGGAGGTTGGACTGGAACAGGTCGAACAGGCCATCGCGCTCGTCGTGGAGATCAACTCCCGTGCGACCGAGGAACAATTGGAGTCGGCGCCGATCGCGGCCGAGGCCTGCATGCACGTGGAGGAATATCACGAGTGCGTGGAGCGCAGGCTGGCGCGCCTGGAGGCGATCAGCCCCTCGACGGACGCCGAGGCTGAAGCCGCCGGGTTCGTCCGCGCGCGTTTGCGGCCTGCTTGGGAACAGATCGACGCCCGCATGCGGGCGGCGGCTGATCACGAGTATTCCGACTGCCGGACGGGATTGCCCTTGAGCGAGCAATGCCTGTCCCCGTCCGACTTCGGTTTTCACAACGCGCTGCAACAGCCGGACGGCGATCTGCGGTTCTTCGACTTCGAATACGCGGGGATGGACGACCCGGCCAAGCTGGTCTGCGACTTCTTCTGCCAACCGGCCATTCCCGCGCCGCTCGAGCATTGGGACCGGTTTGTGGACGGACTCAAGGAACTGCTGCGTTGGGACGAATGCTTTCCCGCCCGCGCCCAATGGGCCTTGCCCGCCTGCCGCATCAAGTGGGTCTGCATCATGCTCAACGAGTTTGTGCGGTCGGAGATGGCCCGCCGGGAATTCTCGCTGTCGCCGGATGAGTTGGCGCAACGGCAGGAAGCGCAGTTGCAGAAGGCGCGAAAGGCGTTGGCTCAGGTTGTGGGTTGAGTTTGTGGGGCGATCTTCTCGACGGGGAATTCATGGGTTCGCGGTCATGAAGTCGATGCACTCGTCTTCGATCTCCTGTATCAACGCCGTCACTTCCTCATCCGTTCCTATGGAAAACTGCTGATAGAGGGAATAGAGCCGCTCATTGGAGAGTTGCTCCCAATACTCTGCGAATCGAAGGGCAAAGCGAAGTCGAGTCATGGGCGTTCGGCCATGCCCATGGCTGACCGACCTACCGAACACGTTCTTTCCAGTTCCAGCCGTCTTCACCCATCGGTGTTTCAATTCCTCAGGATGATGCTCGAGCATGAAAGTTTCGATTGGGGATGGGCTGTATGAGTGGTCGGTCTGTGTCCCCCAGAACCACAAGTTATGTCCTTTTCGAGAACCCGTATTCGCACATGTGTATCCGTTGGCGTAGTAGAGTTCCAATGGCGTGATTATCATGACCACAACGCCCAAGAGCACCGCCCAACAACTCCACACGAAGGCGCGCTCGATTGTGAACCGCTTCTTGTTTCCTGATACCGCCTTCTTCTGGCTTAAATCACATTCCATCCGCGACTCCTACAACCGCGCCACGCCCTTCGATCGAAAATCGACCTTCCACTGAGAATATGGAGGTCGTCGAGTTTATGCAGCGTAGCAGAGTTCATCGGGAAGATCGCCCCGATCCAATGCCTTTTCAATTGCGCTGCGGGCGCATTGAAATGCGAACTCCTTGGCACGCTCGCGTTCGGCATTAAGTAGAATGATCTCATTGGTCGTTGTGTTCACCGCCAGCGTTCCGTATGGCGATCCGTCGGACTTGAAGAAGGTATATGTGCGAGTGGCGCCTACCTGCTCTTTGAGTTTGAGACCGACGTAGATGGCCATGGTTCTTTGACAGGGCGGTAGTAAACGCACCCGACTGCGCACACCCTTCCATTTGGCGCCTAAAGCGCAGTCAGTGTTCCAAGTTTTGGGCTTCCCAACTTGCCGGCAATTCCCGTGCCAATCAACGCTTCTTCTTTTCGTCGCCAAACCAGGCGTTCGATGTCCCGGGCTTTGTACGGTCGGGCTCTCAGCCCATGCGGACAGGAAGTAGTCCTGGAGGGGCGACAAGATGGTAGCCGGCGGTGGAACCACCGGTTTATCCGGCCCCTTGCGCCTCCGCCCCGGCAGGGGTGGCAGAACTAC
>JAYPGD010000069.1:0-2019 GCA_038126655.1 Verrucomicrobiales bacterium
CCTTGCTTGCCGCCCCACCCCCACCCGACCACCGGGGGGCCGCCCCATCGCTCGGCGCTCCGAGGAAGTTGCGCCATGGCCGCAGACCCGCGGTCCGGAGAACTGTCCGTTGAAAATGTCTCTCATCATGCGCAATTCCCCTGTCCTTAATTCACGTACGGCTTCCGGCGGCTCTTGGCCTTGCCGCGCGCCTTGGCCTTTTCCTTGATCGCCTTGCGGACGTCGTCGAGGCGCGAGGGCCATTCAAACTTTGGCGCCTTGGAGGGATCGTAGCCCTTGAGGTGGCCGTGGAGCCGGGTCGTCGGCTTGGTGTAGGCCAGCTTCGTGTCGCCGAAGACTTCCTCGCACATCTTCGCCAGGCCGGGGTCGTAGTCCTTCAATTCCTTGCGGGTGTTGACGTGGTTGTGGTCGTGGTCGTTCTCGCGGTTGTCGTTGAACCACGACTGCACGCCCTCGGCGAAATACTCGGCATGGTTGACCGAGGCGTATTTGCCCTTCCATAACCCCGCCTTCATCGCCTTTTCGTAGGTCGCCTTGAGCCGCTTGTCGAAGGTGTCGTCGAGGCGGTCCATGCCGCGGTAATGGATATTGTGGGCGAACTCGTGGATGAGGATGTTCTCCTTGTGGTAGGGGTCGCCCTCGAAGGCCAGCATGTTCTCCTCGGCGCAGGAGCAGACGGGATCCGTCCGCGAGCCGCCGAGTCCGCGGGCGCGGGCGTCCCAGAATTCCTTGGGGCGCAATTTGGAATGCTCCGGAATGTCCGAGGTGAATTCGTTGTGCGCCATGACGATCATGCGGGAGCCGCTCTTGATCATGGCTTCCTTCACGTCCGGCCGTTTGGCCAGCATCATGTTGATCAGCCAGGCCGCCTCCTTCAGCGCATAGTCATTGACCTTCTCCGAACTGACGACCGGGTAGCCATTGGCGCTGACGTATTTCTTGTAGAAGGCAGGGAGGTTCAGTTCCGCCGGCGGCGCGGTGACTTCAAGCTTTTCTCCAGCCTGTGCGGAAACGGCAAGACCGGCGACGAGGGCAAGGATGCTGCGATTCACGCGGGTGAGACTCGTGGAATGAGGCGGATCGGGTCAATGCGATTCGCGGAAAGACCAATGGCGTTCGGCCCAATCGCGAAGCCTGTCCCTTTGTCCTGGGATGGCGCTTCGCGCGGCGCGACCGGTCCTGTTCGGGAGCAACCGTCGGGGCGCCGATCCGCGGGGCGCTTGAAAACCGGTCAGGATTGGGTTGTCGACCATGTTGCTGCGGCTGGTCTCCGACACAACCGCGCTCCGCAAGGGGCAGCGGCAGTCCACGGCCCTTTGCGCGGCGTCCTTCTGGACGGGAAGTCAACATCCTGCCCCGCGCTCTGCCCGACCATGAGTGCGCGTCAGGTTGTCCTCAACTCACTTCGCGGGGATCACCGCGCGTGACTTCCGGTCGCCGACCGGGAAATGCCCAAGCGGTTTGCCGTCGGCGTCCTGGATCATCCAGACCGCGCCGGGGCGGGTCTGCTGTCGCTTCCGCTTGCCTGGTTCGATGCCGCCGTAGGGCACGGGCTTGCCGTTCCGGTCCATCCAGAAGAGCAGCACGGGTTTGGCCTGCTGGTTGACGAAGAGGACGTCGAAGGTTCCGCCGTCGGGCTTGGAGGGCGGAGTCTTGGTTTCCGTCGAGGGAATCCATTTCAACCGCGGCAGCGACTGGATGCTCGGCTCCTTGCGCGGCGCAAACTTTGTCGGCGACTTCGCGCGCAGTTCCTTGAGCTTCGGGGCGTGCTCGGTTTTGTCGGCGAGGTTGCTCCATTCAAACGGGTCCGACTTGATGTCGTACAACTCCTCGTCGCCATTCTTGTAGCGGATGTAACGCCAATGCTTGTCACTGAGTCCGAAACTGCCGTGTTCGCCGAGGTGAGTGAGGGAAACGTGAGGCCAATCGGCTTCGGCGTTGCTCAGCAACGGCACAAGACTGGGGCCGTCGTTGTCGGGCTTCTGTGGCAGTCCCGCCAATTCGGTCAAAGTCGGGAAC
>JAYPGD010000069.1:2029-16375 GCA_038126655.1 Verrucomicrobiales bacterium
GGAACAGGCTCAGCAGGTTGACCGGTTGGTCGCAGACTCCGGGTTGCGTTCCGCGGGGAAGGCCGGGCGCGCCTTCCGGAACGCGGATCATCAGCGGCACCCGACTACAGACGCGCCAGGCCGTGAACTTCTGCCAATGCTGCTTCTCGCCCAGGTGCCAGCCATGGTCGCTCCACAGGACGAGGATGGTGTTGTCGCGGTTCGGGCCCTTCTCCAGGGCGTCGAGCACACGGCCCAGCATGGCGTCGGCAAAAGCGATCGAAGCCAGGTATCCCTGGATGCCCCGCTTCCATTGCTCGTGTTTGCGGATGTGGGCGAAGTAGCGATTGGGGCCGTAACGTTTGCCGGAGGGCGGCAGGTCGTCGAGATCGTCCGGATCGTAGCCTGGCGGCAATTGGATGTCTTCCAGCGGGAACAGGTCGAAATACTTCTGCGGGACGAACCACGGCTCATGCGGGCGATAAAGGCCACAGGCGAGGAAGAAAGGCTGGTCGTGTTTCCGCGACAATTGCTCGCCGATGTATTTCGAGACCAGCCAGTCGCCGCCGAATTCCTCGTCGGTGGCGTCCAGTCCGCCCCAGTCCGTTTCCACATACTGCCAAGGGCCGCCGCGCGGCAGGCTGACCGGACGCTTGTCGGGGTACAGCGTCCGCGGGAAGGGATTCTCGGTTTCCTTGGCCGGGAAGTATTCGTCCCACGACCGGGCGTCGATGAAGTAGTGCAGCAGTTTGCCTGAGCCGGCGGACCAGTAGCCATGATTGGAGAAATACTTCGGCAGCAGCGTGGCGTCGGGCAGGATCTCGCGCATCTTCTGGCCATTCTCGTAAAGCCCGGAAACGTGCGGCGAAATCCCGGTCATGATCGCCGTGCGCGAGGGATTGCAGGCCGGCGCCGGACAGTGGGCGTTGCGGAACAGGACGCTGCTCGCGGCCAGTCGATCGAAGTTCGGCGTGCGCGACTGCGGATGCCCGCCCAGGCAGCCGATCCAATCGTTAAGGTCATCGACCGCGATGAACAAGACATTGGGTTTTGTCAGGGCGGGCGGCAGCGGCTGCTTGCCCGCGTTGATCGTGAACGTCTGGCGACGCTGTTTCACGGTGACGGTGGTCTTGTAATCGGTCCGGGTTCCGCGGATCTCGAAACGATGCCCGAGGGTTGTGTTGACGCGGAGATCCTCGCCGATCGCAACCGCGCCGGATTCGCGTGGTTCGCCTCCGGGACGCAGCCAGAAGACCTCCAAGGCCTGTCGCGAACGGTTGCGGATGGTCAACCGAGGGCGAAGGCCCGCCTCCGGCATCGGTTTGGGGCGGGGGAGGAGACTCCATTGTTGTTTGCTTAGTTGAGCGACGAGGTCCTTGTTCTCCGCTGCCACGTTACGGTTCTCGTGGGGATCGACCAGGTGATCGTAGAGTTCCGTCTCGACGGTCTTGGCGGTCTCGCGGTCGAGCCACTCGATCAGCCGATGTCGCCCCGTGCGCATGGCGTAGCCCATGTATTCCCTGCCTTCGTGGCGCCGTCGAAACTGGCTGAACGCCGCTTCCTTGAACTGTTTGTCCGGATCGCTCAGCAAGGGCGTCAGGCTGCGGCCCTGCAGATGGTCCGGCTTGGCGACTCCGGCCAGATCGCAGAGCGTGGGATAGATATCGATGAACTCCACCAATGAATCGGAGCTGCGTCCATTGGCCTTGCCCTTCGGTGCCCGGATGATCAGGGGAACGCGCGCGTCGATCTCGTAGTTGGACTGCTTGCACCAACTGCGATGCTCGCCGAGCTTCCAGCCGTGGTCGCCCCAGAGCACGACGATCGTGTCGTCGCGGAGACCCAGTTCATCCAATTGCTTTAACAGCCTTCCCACCTGCGCGTCAATCAGGCTGACGGAGGCGTAATAGCCATGCTTGAGCCGCCTTTGTTGCGCCTCGCTCAAGGCGCCTTCGCGGGGATCCTTCGTATCCGCGAAATCAAAGTAATCGCGCAGTTCGTACATCGTGTTCATCGCCAGATCGGGCGAATTGCGCGGGAGGAATGAGTTTGCCGCCAGCGGGATCTCGTCGCGGTCGTAGAGATCCCAGTATTTGCGCGGCGCGACGAAGGGCAGGTGCGGGCGGATGAACCCGACGGCCAGGAAGAACGGCTGTTCCCCCTTTGCCAGTATGCGCATGGCGGCCAGAGCCTGATCGGCGATCTCGCCGTCCGGGGTGAGGCTGTCCGGGACGTCCTGGATCTCGGTTGCTGTCGCCCGCATGCGTCGGATGGCGGCGGCGCTCTTGCCTTCGGCCTTCATCTTGGCGCGATACTCGGCGAGGTCCTTGCGGGCCTTGGGCGTCCAGGCCGCCGCCTTCTTTGGCCAATGATTCGGCTCGTTCCAGGACTTCGGGTCGGGAATCGGATTGTGATAAATCTTCCCGTAGGCGGAGGCGTGATAGCCGTGCTTCATGAACTGCTGGGGCAGGGTGACGACATCCGGAATCTCATCGCGGAAGTTGGTCACGAGGTCCCAGACCCGGGTGGAATCCGGACGCAGCCCGGTCATGAGACTGGCGCGCGAGGGATTGCACACCGCCTGCTGGCAGTAGGCGCGGTTGAAGGCGACGCCGCTGGCCGCCAGCGCGTCGATGTTCGGCGTGTGAATCTCCTTCGCGCCGTAGCAACCCAGTTCGGGGCGAAGGTCGTCGACCGCGATGAACAGGATGTTGGGACGGTCCGCCGAAGCCGGGACGGACGTCGCGGCCATGGCGTTCACAGCGAAGCAACCGAAAAGAGCGGACAGCGGCAGAACGAATCGAAACAGCGGTGAAAAGCGGTTCATGAAGCGTCTTGGATAGACCCTGGGGCGTTGAATGTCACGCTTCGGGGGCGTTCAACTGCGCGAGCCCTTGCGCAGATCAACGAATCTCTTTCAACCGTCGATTTTGAGGCTAATATTCCGGTCATGGAATCAACCACCCAGACTCGTCGTCGGTTCATTGCGCGGACCGGATGTCTTGCCGCGGCATCGTTTGCAGCGCCCTTTGTCGTCAATGCCGCGGACGCCCGCGCCGGCGGCGACTGGGAGATCGGCTGCTTCAATCGTCCCTGGGGCAATTTCAGCTTCGATGATGCGCTGGACGGCTTGCAGGCGGGCGGCTTCAAGACGACCGGGCTGGTGGGGCAGCACAAGCAGAAGACCGAGCCCCTGTTGCGTCCGGATTCGAAGGCCGACTATCTGGCGCGGCTCAGGGAGCGCATCGAAGGGCATGAGCTCAAACCCTTGGTGGCATGGATTTCGGGCATCACGGCCCGTGATCGCGCCGGCAAGGTCGCCGAGTTGAAGGCGTTTGCCGACAACGCCGCGAGGCTCGGAATCGGGACGCTCCTTTCGGGCGGGCCGCGACGCAATGAAGGCGTGCGCTTGTATTCGGGAATGATCGCGGAACTGGCCGCGCATGCCGCGGACAAGGGGATCAAGGTGGCTATGAAGCCCCACGGCGGCGACGGCGCCGAGATTCAGCAGTGCCTCGAGTTGGCGAATCATCCCAATTTCAGCCTCTGGTACGACGCCGGAAACATCATCTATTACACGGGCGGCGATCCGGTGAAGGAGTTGAAGGGCCTGGCCGAACATGTCACCGGCTTCTGCGCCAAGGACTGCGGCGGCCAGAAATCGCCGGTGATGATTCAGTTCGGCGAGGGGAAGGTCGATTTCAAGGGCGTCTTCCAGGTCTTGAAGGACGCCGGTTTCAAGGGGCCTGTGATGATCGAATGCACGGGCGATCCGAAATCACCGGAACATGTGACACAACAGGCCGTCGCCAACCGGAAGTTTCTCAAGCGCGTGTTCGCGCAGTTGAAATGATGGGAGCGCGGACATCCCTGTCCGCGCGTCAGATGGCCGCTCGCATCCCTCCGGGATATTGATCAGGGCTCGAGGGACTCTCGCCCCACCGGCTTCCTGCTTCCTGCGGAATGTTGCGCGCCTTACTTCTTCGTCGGCGCTGAGGGCGCCGGCTTGCGGAGGGGGGGGAGGTATTTCAGGACGCTCATCTGCTTGAGATACCAGTCGCGCAGGGGGCGCGAGAGCATCGAGTCGCTGAAGGACTTCAGGTTCGAGCTGTTGAGCATGCCTTCGATGTCGCCCTTGAGGGCGGTGTGAATGGAGCCCTTCGCCTCCTTGGACCAGCCGGCGAAGGAGCCGACAGTGTCCGTCAGGGTCTTGGCCGCGGATTGGCGGGTGGCGATGTCATATTTGAAGTCGGTCACCGTGACCTGACTCTTGTTCAGCTTGCCGGTGATCGTCTTGTCCTTGTCCTTGGTCGTGATGACGAACTTCGCCAGGTCGATGATGCGCTTCTCGAGTTGGGCGACGACATCGTTCTCCGCGGCCTGTCCCAGGGCCTCCACGCCGATGTCGCGCGAGGCGCGTTCGTAGGCCTGGACGATCTGCTTGAGCAATTCCTTCTCGAGTTCGCCGAAGAGCTGTTTGCCGCGCTTGAGGATCAATGCCTTCTCTTCCTTGGTGAAGCTGTGCTTCTTCTCATCGAGTCCCACGAACTCCTTGTAGGCCTCGGATTCAAGGAGCTTGCCGAGGCGTTCGCCAAGTTTCGCGGCGTCGACCTTCTGCGCGATTTCGATGCCCTTGAGCTTGGGCGTCGCGCCGAGTTTCAGGCCGGTGGGGAGGTAGGCGAAGAAGGCGTTGTCGACGCCGCCGAGCTTGGCGATCTGGTTGGTCAGGCTGTTCCAGTGAGCCTTGACGCGCTCCTCCTTGTTGAGGTCGCCAATGTAGGCGAATTGATTCTCGACCTTCAGCGACCGGGAGCTGGAGCGCAGCCAGGAAAGCATGCCCTGATACTCGGCGCGGATCGGGAAGGCGTAGCTGAAGGGCGAAAGACTGACGGCCTCCAACGGCTCCTTGTCGCGGGGATCGCGCGGCGCCTTGGCGGCGATGAAGGTCTCGATGACCTTGTAGGGGATGTTCTCGATCGCCGCCTCGATCTCGGCATAACCGCCCAGCAGGGGTTCGACGCCGTAGTCGAAGGTGGTCACGTCGCCGTAGCTCCAGGTGTCGTCGTCGGTGGCGAAGAACATCTTCTTCTCGCGGGCCTCCTTCTTGTCGAAGTAGCCCCATTGGATGGCGGCCTTGTCGTGGGGCAGGACGGTGTCGGTGGTGCGCATTTTCCAGCCGATGAAGGCGGAGCCCTTGAAGACGGTGTATTCCATCGAGGAACTGGCGCTGAGCTTGTCCTCGTACTTCGACAGGTCCTCGCCGGCGACGTAGGCGCGGAACCACTCATCCAGCTCCTTGTGGCTCAGGGTCGCGGCCAGACTGCCGGCGAAATTGTGGCGCAGGCCGAGCACGTGGCCGACCTCGTGCGCGACGACCTCGCGGACATAATCCTGCGAGGCCATCAGCACCGCGTCGTCCGTCAGCTTGTCGCTGGCGAGCAGTTCGGCCAGGCCGGCGGCGTAGTGGCGGGCGAATTCCTGGCGGTCGACGCGGCAGACCGACGAAGCCGGGAACAGCGGGTTGTCATGTTCGTGGTCGTGGGCCTCGTCATGCTTCTCCTCGCCGTCATCATCGCCATCCTTGTCGTCCTTCTTGTCCTTGGCTTCCTTGTCGGCGATCTCCTGCATGGCGCGAAGCATGCGTCGGGCGCGGGCCTTGCCGCCGATGGCGAAGACGCTGGTCATGTAGGCCTGACCGCGACGCGATTCGCCCGTGCGGGGATCGACCAGGATGTCGGCGTAGGCAAACCCGGCGCTGTCCCAGGGCACCCATTGGACCAGGTTGCGTCCGGCGTCCGGGGCGGTGACCTTGGCCGGCGCCTTTTCGGCGGTGATGATGTCCTTACCGAAGGCGCGGTTCCAATAGAGGATGCCGCCCTTGACCGCGTCCTCGTATTCCGGCGGCGTATTGGCGCTGTAGTAGAACTTGATCGGCTCCTTGAGGTCGAAGCGCGCGATCTTGGTCACGGAGCGGCCGGTGTTGAGTTCCAGTTGGGTCTGGGTCTCGAAGAAGCGCAGGTAGCGCGAATCCTGCAGGGTGTTTTCCTTCTCCTTGAACTTCTTGGGCAGGTAGGGGGAGATGAAATAACGGATCTCATAGCGGCCTTCCACATTCTCGCTCCACTCCCGATCCCGAACCTGCGCGCTCTGCCGGATGGACAGACGCCTGCCCTCGCGCTTCACGGAGAAGACGCGGCTCATGGTCAGCTCGGCCACCGAATCCCGCGAACTTGCGCGAAAACGACCCGAGGTCGAATACCAGATGTCGTTGAACACGCGGCGCATGCCCTTGTTGAAATCAATGGTCACGCCCTTCTCGTCCTTGCCCGTGATGGGGAAGGTCGTGATCAGGCGGCGCGCGGGCAGATCGTCAGTCACCACCAGGCCCTTGGTGGATTCGTAGAGATCGACGCCGTCGTGAAAGAGCTCAAAGCGCACAATCTTGCCGGCGAGTCCCGTGCTCGTGGCGGCCTCGGATTGCGGGATGATCGAGCCTGACATCATGTACTCCCGGCCAAAGGCGGCGCGCGGAATGGTCACCTCGAAGTTCTTGGCCGCGACCAGCGGCGGCGTCGGGTGTTTCTTGCCCTTGCCCTTCGCTTTGCCTTTCGCCTTGGTCGGCGCCTTCTTCTTCGCATCGGGCGCCGGCTTGGCCTTGGGTTTGGCCGGATCCTTTTTCTTGGCCTTGTCCTTGGCTGCCTCGGCCGCCGGGACGGGGGAAGCAGCCGGGGCCGGGGCCGGGGCCGCAGCGAGCGCGACAGCTGGGGCTGCCTTGGCCGGGGCCGTCGCGGGCGCGTCCGCCGCGGAGGCGAATCCCGCCCAAAGCGCGGCGGAACTGATGAGGAAAACAACGAAAGACTTGGGGAAACGAAGGAAGGTGTTCATGTGGTGGTGTGAGATCGGTGCTGAGTAAACGCAACCCGGCGCCGGCGGGCAAATCAAAAAGAGGGGCTGCGGTGGGGCGAAGCTCCCGCTCACCTGAACTGTCGCGGCGAAGCAATGCGAAGACGGAGCCGAACGTTGGAACTCGCCTGGCAGCGCCCCGGATTGACGGAGACCCGGCTCAGGGGGCGCTTCGCCCCACCAGGTCGTTTCATTGCGCCCCTACTCCCTCATCAACTCACCCACCGCCTTGATGAGGGCGTCGCCCGTGAGGTCGGTTCGTGGTTTCTCGCCCTTCCCGGTTTGTCGCATCTTCCGGTAGTTGATCAGCTGCGACACCGGCAGGCCGTCTTTTGCCCATTTGTCAGCCTGGTCGAACTCAGGATCCCGGATGTTTGGCCAAGGCGGCGACAAGTTCTCCACGATCGCCTTCGCCTTGCCTTCGTCCTCCGCGGAATCCAATGAGATTCCCACAATGGCAAACCTCGGGTCGTCGCCCCATTCTTCATGGATGGTCTTCAGGGTCGCGAACTCGTTGGTCGATCCCGGCTCGGTCGCTTTCCAGAAATGAAAGATCGCGCAGTCGACATTCTTGAGAAGCGACGTCCAAGCCAGCGACTCTCCATTGAGCCGGCGCAGGAAGACGTCCGTCTGGGTCAGGCTCTGCGCCACAGAAGCAACCGGCTCGATTTCCGCCTCGCCTTCTTCCACCGCCTTCAGTTCGCCGAGATCCAGTGGGGCATCCCCTTCGGGCACGATCACGCGTTTTCGGATCGAGGCCAGCATGGGCATGGCATCGCGGTCCCCGGTCGGAAAGAAGCCGCGCGAATTGCGGCGGTCGATCAGGCGAAACTTCAGGATGTACTCCCCCGGCGGAACGCGGCGGACACGAAACGCGCCACCAGCGTAAAACTCCAAAGGGTATTCCCGTCGTTCAAGGTTGTAGCGGCGATACTCCTCCGAATCGTGATAGGCGCGATAGGCGGGCGCCCAGAGTCTCACGTCGACGAAATCGTTCCGACTGGGTTCCCGCGGCTTGTCGACCGCCAGCTCCATCAGGTGGCTGAGTTGGTGGTTCTGATTGAGCCAGAAGTCGACGGTCTTCGGTGATTTCAAGACAATCCGCCCCGTAACATCGCCTCCCTCTGCGGCGAGGCTGACTGTCTCGGTTTCTCCGGGATCGAGGGTGATGGGGACACGATGCGATTCCACCTGGCTGCGGTGGATATGCCGCGCGACCTGATACCGCCCCGGCGGCACATGCTCGAAGACGTAGGCGCCCGAAGACTTTGGCCGGACTTCAAGATGAGTCTCGAAGCGTGCATGCGTGCGCCAGGCCTGCTCCTTGACGCGGATGATCTCATCCATGGCCGGCGCGATGCCCAGGTTCACCTCGATGCGCCCCCACTTTTTCAGACGGATTTCGAGCGGCTTGGTCAGCCCGTCGATCT
The DNA here is from genome assembly GCA_038126655.1 of Verrucomicrobiales bacterium. Lineage (GTDB taxonomy): Bacteria > Verrucomicrobiota > Verrucomicrobiia > Limisphaerales > JAYPEY01 > JAYPEY01. The sequence continues at coordinate 10,342 of JAYPGD010000069.1, forward strand.
CCATCTCGGCGAATCCGGATTCGTGCGAGACGTACAGGTGATCGGCGCGGGCGTCGGGCTTGAACTTGAAACGGCCATCGGCGTTGGACGTGACTCGTCGGCTCGCAAGCTTTACATGCTCGGATTCCTTCAAGGGGAAATAGCGGGTGAAATGAGGGCGCCTGTGGTCGCCCACGTTGATTCGAGCCATCGCGCCCGCGCCTTCCGCGAAAGCCCCGTCTGGGGTCAGTATCACGCCGCGGACGGACTCGGCGCCGCGTTGCAACTTGAAGCTCCTCGGAGGGCCATCGTCTGAGTTGTCATAGGCGAACGGTTCGGAAAGCAGTGGCGCGTATCCCTTGGCGCGGATTTCCAACCGGCAATACGGCATGACTCCGGCGTCCGGAAATTGGTCATGGTAAAACGTGACGCGAAACCGGCCGGCTTTCCCGCTGACGATCTCGTCCTCTTCAAGTTTTCCGTCTCGTCGGAAATACTGGTACCGCGGCACGACTTCGAAATCGGAGATCGCTTCGCCGGTTTCGGCGTCAGCCGCGGACCCCTCGACAATCATGGTGGCGCGTTCCGACTTGCGTTGCACGCGGACGGCGCGACCGCTAAGGTAAGGCGAACGGACGTAAAAGCAGCCCGGGCCGATCGGGGCCTCCCTCCAACTGAAGGCCCCGTTCTCATCTGTCTTCCCGTTCCAATGGACAGCGTGCTTGTATCCCTCCCCCCAAACAGCTTCGCCCCAGTACTGCAGTTCCGCATCCGCGATGGGGAGCCCCTGCCGGTCGACAATCTTCCCGAACAAGGGACCGGGTTTAGTCAGGGTGAGGATCAGTTCGTCTTCGTTGTCCCGGGGGAACTCCACCCTTGCGGATGCTGACGCATAACCTTCCGCCAATCCAGTGATCCACATGAACGGTTTCGAAAGCCGGGGAACGGTAAACCGCCCTCGCTCGTCTGCGAGCAGGCCGTCCGGCAGGGGAAGCGCCTGCGGCTTGACTCGTGCGCCGGGGATGTCCTTCCCGTCTTCATCGACCACCCGGACCACGACGGTCTGTGTTCCATCCAATGTCATGTCCGCGCGCTTTCTTAGCAGGTTGCTCATCTTCAGAACGCGCTCCGGCTTCACGCCGGAGATCTTGGGCGACAAGGTGGAGAACTTGGTCTGGGCGCCGTCGGACGTTTCCACGGTGATGTGGATCTGATGGCAGTCGACTGGAAACGCGTCGTAACTCCACCGGCCCTGCGCGTCTGTGACCGGGCGGTCGTCCCCGATCAACCAGACCCGGGAATACTCCTGAAGCTCGACCGTGTCGCTCATACCGGAAAGACCGTCCATGTTGGAAACGCTCATCCCGATCCGGGCTCCGGGAACCGGATTGCCGGCCTTGTCGACCAACACGCCGCCGATGGTCCGCCCTTTCTTGAGTCGGACGTTGATTCTCCCTGGCAGACGCGACCACAACTCTCCTTTTCCAGTGCGGATGGTCACGGTCTTCGAGCTGTAGGGAGGCTTGGAAATCGAAAAATCGAATCGCCGGTTCTCGGGGTGGCGATTGGCAACCCTGAGCCGGACGAGACCCTCCGCGTTTGCGCGGCCGGCCTCCAACTGGTCGCCCCCGCAAAGCCGTCCACCTTCGCGCCCCCAATGGGATCGCCCGTGTCCCAGTCCGTGATGTGGATGGCGAGGGTCTTGGATTCGATGGCGGGGGCATTGTCGTTTGCTGACTTCGCTTCAGGTTCTTCGTCAGGCTTCGCCGCAAGATCATCGGGTTGCCTGGCCTCCCTCTGCGCATCTGTCAGACAAGCGACGCCCAACACGGCCGCCGCCAACGCTGCGAACAACGTCCAGCGGCGTTGCGGACGAAAGGAAGCGATGGCCTCGATGCGGTCGCGCAGTCGTCGCCGGTCGATCAGGAAGCCGATGGCGCCGATCGGCGAACGCGCTTCGCGCTGTTTCTCCAGGGCCTGGATGATGGTCTCGCCATAGGCGTCGCAGGCCGTTTCCCCGGCGACGCTGAGGGCGAGGTGATCGGTCGCAAGCTCCTGGTCGTGCCGCATGCGCGCAAAGGCCAGCCAGACCAATGGATTGAACCAATGAACCATCTGCAACAGCCCGGCCATGGCGTTCACCCAAAGATCGCGGCGTTTCAAGTGCGCCATCTCGTGAAGGAAGATCAGGCGAAGCTGAGGCGCGTCGAAACGCGTCCGCGCGCCCTCGGGAAGCAGCAGAACGGGCTTCAATATGCCCGCGACCGCAGGTGTCTGCATCTCCGGCATTTCCCGGATCTCGACGGATCGCTTCAATCCGATCAGTTCCGCGCACTCCTTCAGAAGTTCCGCGGTTTCGATGTCTTCAACGATCCGCCCCCGCTTCAACCTCCACTGAAAGGCGAACCGCCTGACCAGCGCGCGAACGGTCAGAAGGCAGAGTCCAGCAAACCATACGACCGATGCAGCCTGCCATACGCTCCACGCGGGCTTTGGCGTCGTTTCGATGCCAGGTGAAAGTTCCCGCGGCGCTATGGCCGGGGGCGCTGCCGCCGACTCGGGCGCTTGCGGCGCCGGAGCGGGAGCGGGTTCGGCGACTTCAATGGTGTGACCCGAAACGGGTGAATGGGCCGGCGCATACGGCGCGACCTGCGGTTCGAACAGCGCTGATGCCGCCTCCGGTTTGCTGGCGGCGGTGGGCATTGGCTCGATCGCCCTAAGGCCGAATTCCGTCGCATTCACGCGGACGTAGTTGTGAACGCTGACCGGCGAGGGGATGGAGACGGGCAGAAGGAGACGCAGCATGAAGATCAGCCACAGTCCGGAACGCGCCGCCGGAGAGAGCCATTTCCGGAAAGCGATCTGCACGACCAGGATCAATCCCAGGATGACGCCGGCCTGCCAACTCATGGCCAACAGGGTTCGAAACACGGGTTCGATGAAGGTGTTCATGAGGCCTCCTCTATTTCGACTTGCGGTTCAGGACCCGGCGCAACTCTTTGATCTCCTCGGCGGACAATTCGGCTTCGTCCACCAACCGCGCCAACATCGAGGCCGGCTGTCCCCCGAAGACGCGGACCATGAACGAACGGCTTTCCTCGCGGACGAGTTCATCCTGTCGCAGCGCCGCCGAATAGAGGAAACGCTTCCCGTCCTTTTCCGCCCGCAGCGCGCCCTTGGCGAGCAGGCGGTCGATCATCGTGCGCACCGTGCGCGGTTTCCAGTCCCGCGAATCGGCCAGGGTCTCGACGATGTCCGCCGCGGCGACCGGCTCGCCCTCCCACACGGCCCGCATGATCTCCCACTCCGACTCCGATATCCTGATCGTTTCCTGCTTCATAAGCGCGTCGTGTTCTTCGATGTGCTACAGATGTAGCAGTTGGGTTTATGATACACTTGTAGCAGATTGTCAATGGGCGGGGTCGAAAAGCGGTGGGGCCTTCAGCTCCAGATCACGGAATGGCGCTCCTGGTGCGTCCCGTCGCGCGTTTCAGTCCTTGTCTTCGGGGTTCTCTTTCTTTGCCCGGATATCCCGCAGCGTGTCGTTGAGGAGTTGTTTCTCCTGTTCGCGTCCCCGGCGGCGGACGATCCAGAGGTCGAGGAGGGCGATCATCAGGGCGAGGAAGGTGAGGCCCATGCAGACGGCCCAGTAGAGAATGAACGGAAGACCGTGCAGCGTCGGCTTCAACGCGGTCTGGCCCCAGACGAGCATGACGAGGGAGCCGCCGAGGAAGAGCGTCCCCAAGGCGCGGCGGCGGGCGTCGCTGGACCTGGGTTTGTCGGCTCCCATGAGATTCGCGACGACGGCGACTACGCCAGCAGTTCCTCGACGATCCTGCCGGGTTGGCCGTCGGTGAGGGACTGCTCGCGGCCGTTGCGTTTGTAGGTCAACTGCTCGTGGTCGAGTCCGAAGAGGCGCAGCAGGGTGGCGTGGTAGTCGTAGTGATTGACGACATCCTCGGCGGCGTAGTGCGCGAATTCGTCGGTGGAGCCGTGGATGTGGCCGCCCTTGACGCCGCCGCCGGCGAGCCACATGGAGAAGCCGTAGGTGTTGTGGTCCCGGCCTACGCGGCTGGCGCCGGTGTTGTTCTGGATCACAGGGAGCCGGCCCATCTCGCCGCCCCAGTGGACGAGGGTGGAATCCAGCAGTCCGCGTTGCTTGAGATCCTTGACCAGGGCCGCGGCGGGCTTGTCGGTCATCCGGCAGGAGGCGGGCAGGGCGGAGCGGATGCTGCCGTGGTGATCCCAGTATTGGTTCTTGGTGAACACCTGGACGAAGCGCACGCCGCGCTCGACCAGTCGCCGCGCAATGAGGCAGCGCGCCCCGTATTCGCGGGTCGCGTCCTCGTCGAGTCCGTAGAGTTTCTTCGTGGCCTCGTTTTCGCCGCTGAGGTCGAGGGCCTCCTTGGCGGCGGTCTGCATGCGCGCGGCCAGTTCGTAGCTGGCGATGCGCGCCTCCAGGTCGAGTTCGCCGGGATGCTGTTCGAGGTGCTTGCGGTTCAGCTGGTTGAGGTAGGAAAGGTATTTCCGCTGGGTGTCGCCGGCGAGGCGGGCGGGCGCGTCGAGGTTGAGAATGCGCGGTTCGCGCGGACGGACGACCGTGCCCTGGAACAGCGAGGGGAGCCAGCCGTTGGACCAGTTGCGCACGCCCTCGACCGGCAGTCCGCGCGGATCGGTCAGCACGACAAAGGCCGGTAGATTCCGGCTTTCGGAGCCGAGTCCGTAGGTGAGCCAGCTGCCCAGGGCCGGCCGGCCGGGAAGGATGCGGCCGGAATTCATCGCATGGATCGACTGGCCGTGATTGTTCACCCCGGTGCGCATTGAGCGGATCAGGGTGATGTCGTCCACGATTTCCGCGGTGTGGGGCAACAGTTCGGAAACGTCCATTCCGCACTGGCCGCGGCGGGCGAACTTCCAGGGGCTGGCCAGGACGGTCGTGCTGGCCTGGGCGGCGTTGTCGTATTTGATTTTTCCGGGGAAAGGTTTGCCGTCGAGTTTGTCCAGTTCGGGTTTGGGATCGAAGAGATCCATGTGACTGGGGCCGCCCTGCATGAAGAGGGAGATCATCGCCCGCGCCTTGGGTCTGCCCGGCGGGAGCTTGGGCGTGAGATCGAAGCGGCGGCGCTCCACATTCGGCGGCGCCGGCTTGGCCAGCAGCCCCTCCTGATTCAACAGCCACGCCAGGGCCACGCCGCCGATGCCCATGCCCTGGGAGGCAAGGAACTGGCGACGCGTGATTGCGGATCTCAAATCTTCGGGCATGACGCTGTTCTAGCATCGCGCCCCGGGGAGTTCCAGCGCTTTGAGCCATGCGTTTGCATGAGTCAACAGTCGAATGCGGAATGCGGAATCTGCAACAGCGTTGATTCCGCATTCCGCACTGGCCGTTCCGCATTCTACCGCCCGTCCCCCGGTTGGGTCTGCTTGTAGATCCAGGTGTGGGCGAGGTCGGCCAACTTGGCCACGGTCAGCAGGTCGTCGCGACCGAAACTCTCCGTGCTTTTCCACTCGTCGCCCGACTTGTAGATGCGGGACAGCGACACATTGTGCCAGACGCCCTTGTCGTTCCTGTTCTCCCAGATGCTCGCCTTGATGGCGCCCATCCGGATTTCGCGTATCGGTTTGTTCTTCGTGTCAGACATGTCTTTCTCCTTGTTTGATGTCTTGATTTTGGTGTGGAGCGCGCGTTCGTCGGACGCCCCGTCAAGTGAAGGATTCCCGTGCGTGGAGAGGCGGGCAACCCCAAACGGTTATCGCTTTGCGACATTCCGTCGAAATGTCCGGCGGCGTCCCGGGGAATGCGACTCTGCGGCTGAAATCAGCCTTCTTTCCCCGCCGCCTTCAACAGTCGCACGACCTCGGCGCGGATCTTGGGTTCGGCGTCGATTTCGAGGCAGCTTGAGACGGCGGGCCAGGTGGTGTAGCCGCCGAGGGCGTGTTGGGCGGGTGTCGGAAGGTAGCCGTTGTAGCCGTTGGCCAGGCTGACGTTGAAGGTCGCTTTGAGCGGGCTTGCCTCCTTGATGGCGAGGCCTGTCTCCGCGTAGACCTCGCAGGG
>JAYPGD010000070.1:0-4567 GCA_038126655.1 Verrucomicrobiales bacterium
CAGCCGCCGCCTTGCCTGGCGGTGTCCGGCGCGCAGTTGCCGGCATCCTTTCAGGATGCAGAATCTCTCGTTCGTTTTCCCTGGGTGTCGCTCCGCTCAACCCAGGGCTACCCTGCTTTGAACCCTCCGGGTTCGGTCGGTCTCATCCCGCCCAGTGAACCTCATTTTTCAGCAACTGCGTGTTCTTCTCACCCGGTCCGCCCGAGGTGTAGATGATGCCGGGGCGTCCCGTGACCTGGTTGAATCCCGTCGCGCGTTCGATGTTCGGCAGCCAGTTGGAGGCTTTCGCGTTCACCCTGCTCGCAAAGCTGAATCGGAACCTCCCGGTCTGGTCGTCGCGCACGAAACGCAGCACCTCGTTGCTAGGATTGCCCCAGGTGGATTCGCCCTCCTTCGCCTTCTGGATCTGCGCGACGCCGTGCAGTTGGCCCGCTTTGTTGAAACTCAAACCGCCCGCCATGATCAGGTCCCGGCCACGAAGATCCGCCGGCAATTGCGCGCTGAGATCCGTGCGCTCCCATTCGCCCCTGCCATCCGGCGTCGCGAGAAAGGTCCGGCCATTGCCGCCTTCGGTGATGGAATAGATCAGGCGCGGAATGCCGCTTTGCGGATCCACGCCGAGGCAGCCGACGCGCAATCCGCGTTCCTTGTCCACGCCGCCGCGGGCCAGGACTTCGATGTCGTCGACCGAGGCCGGAGTCGCAATCTTCGAACCATCGCTCTTGCGCCAGGTCTTCCCGAAGTCCTCGCTGCGCATGTAAGCGATGGTCTGCAGGCGGCCGTAGGCGTCCTTGTCCGAGTTCTCGTGGAAGCGGCAGCACAGGTGCAGCGTCTTGTGGTCCGGGCCCCAGGCGAGCGATTCCTGGAAGTGCGCATAACCCCTGTGGCGCGACCGAAGAATCGCGCCTTGGCGCGTCCAGTCCCCATCCGGTTTCTTCGACCACAGCTCCACTTCCCAGGGCCTCGGTTTGAAACTGCGCCGCGCTGTGAAATAGAGCGTGCTGTCCGGTCCGCAGACCAGGGTCGGGTAGGTGAGCTTCTCGCCGAAAGAAACTTCCTCCTCCCACTCCGATGCGTCATTCGGGCGCTTCGATCGACGATGACGGAAGGGGTGATGATGCGGGTGATAGGCGATATGCAGATAACCCTCGCTGTCCACGGTCAACGCCGGTCCGCCGTGGTTGTCGTAGCCTTCGCCGACGGTGTAGGTCGGCGACCATTCACCGGTCGCACGGTTCAACGTGCGAACCCGGACACGAAATCCCTTGGCTGGCGAATCGAGCCAGGCCGCGTGCGTCCGATCGCCGACCGTCACGATCTTGTTGGCCTCGGCATAGCCCGTGGCCCGACCGCAACCCTGCGTTGAAAGGACCGAGAAATTGGATGCGGGCCGACCGAAAGCCGACGGCGTGACGCCGGCCGCGAGTGAGGCGCACCCGAGGGTTTCAATGAATTGTCTGCGGTTCATGGTTCCTTCTGACTGAGTTTCATCTGTTCTTCCGGAACGCCTCAAACATCGGAGCGCGGACATCCCTGTCCGCTCGATTCAATCCGGCGTTCCAACGCGCAGACAAGGATGTCCACGCTCCGTTCGCGGCGTGTCGCGACCAATCCAGTGACAACATTCGTTGTATCACCTCACGTTGCCACCCTTCCAATAATCCGGCAGGTCCTTCTTCGTTGCCCGGATAATCTCCAGGACATCCCGCCGCCGCCCCGGCGGAATGTCGTCAAAATCCCCGGATTCGTCCTTCCCGGTCAGGACCTCGAACAGGCGTTCATAAACCCGCTTCCTCAATGGCGCCATCATGCCGTCGAAGGCGTCGGAATGGATCAGGAAACTGCAGGGGTATTTGAACAGGCGCGTCTTGAGATCCAACTCGCGCAGGGACCGGCCCTGGCTGTCCTTGGGTCCGCGCTCCTGGAATTCCTTCGCAAAAGCGCTCGTGCCCTGGACCGGTCCCGGAAGCGGCGGCTCGTCGACGAACAGGAGGTGCCGGATAAAGTAATTGATGGGGCTCTCCATGTAACGGATGTGGCCGTATTGCGCCTGGAAGATCCGGGCGTCGTAGTTGAGCCGGGTGATGAAGTTGTGCACGTGCGTCTGGTGCTCGAGGACCAGCATCGCGACCATGTCGCTGTGCGGCGAAAGGTAGCCCCCGGTGTCGAAGAAATCGTCCAGCCTGGAGAGGTTCTGCCGGTGATTCGGATCCGCCTTGCGCAGGGCGACCTCGGAAGGGTTGATGAGATTGGCGCGGGTCGGGTTGTTCGACATCGAGCCGGTGATGTACCAGCCGCCCCAGCGATCCTCGTAACTGGCGTTGTGGCTGATGCGAGGATAGCCGCTGCCATCGTTGGGCCAGCCGTTTGGCAGATTATGAAACGACCGCACCAGATGCCCCGGCACGCCCATGGTCTTAGAGCCGACATGGCATTCGAGGCACTTGTCGTTGCGAAGAAGCAACGGGTGTTCGCTCTTGAATTGATCCAGGCCGTGAAAGACGCCGCCGTTGCGCGGATCGACCGACGACAGCTCCAGCAGATCCGCGCCCGGCGTCCAGCCGACATACACGTCGTCGTTGAAGTAGATCGCGCGGGGGACGTTCGTGTAGATCATCTGTGGGTGCGTCGAGGTCTTGGAAAAGACCAGCAACTGCGAAGACACCGGCACATCCAGCGCCTTCAAGACCGCGGGCAGGTAGCCGTAGCGCGGATGATGCTCCAGCTTGATCTCGCCCTTCGCCAGCCGGGTCTGCAACTCGACCATCGGACCGCCGATCTCTGCGTCGGAATAACTGATCGGCGGACTGTCGAAATCAACGGTGTGCAGCGAACCGGGAAAGTCGGCGAAGACGGCCGGGGCCAGCGCAAGGCCGAGGAAGACGACGCGCAGGCTCATGCGCCGATGCTGTCTGTGAAACACGGCAAATGTCAAAGCTTCCATTTCAGGCTGTTTTTCAAGATCTCCACAGCCCCGGATACTAAATCTGAATGAATTGGCATTAAATTAGTATTTCGATTACCCCGCAGTAAACAGGATGTAGCGTCGCCTGTGTCAGGCGAATGAGTCACGATGGGCTCACAGAGCCCACACTACAGAAAGGCGCCGCCTTGAAACCAGGGAAGTCCTCGTGGACCTCGTCCAGCGCATCGAGCTTGGTGAAACACGGCAGACCTACTTCTTCAACTGGTTGATGAAGACGAAGGCTCCCTTCTTGTTGCCCACCACGATGTCCGGCAATTGATCGCCGTTCAGATCGCCGGCGGTGACCTGGGTGCCGACGCCGGAATTGTCGTCGATCTGGTGCGCGACAAAACTCAGCTTCCCGCCCTTCAGCTTGGTTTCAAACCAGTAGAGCACGGCCGGGGCGTTGGGTTCGGCGTCGCCCTTCGGGCCATGCGCCCAGAAGCGCTTGCCGGTGACGATGTCCAGGCGCCCGTCCTGATTGATGTCGGCGAGATCGATGGCGTGCAGCTGGGAGAAGGACACGCCCTGCTCATTGTCGGCCGGTTGGCTGCCCAGGATGCGGTGGTCGCGGAATTTGACGGCATCGCCCTCGCGGTATTGCAGGTAGCAGCTGAGGCCATAGCCATGGCCGTCGTGGCTGGTGGCGACGTCATTCAATCCGTCCTCATTGAAGTCATGCACCCACATCTGCGCGCCGCCGCGCGCGCCCTTCGGTCCGAAGGGAACCGCATGGAATTTCCACAGCGATTTCTTGTCCCAGTTCTTGGGCTGGCGCCACCAGCCGTCGCGTTCGACGAGGTCCTTCAGGCCGTCGCCGTCCACGTCACCGAAGCCAATGCCATGGGTGAAGCGCATGAACCGCTTGGGATTGGGCGGCGAGACCGCCCGGAACTCGCCGAGCTTCGTCGGGTCATTCCAGTTGAGCTCCACATAACCGAGCTTGCCCCGGGCATGCGCGATCAATTCCGGCCGGCCGTCGCCGGTGATGTCTCCCAGTTGCGGCGACTCGTTGTTGGTCTCGTTCCAGATGACATGCGCCTTCCAATGCCCGTCCGATTTGTTCTGCGGGTTCTCGTACCAGGTCGTCACCTTGCCGGGGAAGCCAAACACAAGGATGTCCGCCCACTTGTCGCCGTTGAAGTCATACGTGTAGGTGAGGAAGTTGGCGGAATAGGCGTTGCGACCGCTAAGCTCGCCCGCGTATCCCGGAATGACGACCTTGCCCTTGCCGTCCTTGCCCTCCATCTCGAACTTCTCCGTCGCGGGGTAATACTCGCTGCGTTTCTTGAAGTCCGGCCCGGCATACCGGTAGGGCCCGATGACCACATCCGTGGCGCCGTCGTGATTGAAGTCCGCGTAGTGCGCGCCTTCCGCCCAGAAATGCTTGTTCAGTTTCTGCTTCTTGAAGCCGCCGGCCGCGGCGTTGAGGGCGAGGCCGAGGATCGATGTCGCGAGGAGTGAACCGGTGAAAATGATTTTCATGCGCATGGCTACGATATGACGACGAGCGGGGCTTCGGGTCAAGCTTGTCGGCCAAGCCTCGAATTGAAGAATGTGACCCCACGGATGGCAAGGCCGACCCACGGATCCGCTTTCTTC
>JAYPGD010000070.1:4577-11763 GCA_038126655.1 Verrucomicrobiales bacterium
CGGGGGTTGGGTTCCTTTTGTGCTCCAATGCCTCGAATTCAACATTGTGCCCCACGGGTTGGCTCGGCGGACCCGCGGATAAGATTTCTTCATCCGTGGGTCGGCCTTGCCATCCGTGGGGAATATGCCTTTCCCAGCGCCTTTCAGGAATGCTCGGCCATCCCGGGACGATTCACCCGACCTCGATTCCCATCTCTCCGATCACCTCGCGAACGGCCTCCAACAGCGCGCGGATGTGCGATTCATCCAGCCGCCCGATGTTCCCGATGCGGAAGCAATCCACCTCCGTCAGCTTGCCCGGATAAATCACCATGCCGCGGTCGGAAAGCCGTTCGTAGAAGGCGTCGAAGTCGAATTTCGGATCCTCCGGATAGTGGAATGTGGTGATGATCCAGCTCTGGTGTTCGCGGGGGACGTATTCCGTGAAGCCCAGTTCGCGCATGCCGACGAGCAGGACCTCGTGATTTTTCCGATAGCGGGCGGCCCGCGCCACCACGCCGCCCTCCTCCTCCAACTCCTTCAAGGCCTGATCGAAGGCCAACAGCGCATGCGTCGGCGGCGTAAAGCGGAACTGCCCATTCTTCTCCAGGCCCTCCCATTGCGCGAACAGGTCCAGGCTGACGCTCAGGGCGACGCCCTCCGCCTTCAGCAAGGCTTCCCGGCGCGCGATCACGAAGGAGAAACCAGGAACGCCCTCGATGCACTTGTTCGACGAGGAGATCAGAAAATCGATCCGCGACCGGCCGACATCGACCGGCGCCCCGCCGAAGCTGCTCATGGCGTCGACGATGAAGACCCGCCCGGCCGCCTGCACGACCGCGCCGATTTCCTCGACCGGATTCATCACACCCGATGTCGTTTCGCAGTGCACCACCGCGACATGGGTGATGTCTTTGCCGCGGCCCAGGATGCGCTCCACTTCGTCGGCGGGTATGGGCTCATTCTCCCGCCATGCGATCGCCTCGACCACCACGCCGCAACGCCGCGCGATGGAATCGATCCGCCGCCCGTAGGCGCCATTGACGAGGACCAGCAGTTTGCCGTTGTCAGGAACGACGGAGGAAATCACCGACTCAATCCCGAAGGTGCCGCTGCCCTGCATGGGGATCGCCTCGAAACCGCCGTCCTTCGACACGCCGCCGATGTCCAACAGGCGTTCGCGGATCGAACGGACGATTTCGATGAACTCGACATCACGCGAACCCAGGTCGCGCAGCATCGCCTCCTTGACCGTGCGACTGGTCGTCAACGGTCCCGGCGTGAACAGCAGCTTGTCGTCGGATGAATCGTTCATAACGCCCGGCCATTCCGCACAAACTCCATGAAGCGCTCCTTGACCTCGTGGGGCTTGACGGTGGGGCGGCCGAGGTTGGCCGGGGAGCCGGGCTTGATCTTCACGTGCAACAGGGAAGGCCCCTCGCGGCGGCGCAATTCTCGGATGCATTCGCCGATGTCTTCGCCCGCATCCGCCGACCAGGCGTTGCGGTAGTTCGTGGCGGCCGCGACGTCGGCGAAGCGCACGACGCCCGAGGAGGTCTGCTGGCCGCCGGTGGAATCGTGCTGCTCGTTGTCGAGGATGATGTGAAGGAGGTTCTTCGGCTGGTGGAAGCCCACGGTCGCCATCGCGCCGAGCTTCATCAGGGCGGCGCCATCGCCGTCGATCACCACGACGGGTTGGTCCGGTTTGGCGTGGGCGAGGCCCAGGCCGATGGCGGAAGCCGCGCCCATGCCGCCGACGACATAGAGGTGATTCGGGCGGTCGGCAATGGTGAACAATTCGCGTCCCGTTTTGCCGGTGGTGGCGATGATCGCCTCGTTGCCGTGGAGATTCTCCAGGATCAGGTTCAGCGCCTCCGTGCGGATCAGGCGTTCCTCGGTCGCATGCCAGCCGCAGTCGCGTCGCTCCGTCCGCACGACCAGGGGATGCGGCTCGCGCCGCAGTTGGTGCGGGGCCACGGAATCCTTGGACATGATCAGGCCGAAGGGCAGGCTTCGCTCCCGCATGCTCGCCTCGGCCTCCTCGACCACCGCCGCGATCTGATCGGTCTCCGTGGGGAAGGGTTTCCAGGGGATCTCCAGGGTGTCGAACAGCATGGGCATGATGCGGCCCATCTGTTCGTGCTGCGGCTCGTCCTTGACGCCCGGTTCGCCGCGCCAGGTGGAGATCAGCAGCGTGGGAATCCGGAAGGGATGATTCAGCGAGGTCAACGGATTGACCATGTTGCCCAGGCCGGAATTCTGGCACATGGCGACCGTCTTCTTCCCGGCCAGGTATTCGCCCATGGCGATCCCGGCCGCCTCCCCTTCGCTCGCGGCTCCGACGTAGTCCAGCGTCGGCTCGTCGATGACGTAATTGATGAAGGGTTTGAGGAAGGAGCAGGGAACGCCGGAATAGTGGGAGTAGCCCCGACCACTCAACGCCTCGATGAATTCAGCGGCCTCGATCATCGCAAGATCAGAATGACTGCGCGCGCGAAAGGTCGTCCAGGTTGTCCACGTCCAGCCAATGACCGGTGATGAAGAGCGCCCGGATCCTGACGCCCTTCCCGATCAGATGGTTGAACAGGTCGAAGAGATGCAGCTGTTTGAAATCGTCGCGCCCGCCGAGTTCATCCAACGCCTCCACAAGCTGTCGCGTTCCCGCAGAAGAGGTCTTGAGCAGGCCGATCCACTCGCCGTTGACGGCGTCCTTGTCCATCGCCGGATCCATGGCCTCCAGCCAGACCTTGTCCTCGGTGTAGGAGAGGGTGTGGGGTTGCGAGGTCCGGACGAGATCCTCGCCGCCATTGCGCGCCTTGCGGTCCTTCCAGGCCGCGTCGACCGCGATGGCGATGTCGTCCTCCACCTCCAGCAGGCTGCTCAGGATGTAGCGGCGGAACAGGATGTCGCCATAGGAGATCACCAGCTCGCCGCCGAGACTTTCCCGCGCCGTCTGGAGCGTGAACAGTTCGCCCGTGGTTGCGAATTCATCGTTGTCGACGAAGCGGACATCCGGCGCGTTGACCTCGTCCTTGCCGAAGCCGCGGACCACGACCATGTCCTTCACCTGCTCCTTGCGGAATTGTTCGACCAGGCGATGCAGCAGGGGCCGGCCGCCGATGAGCGCCATCGCCTTGGGCTTCGTCTCGGTGAGTTCGCCCAGTTCACTGCCGCGCGACGCCGCCAGGATCACCCCGGTCAGGGTTTCCTCGCGCTTGGGCAGGTAACGCTCTTCGGCCTCCTGCAGTTCCTTGGCGTCCTGCAGGCGGAAGACCTCCTTCACCGGGACCACATTGTCCTCCACATTCAAAAGCGACCGCTCCTCGAAGATCTGACGCGTGGTTTCCTGCATGGCGCGGATGGCGGAGCGGCAGTTGTGGTTCGCCCAGATGACCAGGCTGATGCCCGCCTCCTCGAACACCTCGACCGGCGTGCTGTAATACATCGTCGGCACGATCACCAGGGGGCAGCGTTGGTCCGCGGGGCGTTTGTTCCACTCGGCCGCAAAGGCGAGGATCTGATCGGGCGTCGACTTCTTGCTGTGCACCAGCAACGCATCCGCGCCGGCCTCGCAGTAGGCCTCGCCGCGACGCAGCATCTCATCGAGGCCCCAGCCCGCGATGAAGGCCTCCAAGCGCGCGATCACGCAGAAGTCCGGATCGGTCTGCCCTTCCTTGGCCGCCTTGATCTTGAGGGAGAATTCGTCCACATCCGCGAGCGGTTGGGCCTCGCCCTTGATGAAGGAGTTCGTCTTGGGGAAGAGCTTGTCCTCGATGCAGACCGCCGCGACGCCGCGCTGCTCGAGTTTTCGCACGAGGCGGCGCATGTTGTTGAAGTTGCCGTAGCCGGTGTCGCCATCGAGCAGGATGGGGACATTGGTGGCGTCGCTCATGAACTCGCAGACCTCGAGCACCTGCGTCCAGCTGGCCTCGTTGTTGTCGCGCACGCCCATGGCCGCCGAGATCGACAGCCCGCTCGCCCAGATGCCTTTGAAGCCGGTTTCCTCCACGATGCGCGCGCTCAAACCATTGTGCGCCTCCATCAGGAACTCGACCTTGTCGGAGGACAACAGGGCCTTGAATTGTTGTGTCTTCGTCATTCGTGAAACGCGGCATTCAAGTGCCCTCGACTGCTCATTGCAACCTTGGAATCGGAAGGAAAAAGCCAGCCCGGCGATTGAAAACCTGTGGAGATTGAGATGGTCGCGTTTGGAATGCGCGCCAATGACGAAACACCCAAGGACCCAATCGCCCGCTCAGCCGGCCGCCTTGATCTGCGCCTTCAACTGCTTGGCGGTCATGGCGTAGCCGCCGTCTCCGCCGTCGATGAAATGGATATGTTGTCCGTCATTCACGCCCTCGACATAGCAGGTCATGAGCGCGGTCTCGGAATCGTGCAGGCCGTAGAACGCCTCGCCGCGTTCGTGCGCGGCCGCCAGATAGTCCTCAATCGCCTCCCGTTGCCGGGCCGTGCAGTCGATCACCATCCGCAACATGTCGTCGAATTTCCGATGGTCGGCATGGACGCGCATGGATTCGGCGTATCGCCTGGGATTGAAGAACAGCGCCGGAAAGCCGTGTTTGAAGATGGCGACGGTCGCGAAGATCTCGATGACGCGCTTCAGGTAGCCGAGGCTGAAGCATGAGGAGTGGTAGCGCCGCTCATCCGCCAGGATCGCCTTCAACGGCTTGTAGCTCATGCCCGAGAGATCCACCGGATTCGCGTTCTCGAGTTCGCCGTCGAACAAGCGGTTCAACTCGGCCAGGAAGGCGCCGTAGATTGGAGCGGCCGGTTCGCGCCGCGCCTGGACCAGCAGGGACAGCATCCGGCCGCGCTGACTGGGGATGGCATTCCAGCGACAGGACAGGCCGGCCAGTTCGAGGTAGTCGTGATGCTCGGCGTTGACGCTGTATTTCCCGGGGTCGCCCTTGATCAGCCGTTCCGCCTCGGTCAGTCCGCCGCCCCGAAACACCGCCAGGGTTTTTCCTCCCGGCAGTTCATGCTTGGCGACCTCGATCGCGCAGTCCCTGCCCGCCACGTCGCCGATGCGAATCCGCCCGACCCTCAGTTCCGGGCCGAATTGAATCCGCGACAGGCTGGCCAGGCACATCAACGCGGCGCAGACGCCTTCGATCTCATCCGGCGGCGTCAGCAATGTCGCGCCGTCGCCGCCGAAGACGAAGGGGAAATCCCGCTTCATGGTCTTCTGCGCCACCGAGATCGACGCGGCCCCGATGGTGTTCACGTCCTTGTAACGTCCCGCCTCGATGGCCTTCGTCGAGCCCTTCACGTCGGTGATGACGACAAACCAGTCTTCCGGCGCCTGACGGAAGTGACGGGTCTCGATGATCTCCCAGAATTCCCGGAAGGCGGGGAGATCGAGATAGAACTCGGCTGAATTGGATGTGTGGTTCGCGGTCATGCCCGGGGGGCGCTGAGTTGGACTGCGATTTATCCCGTTCCATCGCAACTTGCCAAGCGGCAATCCCGGAACAAATCGCTGGTCCCCGGCGCGGGCGGGCGTAATCTCCGCCCATGCAGAATCGACAATTCCAACGTTGCCTGGTCGCCGCCTTCCTGATTGCGACGGGGGGCGCAACGTTTGCAGCCGGGGAGGACCGGGACGTCCCCATCGTGCGCTTTGATCCGGTGATTCGAAAGATCGAGGGCTGGACCTGTCATGTGGACCCGGCGTTGCTGAAGGGGAATCACGCCAAGGAAGGGGCCCGGTGTCTGCGCATGCTGGCCGACCATCTGAACCGCATTTCGATTTTGGTTCCGGAGTCCCGGTTGAAGAAGCTCAAGCAGCTGGAGATCTGGATCGAGTGGGAGCACCCGCGCTTGAAGGCCAAGCAGTATCATCCCAGCCGGAGCTGGCTCGTCGCCAATCGGCATGATCCGCGGCTGACCAGGAAGGTCCACATCCCCGTGGCGCGTCAGTTGATCGACCGCAACCAGATGCTCAAGCACCCGGCGGTCGTCCTGCACGAACTGGCCCACGCCTACCACGACCAGTTCCTGGATTTCGAGAACCCGGGGATCAAGGCCGCCTACGAGGCCGCCAAGTCACGCGGCAGGTATGATCGGGTCATGGCCCACACCGGCCGGACCGTGAAGCACTACGGCATGAACAACCACAAGGAATACTTCGCCGAAGGCACGGAAGCCTTCTTCTACCGCAACGACTTTTATCCCTTCGTCCGCGCCGAATTGAAGGAGATCGATCCCGGCTTCCACGATCTGCTGAGGGAGATCTGGGAAGAGGAAGACGCGGAAGGACGTGATTGATCCGCCCGGCGGAGCGCGGCAGTCCTCCGGCGACCCTTCCCGATGACCGGGGCCCGCAAACGGATCACTCCAGGATTTCGACGCCGGCGACCTTCTTCTCAGCCTCGAGGAACGCGGGCAGGGCTTCCTTGAACTTCTTCTGGATCAGGCCGCCGCGGAGTTGCTCGGCGACCTCGGCGTAGCCGATCTGCGAGGACGGCTGCCGTTCGAGGGACTTGATGATGTGATAGCCGAACTTGGTTTCGACGACCTTGCTGACCTCGCCGACGCGGAGCGCAAAGGCCGCGGCCTCGAACTCGGGGATCATCTGGCCGCGGGGAAACACATACACGCCGCCGTTCTCCTTGCTGGCGGGATCCTCTGAAAACTCCTTTGCGAGCCGGGCGAAGTCCTCCCCCTTGGCCGCGCGCTCCTGGAGCTTCTCCGCGATGCGGCGCTTCCGGACCTTCTCTTCATCGGAAACCGGGCCGCGCGATCTGGGGTCGGTTGTGCTGAGCAGGATGTGCGCGGCCCGCAGCAACTCGGGCTTCCGGAATTCCTCGGGGTGCGAATTGTAGTAGTCCTTGAGCTCCTGGTCGGTGACCGTGATCTTGGAACGCAGGAGGCGTTGCAGCACGACATTCGAGACCTCCTTGTCGCGGATCTGGGCCTCCCAGCGCTCGACGGTGAAGCCTCGGGTCATCAGCTTGCGCTTGTATTCCTTGCCCGACTTGGCCTCCTTCTTCGCCTCGGCGATGAACTTGTTGGCCACCCCCAGTCCGGCCTTGCGGTCGGCCTCGGTCGCCAATCCCAGCACGACCTTCAGGGCGATGATGCGGTCGCGGATCTTGACCCGGATGTCATCGTTCATGCCCGGCGGCAGGGCCTGGCCGTCCGCGGCCAGGTTGGCCTTGTACTCCAGCACCGCCATGTTCACCTC
>JAYPGD010000070.1:11863-16327 GCA_038126655.1 Verrucomicrobiales bacterium
TCCGGATCGGCTTCCAGCGCGTCGATGAGTTCCCGGGGCGGTTCGCTGTCGAGATTCAGCGCGGTGAGCGCGGTGCCGGCGCCCTCGCTGCGGCTGAGGCTCATGTTGGCGATGTTGATGCCGTGTTTGCCCAGCATCGTTCCGAGGTGGCCGACGAGGCCGGGTTTGTCCTTGTTCTCCAGGATCAGGATCACGCCTTCGGGAACGAACTCCAGCCACTGGCTGTTCATGCGCTCGACGCGGGGCTCATGCCGCGCGCCGAAGCAGATGCCCGAGACCGAATATTTCTCCTCGCCGGAATACGCGGCCACATGCAGCCACTCATGGAAATAGGTCTTCTCGTTGGACTTCACCTCTTCGACGACCAACCCGAGGCCGGTGGCGAGGGAGCGGACGTTGACCTGGTTGGCGTCCTTGCCGCCGGCTCCCTGAAGGAAACCCTTGAGCGCGTAGCGGGTGATCGGATCGCCGGGCGCCTCCGCAATCGAGCCGCCGAAGGTGACCACGAGCCGGTCATTGCGCTTGGGCGAGATCTGCGCAAGCACGCGGCCGAGCTTCTCGCCGAGGCTGAGGTAGGGCTTGACGCGCGCGTAGGTCTTCTCGTCCAGGTTCGGCATGTTGATGCCGTTGCGGACGGAGCCGGTCAGCAGGTATTCGGTGATGGTTTCGGCGACCTCGATGCCGACGTTCTCCTGCGCCTCCGAGGTGCTGGCCCCGAGATGCGGCGTCTGGACGATTTCCGGAACGCCGCGCAAGGGTGATTCCTCGGGCAGGGGCTCGGTCTCATAGACATCCAACGCCGCCCCGGCCACCTGGCCGCTGGCGATGGCCTCCACGATGTCGGTTTCGTGGATGATCCCGCCGCGCGCGCAGTTGATGAGCTTGACGCCCTTCTTCATCTTGCCGAAGGCCTCCGCGTTCAGCATGCCGCGGGTCTCGTCGGTCAGCGGCATGTGCACGGTGATGAAATCCGCGGTCGGAAAGACGTCCTCCAGGTTTTCAACCAGCTCGACCTGCAGTTCCTGGGCCCGCGCCTTGGACATGTAGGGGTCGTAGGCGACGACCTCCATGCCGAAGGCCTTGGCCCGCTTGGCCACCTCGCCACCGATGCGCCCCATGCCGAGGATGCCGAGCGTCTTCTGGAAAAGTTCCTGCCCCTTGAAGGCCTTGCGATTCCACTCGCCGTTCTTCATGGACATGTGGGCCTGGGGGATCTTCCGGGCCAGGGACATGAGCATGGAAAATGTGAGTTCCGCCGTGGAAATCGTGTTTCCGCCCGGCGTGTTCATCACGACAATGCCGCGCTCCGTGGCGGCGTCGACATCAATGTTGTCCACGCCCACGCCGGCGCGCCCGACGACCTTGAGCTCCTTGGCGGCGTCCATGACCCGCGCCGTGATCCTGGTCTCCGAACGCACGACGATGGCCGCGGCGTCCGCCGCCAATTCGACCAGCTCATCTTCGGATGGACGGGCGTCCAACACGACGACGTTGAACTCCGAACGCTGCTGAAACAGCTCGACGCCCTTGGGGGCCACAGGATCGCAAACCAGTATTTTCATGGGTAAAGGGCGGCGAATTTAGGCAATGCCCGGAGGCGGGTCAAACCATGAAATCCGGAAAACGGGGCTGGCGCATGAATTGCAAAAGCCATCCCAAAACGCAGGGTGCGCCGTGCGCTCTGTCAGCGCAGACGACCGCGATCGCATGATGGCGCCGCTTTTCGGCTGACACAGCCGACGCTACATCCGCGACGCTGTCGCGATTGCTGTTCATGCGAAGCCCTGATGCGGAAAACAGGACCTCGGGCGCCTGCGCTTCACCGCGCCCGCTCCGGCTGCAAAGCGGGCAGCCCGGCCCTGACCGACCCAACAGGTTGCGTCCCTCGCGGCAGCCCACAGGAATCGGCCCATTCAGACGTGAATCTGTGGATATGAGCGGCCTCAGGCCCTTCCGCCGGCGGAACGCGCGTCGGCGAACGGGTTTCCCTTGGGGCTGCGTTCCGCGGGCAGCTGCAGCATGGCGATGGCGACATAGGCCCAGCCGAGGACGATGTGAAGCAGCCAGGCGACCAGCAGGCCCACGAGCGAGAGCTGGCGCAAGGCGTAGAGAACCATGGCCGCGGTGAAGAAGAGCGCGGCCGGGAGCAGCGAGGCCATGCAGAGCTTGAAGCGCTCGGCGAAGACAGTCGGGCGATTCACGTAGAAACCGAAGAGCAGGGCGGGAGCGCTATAGAATGTTCCGAGCGCGAGCCAGGTCAAGGGAAGCGAAACCAGCGTCGCGAGAAAGGTCAGGGCGAGCATCGGCCCTTTCCAGGCGCCCCAGGAGGCCCCCGCCTCCTCGGGTGAAAGGCCGATGGCTCCCCCGGCTGGATAGGGGATGGCCAGGTAGCCGAACAGCGAGCGGAGTTTCAACTCGGAACCGGTCAGGTCGACCTGGAGATCCGCGGTCTGACCGATGGCTCCATCGCCCCTCGGGGAAGCGGTGAACTCGATGAAGGGGCCCTCGGAAAGCCGCTCGGCCCGGTCGTCGGGCCAGAGGAGCCGGCCCCGGTCGATCGCAGCCCCGGGCCGCAGGTTTTCAATGGCCTGCTCCAGGGTTGGGATCCATCCCAGGCTGACGAACCAGACGGTCACGCAGGCCACGGCGACGGCCACGGCGAACTGCAGGAGGAAGAGACGGTTGAGCGACGCGTGGGCGAAGCTCGCCGCGCCCTTGAAGGTCAGGGGCTGCCAAGCCATCGCCTTGTTTTCGAAACTGTCCGACATGCCGGTGGTCGAGAGCCTTTCCGCCATCGCGCCCCCAAGGCCCGCGTCCGCGAACGTTGCGACCGGCGGAACCGGTCAGGACGCGGCGTCCGGGGCCGGATTCTCCTGGGAGGCCGGTTGGTTCGGGGCGGGCGCGACGGAAACGTTCAACGGGAACTTGATCTTGGAAACCTGGTCCACCGCGACCTCAATGTAATAGGTCCCGGCCTCGGGAAGCTGGATCTGCTGAAAAACTGAAACTGTGGAGCCGATGTCCTCGCCGGTCTGCAGCCCGAACTGCACCTCGCATTGACCCAACACGGTAGTCTTGTCCGGCGCGAGCAGCCTGGAGGTCTGGATGAACTCGCCGAAGCCGGCCGTCCAGCGGGTGAACAGGAGCATCCGGCCGATCGGCAGGGGGACCTGCCGCACCACGAGATTGCGCAGCACGCCGATCAGGATGTAGTTCTGGTTCAACTCGACGCGGATGTCCTCGCAGAGGAGCGCGCATTGGAGGTCGGGCAGGATGCGGGTCGGGGCGTTGGGCGCGGACATGGCGGTTGGCGATCGGATGAAGGTTTCTGGACGATGAATCAGGCCCGGTCGGGATGGGCGGTCTCCGCGGCGCGGACGGTGTTCTGCATGAGCATGGCGATGGTCATGGGGCCGACGCCGCCGGGATTCGGCGTGATTCGGCCGGCAACGGAGCGGACATTTTCAAAATCGACGTCGCCGACCAGACGGGAGCCGTTCTTCGCCGACTCATCGGGAATCCGGTTGACGCCCACGTCCATGACGACGGCGCCCGGCTTGACCATGTCCGCTTTGAGAAACTGAGCGACGCCCATGGCGGCGACAATCACATCGGCGCGACGACAATGCGCGGCGATGTCCCGGGTGCGGGAATGGCAGAGGGTCACTGTGGCGTTGGCGCGGGAATTCTTCTGGCAGAGCAGCGCGGTCATCGGCTTGCCGACGATGTTGCCGCGGCCGAGCACGACGACCTCGGCGCCGGAAAGCTCCACGTCGGACCGCAGGAGCAGCTGATGGACGCCCGCGGGCGTGCAGGGCACAAAGCCGGTCTCATCGCCCAGCATCAGCTTGCCGACATTGACCGGATGAAATCCGTCCACGTCCTTCTCCGGCGACACCGCGGCAAACACCCGCGCTTCATCGATGTGCGAAGGCAGGGGGGCCTGAACGAGGATGCCGTGGGTGGCCGCGTCGGCGTTGAGCTCGGCGATCAGCCCAAGCAACTGCTCCTCGCTGGCGTCCTCCGCGAGGACGGTGGTTTCCGAGGCGATGCCGAGACGGCGGCTGGTCTTCTCCTTCATGCCCACGTAGACGCGGGAGGCGGGATCTTCGCCAACCCGGACAAATCGCAGGCCGGGGGTGACGCCGCGGGCCTTGAGCGCTTCGACACGGACGGCCGTCTCCCCGT
The DNA here is from genome assembly GCA_038126655.1 of Verrucomicrobiales bacterium. Lineage (GTDB taxonomy): Bacteria > Verrucomicrobiota > Verrucomicrobiia > Limisphaerales > JAYPEY01 > JAYPEY01. The sequence continues at coordinate 16,052 of JAYPGD010000070.1, forward strand.
GGACCTCCTCCGCGATGGCCCGGCCGTCGATGAGATTTCCGTCCGGCATCAGGGCAGCGGCTTCAGGGTCCGGATTTCGATCAAGGGCGTCTTGGGCCAGCGCTTGTCGAGCGATTCCTCGCCGGAGACCTCGATCTTTTTCCCGGAGTAGTATTTCAACTGAAGGCCGGTGTCGCCCGCGTAGAGGTAGTTGATCAGGCGACCGGTGTTGAGATCGACGAGGGCGTGCGAGGTCGGGGAGACGAGGCTGTAGGCGCGGCGGACCACGCCGCGGCG
>JAYPGD010000071.1:0-16209 GCA_038126655.1 Verrucomicrobiales bacterium
TTGCGTCGGCCTTCTGGAGGTTGAAATCTCCGGCTGCCACCCCAGACCGCTTCGCTGATTGAAGTTTAAAGCTTGGAGTTTTTCTGGAACTTGGAGTGCTTCCTTCCTGGCCCCGAGCACGCCTCGCCCGCTCATTTTAATGTCGTCTATTTCCTCCCTTGGGTATTTCGTCGTTCCCAATCGTGGAAACCCTGCTTGCCATCTGGCATTATCTGGCCGCGGCGCTGACCTTGATCATCGCCGTGTTGGCCTCGGCGCATGCGGTGATCTACAAGCGCGACTCGCGCTCGGCCGTGTTCTGGGTTGCGGTCAGCTGGATGGTCCCGGTCTTCGGAGCGGTGTTCTACCTCACTTTCGGCGTCAATCGCATCCGCCGTCGCGCGCGCTCCCTGCTCGGCGACATCGACCGCGCCAGGTCCTGCTCCCATGAATCAACACTCAGCCCGGCGACCTTGGAGAAACGCCTGCCCGAAGAAGCCAGGCGCCTCGCCCAACTCGCGCGCCTCACCGGCAGCGTGGTCGAACGACCGCTCCTCCCCGGCAACAGGATCGAACCGCTGATCAACGGTGACGAAGCCTACCCCGCAATGCTCCAAGCCATCCGCGAGGCCAAGGTCTCCGTCGCGCTCTGCACCTACATCTTCGACAGCAGGACCATCGGTCGCGAATTCGTCGCTGCGTTGGCGGACGCGGTGAAGCGCGGCGTGGAGGTCCGGGTGATCGTGGACGCGACCGGCGCGCGCTACTCCTGGCCCAGCGTCGTCCCCCGACTCAAGCGCGCCGGCGTCCCGGTGGCCCGCTTCTTTCCCGTCTTCCCGCCGGTCAGCCCGATGGGCATCAACCTGCGCAACCACCGGAAGATCCTGGTCATCGACGGCCGCACCGGCTTCACCGGGGGCATGAACATCCGCCCCGGCAACCTCGTCAAGACCGCGCCCAAAAAGCCCACGCAGGACATCCACTTCCGCGTCCAGGGCCCGGTCGTGGCGCATCTCATGGAGGCCTTCGCCGACGACTGGACCTTCTGCGCCAAGGAAACGTTGCAGGGCGCGACCTGGTTCCCGCCACTGGAAGCCTTCGGCGACATGCCCGCCCGCGGCATTTCCGACGGCCCGGACGAAGACTTTGAGAAACTCGCGCGCGCCATCCACGGCGCCCTTTCCTGCGCGCGCAAGACCGCGCGCATTGTGACGCCCTATTTCCTGCCGGACGCCGCCTTGATTTCAGCGTTGAAGACCGCCGCCCTGCGCGGCGTGGAGATCGACATCATTCTGCCGGCAAAGGGCAACCTGCCCTTTGTGCAATGGGCGACCACCGCCCAGCTCTGGCAGGTCTTGGAATCCGGCTGTCGCGTCTGGCTCACGCCGCCGCCGTTCGATCATTCAAAACTCCTGATTGTGGACGGCCACTGGTCGCTGATCGGCTCCGCCAACTGGGACCCGCGCAGCCTGCAACTCAACTTTGAGTTCAATGTGGAATGCTACGACAGGCCCTTCGCCGAGACCCTGAACGCCCTGATCGAGACAAAGCGGGCCAAGGCGCGAAGAATCACCCAGAAGGAAGTCGACTCACGTTCCCTGCTGATCAAGCTGCGCGACGGCATCGCCAGGCTGTTCCATCCATTCCTGTGATCCTGGAAAGATCGCCTCGAAGCGGTTTCCCGCGCGCTCCAGACAGGATTCATCCTCCTCACGCGCGACAACATCGGTTTCGTTCACGGAACCGCGAATCGGAAGCCGTTCGTCGACGCCAATCCCCGCTGCCCCGACCGCTGAACACGAGGCGCCAGATATCCAGCCCGCCCATCTCCCGACGACGATTTGGCGACCGCCTGCGACGTCTTGTTGGTCTGGACGGAATCGACGGGCGCGTTCGTTGCCTGATTGACGGAATTGGTCGATCGGTTGGTCGAGACGATCCCGCCGCCGCCAGTGAAGAAAGTTGCGATCCTGCCCCGCGTCTGCGGGAAGCTGAGCAGCCCCGGCGAATCGGAGCCTGCCCCCTGGTTTGACCGCGGCGCAATCGCTCGCTCCTGCGGCGGAACCTGCGGCGGCGCGCCCGGACGCCCGGGCGGTCTCATCGCGGGCCGGTGCCCTCCGGCTCCCGGCTGAGCCGGTGGCGCGGGAGCCATCACAGGGGGAGCCTCCGCAGCTGGAACATCGCCCGGCGCGCCTTCCCGCCACGCCTCCCCGACGCCCGTCGACTCCGTCACATAAAGCTCCGGGTGATCGTGCGCATGCTTGTAGGTCAGCAGCAACTCAATCACGACCAGGACCAACAGGACCATCAGCGCGACCAGGATCGTCCGCACAAACCCTTTCCAGAATTTCCTGGTCGATTCGCTCATGTCGCCCCTCGCTTCCGGTTCAATTCGTCTGCCGATGCTGCCGGATCGCCGCCGCGAGTTTCCGGTCGTCGGCAAACTCAACCAGGCCGTCCGCAAACAGGAGATTGCCTTCCCTGCCGTGCAGCGCCGGCGTCCATTCCACCCTGGCTTCGGCCGCGACCCGCATGACCGGTTTCGTTCGCCCGACCCGGTTGGTGATGTTCCGGTCGGCCGCAAGAATGTGAAACTGGTTGTTCGGCTGCGCGTCCACCCCCACCAGATAACTGACGTTCTCGTCGGTCAGCGCCGCCCAATTCGTCGAATGCCGCAGCCGATCCGACGGGCAGAGCAGAAGCCGCGGCGAATCGAGCGAGCCGGCGACCGCCTGAAAATGACGATAGGCGCCCCCGATCCCCGCGCTTTCCTTGAGGCCGCCGTAACGTTCCCTCACCGCCGCGGGATAACGCCCGTCATGCTCCCCCGCAAAAATCCGGAACGCGACCCCGATCTGATGCAGGTTGCTGACACATTGGACCTGCTTCGCCTTGGACTTTGCCCGCGACATCACCGGCAGATACAACGAGGCCAGAATGCCGATCACGGCGACTACGACGAGCAATTCGATCAATGTGAACCCCCTGCTCCTTCTTGATTGTTGTGTGCGTTTCATGGGCAAATCGGTCAGGAAACCACTGCCCACCCTCCTAGCAGGGCGCATGCCAGCCCCGATCAACCACCCAAACAGCCCATCTGGACAGGCCTCCCAAGACGATCGCGTGAAATGCGCGCGTTATGCGCGAGTCTGCCTCGCACGGACCGTGGACATCCCTTCACGCTTGATTTGAGGTTCCGAGGCGCAATGGAGCGCATCGAAACACCGGGATTGGCCCGGCATCGGTCGTCGACATGCGCCCCGGCCGGCCGGCTACTTCTTCTTCCGCCCCTTGGGATTCTTCTTCGGATCGCCGACGAGGTATTCCAGGCGCCGGCCGACCTCGCCCTTGAGCGGCTTCATCTGGAGCTGGCTCATGTCGAAGGGATGCTTTGGTTCGAAGTCGTTGAACAGGACCACCGCCTGGAAAGCCAGCAACGCCTCGTCGGCGGAGTCCGTTTCCTCCAGAATGCCTTTCAGCGCCGGACGCGGATCCTCGGCCCCGATCAAGCCCAGGAACTCCGCCGCGCGCAGGCGGACCATGCGGTTGTCGTGCTTCAGGCTCTTGCGGGCGTCGGCGGCCAAGGACTGCGCCTGCTTGCCCAGGGTCGCGCAAGAGGTCAACGCCCAGTAGCGGTCCCATTCATTCTTCGAGTTCAACGCCTGCTTCAACTTCCGCCGCGCCTGCTTCAACGGCAGGCACGCGGCGTTTGCAATATCCGCAACGCGCGCAATCTCCGCGGAATGTTTCCTCCCATAGGCGATCGGATCGCCCAGCGATTCATCGACCTGGACGCTTTCCGGATAGAAGCTGAGATCGTTCAACGACTTCAGCCTGGCGTTCAGCCTGTCGCGCAACTCCTTGAGCCTGGCCGCGTGCTTCGGATCGCCGGAAAGGTCGTTCACCTCGTGCGGGTCCGCCGCCACATCGAACAACTGCTCGGGCGGCCGGGCTTTGAAGAACCGGCTCTGCGTCTCGTTCAGCTTTCCCTGCTTCCACAATTGCCGCCATTCCTCGAAAGCCAGCATCTTGTAGCGGTAGTTGTTCTGCAGCCCGTCCGGGTAGAAGCCGGTGAAGTTGCGGATGTAATGAAAGTTGCCCACGCGCAGGGAACGGACGTGATCGTATTTCTCGTCCATGCGGTCCGCGTAACCGAAAGCCTCGTTGCGCCCGGCCAAATCGGCGGCCGAAATGTCCGGCCCGAGAAACGGTTTGCCATCGATGAGTTGCGGGACCTCCACCCCCGCGAGATTCAGGACGGTCGGACCGAAGTCCACGAATTCAACAAAGCCTTTCGTGCGCGAACCCCGCTCGAGATTGACCAGATGCTTGAAATTCTCCGGTATGCGCACCATGAGCGGCACGTGCAGCCCGGACTCATAAACATACCCCTTGCCGCGCGGCAGCACCCCGCCGTGATCGCCGAAATAGAAGATGAAGGTGTCCTCGAGCAGGCCGTCCTGCTCGAGGCGCCCCACCAGGTCGCCGATCTGCTGGTCGACCATCTTGTGCCGATCGTGGTAACGCGCGTAGGTGTAACGGAAGGTCGTTGTGTCCGGATGATAAGGCGCGACCCACACGTCCTTGGGCGAGGTCCCGGTCTTCTCGTTCTTCAATGTATTCTCATTGAAATGCAGGGAACTCTCATGCGTGGTGGTGAAGGTCTGCATGTGGAAGAAGGGCGTGTCCGGCGAAGGACGCCGGCGCCAGGACGCCTTGCGCGAGGACTCGTTCCACGCCTCCTTGACCGGCGTTGTGATGTTGTAGTCGGTCTTGCTGTTGTTGCTCGTGTAGTAGCCCGCCGCCTGCAAGGTCTGCGTCCAGGGCTTGAACCCCTTGGGGAGATTCGCGGGCCGCGACTTACGATGATACTGGAATCCGCCCCGCGGCGCGTAGATGCCCGTCGCCAGCGTCGTCCGCGCCACCGAGCAGACCGGCGCGCAGGAGAAGGCGTTGTCGAACACAATGCCGTTCGCGGCCATCTTCTCGACCGCCGGCATCACGCCCAACCGGTCGCCGTAAAGATTCAGGTAATGCACCGAATTGTCCTCGGAAAGAATCCAGAGGAAATTGGGCCGGCCTGTGGCGGAGGCGGACGAGGCGGTCCGGGTCATCGACGTCGCGCCGACGAACAACGCGAGGCTGAGCAGTCGCGAAATATTGCGGAATGGAAACGCTTGCATCCGGGCAGTGAACGGCGCCGGGCAGGCTTTCGCAACGCCAATTGGCTGCAGCGCTTCGGAATCCCCCGCCAACGCGGCGGTTGCCGCGCACCGGGGTCTCAACTATCGTGTCCCCAATGTCTTTCTTCGCAGTTCCTCCTGGCGAAGGCGGCCGCAGAATCGGCCTCCTGCTGGCCATGTCGCTCGGCTTCGCGCCGCACGCTTCCGCCCAACCCGCGAACTTCGCGACCGAGGCCCCGCCCCCTCCCGCCGGAGCCGGACCTTACGTCGCCGATTCCCGCCCGGAAGACGGTCGTCACCTCGCGCTCACCTTCGAGAAACTGGACGCCGATCTCGATCCGCCGCGCCCCCTGCTCATCTGGGCTCTCGGCTCCAGCTACACCGCCCGCCTGGGCATGGGCGATGAATTGATCGGCCTGCTGCAGAAACGCTTCGGCGAAACCAAGCCGATCCTCTACCGCCGCATGGTCGGCAATTCCGTCCCCTGGCAATACCTCCGGGGCTGGGCGCGCCACCTCGTCATTCCCGACCAACCCGATGTCGTGATCATCTACACCATCGGCAAGCCTGAAGACCTCGACAAACTCCTCACCGAACTGCGCGAGAACTCCACCGCCGACATCATCGTCCCCAGCATCCACTGGCGCGAACGAGGCAAGCCCAACTGGGGCAGTTCCGAGGACGCCCCTGATCAAAAGGTCTCCGATGTCCGCCGGGTCTGCGCAAAGCACGGGGCCCAGTTCGTGGAAAACCGCGCCGAATGGGCCGAATACCTGAAGGCCAACAAGCTCAAAATCGAAGACCTCCTTTCCGACGCCGTCCACCAGAGCCCCTTCGGCGCGCACATCGTGAATCAGAACATCGCCCGCCACTTCAACCCGGCCGACGAATTCAGCTACGACCCGCTCGAACGCGAACATCGCCTCACCGAGGAAGCCGGGGAATTCGAACGGCTCGGCAATGGATTCAACGTCCAGTTCGTCGGCAATCGCATCGACATCATCGCCTGGACCCGCCCCGATGGCGGCAAACTGGAGGCGACCATCGACGGCGAACCCGCCTCCAAGGCCGACGCCTTCTTCATGACCTACATCGAGCCGGCGAGGACCAACTTCCAGGCCCGCCGCAGCCCCGCGCGCGACCAGTCCCCCCACGGCGTCACACTGGGAACCGACATCGTCCCCCAGACCTGGACCCTGACCATGCTCGACGACGAAGGAAACTTCGAACTCACCGGCAGCGTCACCGGCAAGGACGGACAGGGCAATGCCTTCAAGGAGTTCGTCAGCAATTCCGGCCAGATTCTCATGGACCCCGCTGAATGGCGTCGCGCCGAACGCAACAAGAAGGGCGATCAATGGTCCTGGAATGTCGTCCGGTCCGCGCTTTCCGAAGTCGACCTCCTGGGCGGCCGCACGGAGAAGGTCCGCATCACCATCGCAGCCAATCTCCCCAACGGCGAACATCACCTCGAACTCGCCCCCATCGGCTCCGGCGAAATCCAGGTGGAGGGCTTCGATGTCTTCACGCCGCCGCTGAAATAGGAGAGTGTTTGATCCAGTAATCAGTAATCGGTAATCGGTTTTCAGAATCCGATCAGGACAGGCTGAATACTGAACAAAGGATCTCTGGTTGCTCGAGCAACCGTTCGCCGACCTCCGTCAAACACTCCAGCGAACAAACCATTGCCGCCGCCCGTCAACTTCTGCAAGCTCACGCGCTGTGAACGCGGAATCGCCATATTCCCATGCCAGAGACCCGGGAGAAATCTCCCAGGGGCGCGCGTTCGTCATTTCCATCCTCGTCCATACGCTGCTCTTCCTCATCGGCGACAACATGCCCAGGAAGAAGTCCGAAGAGGCGGACAAGGCCAAGGCGGCTGTCCTGAAGGAGCCCAAGCTGGTCAACATTGAGTTCGAAATCGAGGACGCCCGACCGCCCGAACCGGAGGCTCCCGACGTGCCGCTCGAATTCGTCTGGGTGGATCCGACCACCGCGACCAAGACGGAGCCGCCGAAGGACACGAAACGCTTTTCCTTCGCCAGCACGGTCGCGTCGGACGACGCGCCCGAAATCGACAAGGGAGAGGCCAGGATAGACGGGATTCAGGACAAGGTGCTGCAGACCTACAACGCGCCCAAGGACAAGCCGATGCCGCTGCAACCGCTGCTCAAGAAGCCTGAAGCCGCGCCGGAACAGCCCAAGGAACAACCCAAGGATTTCGCCAAGACCCCGGAACAACCCAAGCCGGAGCCCAAGACCGCGCCCAAACCGAAGGACAAACCCTTCACCGTCGCCAAGAAGTCCGATCCGGGAAACACCTCGCCCAAACTGACCGCCAGTCCGCCGCGTCCGAAAACCGCCGCGCCCAGCCCCGAACCCAAGCCGGTCGAGCCCCGGCCCCGCCGCCTGGACCAGGTCAAACCGCAACTCTCAAAACTGAACCCCGGCCAATTGATGAGTCAGGACGGCGGCGCGAAACGCAAACGCGCCAAGGTCTCCATCGACGCCAAAGGCAGTGAATTGGGCGTCTACAGCGGCAAACTCATCGAGGCCATCACCCGATGCTGGTATGACAAGCTGGACGCCTACCCGGGCAACATCCCGCCCGGCGGCAAGGTCGTCGTGCAATTCCGCGTCCACCTCGACGGACGCGTCACCGAAACCCGGACCGCCTCCTCAACGGTCGGCGCGCTGCAATCCTACTTCTGCGTCCAGTCCATCACCGAGCCCGCGCCCTTCGACGAATGGCCGGACTCCATGCACCGCATGCTGGGCAAGGACTATCACGACGTGCAATTCACCTTTCACTACTGAACCGTGCCCGCGAATCATTCCAAGCTTGCCTGAAGATTCAAACTCTGTGAGGAACAGCCCCTGCAACCGTGACAACGCCCATGATACTGGCCCTTTTGCCTGACTTCCTGAACGTCGAGACCGCGATTCTCGGCATGCTCGCCGTGACCTCGGTCTGCGCGCTCACCTTCATCATCGAGCGCGGCTTCGCCCTGCAATGGCCGCGCGTCGCGCCCGGACGCGTCGAGGCCGCCGTGGAGAACTGCCGCTCCCTTGAGGACCTCCCCAAGCTCAAGCAGATCTGCCAGCAGAATGTCTCCCCGCTCGGCCGACTCGTGCTCACCGCGGCCAATCACCTCGACTGGCCCAAGGAGGAGAACATCGACATCATCCAGACCCGGGCCCGGCAGGAGATCAACCAACTGGAGCGCGGCCTCATCGTGCTGGAGATCTGCACCGGCGTCGCTCCGCTCATGGGACTGGTCGGCACCATCTACGGCATGATCACCCTCTTCAGCAGCCTGGGCGAATCCGGACTCGGGGACTATGCAGCCTTTGCAGCCGGCATCTCGCTGGCGCTCCGGGCCACCATGTTTGGCCTGCTCATCGCCATCCCCGCAATCATCTCCTGGAGTTACTACACCCGGAAGGTCGAGTCGCTCACCGTGACCATGGAGAATGTCTGCGATGAGTTCATCCGGCGCTGCTACCGACTGCAGGCCAAGTCCAACCCCCAGGTCCCGGCGCGCACCTCCAAGGCCCCCGCTTCCAAGGCCCTTTCCGAGGCCCTCGACTCCGCCCGCTCCGGCTCCAAACGCAACTGATCCGATCCGACCTCGCGCGCCATGCAGTTCCGGGAAAAGAAACGACGTCAACCGCCAGCGGTGATCATCATCGCGCTCATCGACGTGCTGATCGTGGTCCTCATCTTCCTCATGGTGACCACGACCTTCAAAAGCCAGATCCCCGCGCTCAAGCTCGCGCTGCCCGAATCCAAGCAATCCAAACCCGGCGAAGCCCAGGAGGACCTGATCGTGCTGACGCTGGCCCAGTCGCCGCCCTACTTTTATCTGGGCAGCCAGGCCGTGACCACCAACGCCCTGCGCGCGGCCCTCGCGGAGAAATCAAAGGCCAACCCCGAGGCGCATCTCTCCATCCGCGGCGACAAGCACACGCCTTGGGGCCTCATCGTCAACGTGATGGACATGGCCAAGGAGGCCAACATCAAATCGGTGAACGCCGTGACGCAGATGCCGGCGGAGCAGTGAGGCGGATTTCAGAAACTCAGCATCCAGGAATCGGAGGTTTGATTCCGGATTATGATTGCTGACCGCTGAACACCCGGGCGCCTGCCCGCCTCTCCCCCTACTTCTTCCCCCAGCCGAACAGGCTCCAACCCTTCTTCTTGCCGGATTCCTGCAGCTGCACCTTGAGCTGCCCCAGCACGGCCTGGAAGCCGATGAAGATCTGGTGCCACTTGCTCTCGGCGGTCTTCAGCGCGGCGCCTCCCTTGGCGTCGCCCAGCCGCGCCAGCGAAATCGCGCCAATGACAATGGCATGAACATCCTCCCGGGTCGGCGAGGTCAACTCGGACACCGCGCAGATAGACTCCATCTCCTGCACGATGACGCTCTTGGTCTCCAGGAACTGCGTCTCGTCCTCCTCGTCAAACTTTCCCGACTTGGCCAACCCGAGGAAATGGTTGAACTGTTTCCAGGTCTCAACGTAGTTCTCCATCTGGGCGACCCGCTCCTCCATGGTCGGTTCGGCGCTCTTCTTGTCCGCCAGCTTGAGCTGCGCCTTGATCGCCCCCGCCAGGGACTGGAACCCGATGAACACCTTGTGCCACTTGTCCCCCAGCGTCCGCTGCGCGTTTTCGTTCTGCTGTGACAGGGCCGTCAGGGAAACGGCGTTGGAAAGGATGTCGATGATCTCCGTCTTGGAAGGCGACTCGAACTCCATCATCGAATAGATCAACTCGAGTTCCTGCAGGGCCACGCTCTTGATTTCGAGGAACTCCGTCTCATCCTCCTCGTCGAACTTCCCGCCACCGGCCGTGTTCAGGTAGTGCAGTATCTGCTTCCAGGTCTCAACATAGCTTTCCACGCGATCCAACACCGGGCGAAAATCCCCTTCGTCCTTCCCCTTCTTCTTCTCCATCTCCCGGATCTGCGCCTTCACCATCCCCTGCAGGATCTGCAGGGACACGAAGTTGCGATGCCACTGGGTGTCGATGCCCTTGATGAAATTCTCGTTCTGTTCGCTGAGCGACTGCAGCGTCGGGATCTTGCCGATGAGATCGTGCACGTCCGCGCGCGACGGGGAGTCAATCTCCACCGTGGCCATGATCAACTCCAGTTCCTGGGTGATCACGCTCTTGATCTCCAGAAACTCGTTCTCGTCCTCCTCGTCGAATTTCTTCGTCTTCGCCAGCGAGATGTAATGGTGCAGCTGCTTCCACGTCTCCGTGTAGCTCTCCACCATGGAAATCAGTTTCTCAAATGTCTCTTTCTCGGTAGCCATGGCTGTGGTTGGCAATACATCTCTCGCGGGCCGAAGACGACCTCCAAAACAGGCTTCAGAATTTTCGCGGCGTCAGAAAGATCACCGCGCCGCCCCTGGCCTCGCGCCCCGCGATCTTGGCGCCGGCATAGTCGAGATTCAACTCTTTCAAGGGCAGCCCCTGCTCCGCCGCGGTCTTGAACGTTTCGACCACGATCCCGCCGATCTCGCGCATCAACTCCTCAGGGAACGCCCCGGGAAGCGTGGAGGCACTGATCTGCCCCGCCGAATCGATGCGAAAACTCCCCGAAGGCAGCTTCTCCACCTTGTCGGGCTTCTTCTTTGAAAACAGATCTAAGAGCCCCATTTGACAGAAATCTCCTTCAGGGTTTCACGCACTTCACTCTGGCTGAACGAACGCTGGATGCCGACGCACAATGTGGCTTCAGCCCCCGGCAGCAATGCCACATGCCGCTTGAGCCCCACGCCCGAGGCCTGTTTCAGTTGTCCGAGGTTCAACTTGTCGCCCAACGCCCGGAATCGCTCCATCCGTTCGCGGGTCCAGGCCCCCAACGACGCCTCGTTCTCCACCGCCCAGGCTCTGGTCGCATGCGGTTCCGCGGAATCAACGCTCAAGACCAGCTCAACGCCGCTGCACCGCGAAATCGGGCCGAGTCGCCCCAGATTCTCCCCCCCCGCCACCGCGTCGCCTTCGCCGTCGAGTCCCAAGTCTCCGGCTTCGGCCATGTCCAGCGTCTGGGCGCTGTCCAACAAGAGGCCCTGGTAGGAATTGAAGATGGCCCGGTCCCGACCCGCGTCCGCCGGCAGTTTCTCAAAACTGCCGGCGCGCCATTCAAGAATCTTGCGAAAGCCCTCCTCCGCGCCCGCCCCCTGCGCCTCCGCGTCTATCACGTCCCCATCCTGCAGCCAGATCCGGCCGACCATCGGACCATTCGTGATCTTCAGAACACAGGACGTGCCCGCCAGGCACTCGGATTGGATCAGGTCCACCAGCGACATGCTCTGCACGCCGCGAAACCCACCGGCATCCTCCCGCAAAAGCACGCCTTCCACACAGTCGCAGAAGGTCCCCATCTCGTCATCCGTCCCGGGCTTCTCCAGAAACAGATCAATGCCCATCCCGTAGGCCCGGGCGCGATATTGCTCGTCGACCACGCCGGACATGACCACCGTCCGCGTGTCCGAGTACTTCCCCCGCACGATCGTGAGCAATTGAAACCCGTCCATCCCCGGCATGTTCAGGTCCGTGATCAGCAGATTGAACGGCTCCGAAGCCAGCAATGCGAGCGCGCGCTTGCCCGAATCCGCCGTCATTACACGCGGTTTCGAATCGAGCTTGGACAGGCGCGCCTGATACAATTCCAGCACGTCCTGCTCATCGTCCACTATCAATATGTTGCGTTGCTGCGACACCGGCGAGACTGTTTACCGTTCTTGCTTGCCATGACAAGCGATTTAGGACAAAAAGTCCCGGATTCGTCGAGCGGTAATTCACCTCCAGAACGCACCGGATAACCAACCTCCAATCTCTGATGGGTTTCTTCAAAAAACTTTTCTCCAAGGGCGACTCAAAACCGGAACCGAAAGCCCCGCAACAGAAGGCCCCTACGGCCAATCAAACGGCCGCGGCGGCGTCGGCAACCCTCAGCGTCGCCAAGCAAAAGGGCCCGAAGCCGCTCGTCGATTCCGGCGAGAGCGTCAGCGTCCCCCTCGCCGGCATCCTCGAGAACCTCTCCGAGGACCTCAAGTCCGCCATCGAAGCCCAACCGCCCGGGGAATCGGCCATTGCCCTGCCCCTCTCCGCCATCGTCGAACAGCTCGCCACAGGCTCAGTCAAGATCCTCTTCGGAGACCTGAGAAAACGCGCGCCTTCCGGCGTCTTCTCCGACGCCGCGGACCACGACCAGAGTGCCGTGGAAGTGCCCCTGAAAGACGTGCTTTCCGTCGTGAAGCCGGAACACCTGAAACCGCGCGCAGACCAAAAACCGGCAGTCGAAATCCCGGCGGATATCACTGACGTCTTTGACGCCGGCGGCAAACCAGCAAGCCAACCTGCCGCAGAATCTGCCCCGGCCCCCGAACCAGCTCCGGCTCCAGCCCCGGCTCCGGCTCCAGCTCCGGCCCCGGCTCCAGCTCCGGCTCCGGCCCCCGAACCTGTTCCGGCTCCGGAGTCAGGCCCTGTCGGCTCAGTCGACGGCGGCAACCTGATTCTCCCGCTCGCGGCCGTTTCCGAAGGTTGGCCCGACGAATTGAAGACCGCAATCGCCGGTTCCTCAGGCGCCAACATCTCCGTCGAAATGAGCGCCTTGGAGCCCATGATGAAGCGCGGCAAAGCCGCCTTCGCTTGGAAGGCCCTGCGCGCAACGGCGCAACCAGCCATGGACGCATCCGTGGGCGCGGCCCAAGACGAGATCGAGGTTGATATCCCTCTCAAACTCATCATCCCCCACTTCATGGCCGCTTCGAAGCCAGCGACGGAGCAGAAGCAGGTGGATGTCGACACCAGCATCCCGGATGTCTTCAGCAAGGAGGACATCGCCGCCCGCACAGCCCCGGCTCCCGCGCCAGCGGCGGAACCGACCCCGGCAGCCGCTCCCGCCACAGCTCCGGCGCCAACGCCGGCTCCCGCCGCAGCTCCGGCCCCGACCTCGTCTCCGGCCGATCTGGTCGCGAAGATCTGCCAACTGCCAGGAGTCACCGGCGCCTTGATCACCATGGGCGATGGCTTGGCCGTGGCCAAACAACTTCCGGATGGGGTCGACGGCGACGCCTTGGCAGGCTTTGTCCCGGAGTTGTTCAACAAGGCCGCCCAATACTCCAACGCCTCAAAACTCGGATCCGCGGTCGCCGCCGAATTCCAAACGGAAACCCACACCCTCTCAGTCCGAAAGGCGGGCGAGGCCTATCTTGCGGCTCTCGGCGCCGCGGGCGCCGCCCTGCCTGCCCGCGATCTCGCGCAACTCGCGGCCGCATCCGCCGGAATCCATTCATAATCCTTTCCTACCCATTTCAACCGACAGCGACTTATGGCCATCATCAACCAAGCCAACAAAGAAATTCAGGTCAAGATCGTCTATTACGGCCCTGCCCAATGCGGCAAGACCACGAACCTTGAGAAGGTTCACTCCGACGTGGAAACCGCCAATCCGGAAGACAAGGGCAAGATGGTCTCGTTGGCCACCAGCTCCGACCGCACCCTGTTCTTCGATTTCCTGCCTATCGAGGCCATGTCCATCAAGGGCTACAAGACGAAATTCCAGCTCTACACCGTGCCCGGCCAGGTCATCTACAACACCACGCGCCAACTCGTGCTCCGCGGCGTCGATGGCATCGTCTTCGTCGCCGACTCCCAATACGACAAGATGGAGGAAAACGTCGAGAGCCTCCAGAATCTCGAGGATAACCTCAAGACGCTGCGGATGGACATCAAGGACATCCCCTACGTCCTCCAATACAACAAGCGCGACCTCCCCAACATCGCCCCGACCGACTACATGGAGTTCCTGCTGAACAACCGCGATGTGCGGGTGCCGTCGTTCGAAGCCTCCGCCTTCAAGAGCGAGGGCGTCTTCGAAACCCTGAACATGATCACGAAGATGCTGCTCCACAAGTTCATCAACCAGGGCGGCTGAGCGCCTCGCCAGGCTCAAGGATGACGCCTTTCCCCCAAATCATCGACGAGGACTATCAGCGGTTCGACGCTGCCCTGAATACGTTCCTGTCACAATCGGAGGCTTCCAACGCCCTGATCGTCGAGAAGGCCGGCTACCGGATTCACGAAGTCGGGGAAAAACCAACATTCAACACGGACGAGCTGGCCACCCTCGCCGCCAACGCCTTCAATGCCACCCAGTTCATGGTGGACCGACTTGGCGAAACCAACTTCACCAGCATGTTTCAACAGGGCGACGGCACCAGCGTCCTCTGGATGAACATCGAGGAAAACAGCCTCCTGATCGTCGTCTTCGACGCGTCCAAAAGCATCGGCGCCGTGAAGTACTACGCCGCCGAAGCCGCGGCCGCCGTGGCCAAACAGATCGCCATCGCCCAGGCCCGCGACGCTTCCGGCGGCATCGATCTCGCCCACCTCGACCCGGAAAGCGCCGACGACGTCTTCAAGAAAAAGGACGACGAACCTCAGTAGCGCGGTCGTCCCGGCTGCGGGTTCATGCGGCGTCCCGCCGCAATATTCCGGGACACGAACTCCCCTTCCCGCTACAAGCGCGAATGGCTCCCGTCGCAGAACGCCCCCTCGCAGGAATGCTTGCAGACGCACCAGGCGACATTCTTCGCCTCGTCAATCTTCACCTCCATCGGCTCGATGCCCGTCCCGGCATGCGAACCGTCGCAGAACGGCTGCTTCGACGACCGCCCACAGGCGCACCACCAATACGTTCCCGGTTCGGCCTTCTCAACAAACGGGACCTTGCCCGCGACAACAGGTTTCTCAGCCATACGAGTTCCTTTCTTAGTTCTTCTTCTTGGCGGGCGCCTTCTTACGGGACTTGCCGCCGGGTTTCGCCGACTTCTTTGCCGCCTCGTCCCGAACCTGCGCGGCGACCTTGAGTCGCAGGCCGTTCAACCGGATGAAGCCGGTGGCGTCGTCCTGATTGTAGGCGTCCGCCGGATTGCCCTCCATGGAGGCGATGTGGGGATTGTAGAGGCTGACGGGCGACTTGCGGCCGGCGGTCATCAGATTGCCCTTGTAGAGCTTCACCCGCACCGTGCCGGTCACGTTCTTCTGGCTCTCAGTCACCAGGGCCTGGATCGCCTCGCGGTCCGGCGAGAACCAGAAGCCGTTATAGACCAGTTCGGAATACTTCGGAATCAATGAATCACGCAGGTGCATGACCTCGCGATCCATCGTCAAGGTCTCCATCTGCCGGTGCGCATAATGCAGAACCGCGCCGCCCGGCGTTTCATAGATGCCACGCGACTTCATGCCCACAAAACGGTTCTCCACGATATCGACCCGGCCGATGCCGTGCCTGCCGCCCTTCTTGTTCAGAAAGTTCATCACCTGCAGCGGATTCATCGCCCGGCCGTTCACCGCGACACAGATGCCCTTGTCAAAGTCCAGGGTCAGATACTCCGGTTTGTCCGGAGCATCCTCCGGCGCAACGCTCAGCTTGTACATCCCCTTGTGCTCCGGAGTGGTCGCATCCAACCACGGATCCTCCAGGATGCCCGCCTCATAGGAGATGTGCAGAAGGTTCCGATCCATCGAGTAGGGCTTGCTGGCGCTCGCCTCGACATCGATCTTGTTCGCCGCGCAATAGTCGATCATCTCAGTCCGTCCCGGAAAGGAATCGCGGAAGCTCTCGTCCCGCCAGGGCGCGATGACCTCGATCTCCGGTGCCAGCGCCGCGGCGGTCAGTTCGAAGCGCACCTGGTCATTTCCCTTGCCCGTCGCGCCGTGCGCAATGGCGTCCGCCTTCTCATCCCGGGCGATCTCCACCATGCGCTTGGCGATCAACGGCCGCGCGATGCTGGTTCCCAGAAAATACTGGTCCTCGTAGATGGCTCCCGCCTGCATCATCGGAAAGACATACTCGTCGGCGAACTCCGCCCGCAGATCCTCGATGTAAACCTTGGAGGCCCCCGTCTTGCGCGCCTTGGGTCGGAGCCCTTTGAGCTCCTCCTCCTGGCCGACGTCCGCGCAGAACGCGATCACCTCGGCGTCATACTTTTCCTTCAGCCAACACAGGATCACGGACGTGTCCAGTCC
>JAYPGD010000072.1:0-16193 GCA_038126655.1 Verrucomicrobiales bacterium
TGCTGTTGGCCCTCGCGTTGCTGGCCCTGCTGTTGGCCCTCGCGTTGCTGGCCTTCGCGTTGCTGCCCCTGCTGTTGGCCTTCCCGTTGTTCCGTCTGTTGACCATCGCGCCCCGCATTCATGAGGCGTTGCATGGCCTCGCGGCGTTCTTCAGATGTCTGTCCGCCGGAAGCCTGGGCAAGCTGGTTGGTGGCATTGGGGTCGCGGGAACTGAGTTCGCGTTCGAGGTCGTTGGAAAGTTGATCGAGCCGCTTGCGGGCGAGCTTCAAAGCTTCAACCTCGTCGCCCAGCACACTTTCCGCGGCCTTTTCCACGCCTCGCCGGATGGTCTCGAATTCCTCGCGGACTTTGGCCTCCTCGTTGCGGGCTTCGTCGAGGAAGTTGCGACTGAGCAGGAGGTGGGTGTTGTCGAGGGTCTCCTCGGGTTTGCGTTGATCCGTCTTGCGGAGGGTGTCGTAGAGGTGGCGGGAGAGAATGGGCTCGGAGACCTCGGCAATCTCGGAGACCTCGCGCATTTCCTTGAGCAGGCTGTCGAGTTTCCCCTTTTGGCCTTCGAGTTCCTGCTCGAGCTTTCCGCGTTCGCCGTCGTCGGCGAGGGTCTTGCGACGGCTCTCGTCGAGGTTCTTCATCCGCTCGCCGATCTCCTTCTCAGTGTCGGCGAGGTCGCGGGCCTTGGTGCGCATCTCGCGCATTTCCTCGGCGAATTCATTGGCGGTCTTCTTGCGGAAGTCCTCCTTCAGATCCTTGAGGTTTTCCTCGGCCCGGGCGCCGGCGGCGAGCGCCTGCGAGGCCTTGCCCTCCTTCAGGTCCTCTTCGGCGCGACGGATGTTCTCGCGCGCCTGCTCGAGCTGCTCGCGGGCCTCGGCCATCTCCGTGCGGTTCTGGGGCTCATCCATGCGCTGCTTGAGTTCGTCGAGATCCTCCCGGAGGCGCTGCTGCTCCTCGCGGAGGCGCTTGAGCTGCTTGCGGAGTTCCTCCTTCTCCTTCTCGGTCTCGGCCTCCTGGAGCGCGGTCTGGATGTCCTTGATGCGCTTGTTGAGATCCTCCTGGCGCTGGGCCAGCTCGCGCAGGCGGTTCAGCACCTGGAGTTGCTCGCGGCGCTGGGGGTTCTCCTGGTCCTGGTTGACCGCCTCGCGCTGCGTCTCGTAGCGCTCCTCCTCCTCCTTCATCTCCATCTGGCTGAGTTGGCGTTGCTGGCGGCTCTGCCGACCGCTGCTGCTCTGGCTCCGATTGCGCTGGCGGTTCACCTGAAATTCCCGGGATTGCAGCTTGAGCAATGCCTGGAAAGCGGCGCGTTCCGCGGTCATGGCGGGGTTCAGTCCCTCAAGCTTTTCGTCCTTCTCGGCCTTCTCGAGCGCGCGGGCGGCCTCGCCCATGTGGCTGCGGGCGTTCTCAAGGTGTTGCAGCATCTCGGGGTCCTGGATTTCCTGAGCCTTGGCCGCCGCCTGCTCCATGGCGATTTCCTGCGATTCCCGCACGACCTTGACATCGGGTTGGACCTCCGCGGGCTTCTCCGAACCCTGACGCCGCATGAGCTTCCAGGTGGCGATCATGATCTGCTTCTGCAGTTCGATCAGCTCGCCGGCCTGCCCGCGCTGCTGATGTTGTTGCTGCTGCTGTTGCTGTTGTTGCTGCTGCTGCTGGCCTTGGCGGAAGATCTGGTCGAAGGGGCGGACCTCGGCAAAGAACATGTCGCTGTAGGTGCGGCGGGATTCGCCATCGGGGCCGATGTCGTCCGCCCAGACGAAGTAGCTGACCAGTTCGTCGGGTTTGGCGTTGAGAGCCTCCATGGCCAGGAGGTGGCCCACGGTCTTCTTCTCGTTGGCGCGAGTGGATTCGCCCAGTTCGACGAACTTGGGATCCTCCGCGCCGAGGCTGTAGGCGAATCCAAACTTCTGCAGGCCGAAGTCGTCGGAGATCTCGGCTTCGAGGGTCATCTCCTCAAGCGGCGAGACATCCATGTCGCGACTGGGAAACTTCAGCTTCATCTTGGCGGCCTCGTTCTGGTGGACGCGGATGCGGATTGCGGGAGGCAGCTTGTTCTCGCGGCCAACGTCATCGGCGAGGCGCAACTCGAACTTCCGGCTCTCGGTCAGGGTCATTCGCGCAATGTAGAGATTGGGGTTCTCCGCGTCGGGAGTCAGTTCGATGGTCTCGTCGTCCGGCCCCGCAAGTTCGGCCTTGGCGACGGGTTTGTTGAGGTGAAAGTGGTATTCCAGCTCCGTGCCCTCGACCGCCGTGATACGACGCGTGTCTTCGAGACGCTTGTGTCCCTGACCGGTATAGGCCGGGTAGTCGAGTTCCGCATCCGCGCGCTCCAGGCGCGGATGCTCGAACACGTTCAGCCGGAAGTCTCGCGTGCGGCCGTCGTCGAACTCGATCCGGTAGAAGAGGTCGTCCTGCACGTCGCGCAACGTTCCGCCGAACACGGGGTCACTCAGATTCTTGACCAACTGGACGCTCTCCGCGGCGTTGGTGGTCGAGCCGAAGATGAGGCGGGCCTTGGCCGGCATCGGTTCCTCGAAGCGGGCCAGCACAACCACCGAGGAGCCTTTCTCGATCTCGGCGTCGCCGGGCGTCACCTCGACCCCGACAAAACCGGGAGCGACGATGTTGTCCGCTTCCGGCGCCGCGGGCGTCAGGAAGCCGAGGCCGGCCATCGCGCCGAGGAAGAGGATCAGCGCCGAATGATGGGCGAACTTGGCGAAAAAGAGCTCCTCCACATTGCGCTGGGCCCAGGGACTGCGGTCGTTGTGCTCAATCGCCTCGCGGATGACCCGGAACTGCAGATAGTTGAACCTGCCGGTCTCGGGATCGGGCTGCTGTTCCAACGCGGCGAGCAGCAGCGAATTGAGCTGGGGGTCGCGGCGTTCGATCTGCCGGGCGACATCCTCAAAATCGACCTTGTAGGTCCGGCTCCGCAACCAGGCCCAGAGCGAGGAGAGCAATCCGGCGGAAAGCAGGACGAGGAAGGTGTTGGGCGACCACCAACCGGCAAGGTGGAACGCGGCGATGAAGCCGAGGCCGAGCACGCCGACGGAGGCCCAACAGGCGGCAAGCCCGCGCCATAGGCGGCCCTGGCGATGAGCCGCCGCAATGGGCTCCAGTTCGTGGCGCAGGAGAGGGGAAATCATGACAATGCTTTCTCAGTCAAACGAACGGCCCGGCAACGCGGTTACAGGACTCCGGAAGAAGTAACCTATTCAGGATTCCGGCGCAACTGATTCAATTCCCGGACAAGCGGAAGCGATAGAAGCGTCGCGTGAGCTTTCCGAGCCGGGTCTCCTGCCAGGCGGCGGCGCCGGCGGCGTCCGTGGTCACGGTTTCCAGCACGACCCAGTTGATGAGATCGTCCGAGATCTGCAGTTCGTAGACGCTGTTGGGGCGGCCGGCATGATTGAGTTGGATCACGTTTCCGGCGTCAGGAGGCGCGATGACCGCGAGTTCATCGTCGTTCAAGATGGAGCCGGAGATGGAAACCGAGGCGATATCCTCGCCGCCCGTTGCTCCCGGAAGGGCCGCCATTTCAAGATCCACAGCGGAGCCGGACGGTTTCAACTGCCCCCAGTAGGCCTCGGTGGCGAGCCGGCCATCGAGCGACACCGACTGTCCCGCGGCGGCGGGGGCGATCCAGTCGGCAAGATTCCCGAAAATGCCCCCTGCGGTCGCGGCGGCCGGCGTGGAGGCGTTGAAGGCGAAAAGAAACACCCGCGTCCAGTCCGCGGCGGGCGCAATTGAAGCCGCGCCGTTGTAAGCGCCCGCGCGCCCGTTGGAGGAATCCACGGCGAATCGCGCCAGTTCGACGAGTTGCCCGGAAGCGACAAGCGAATCGTAGTTCTCCAGGGCCGCGCCATTCTGAAGCTGCGGGAAAAGGGTCGCCGGATTCGCGCCGGCGCCCGGCGCCACCAGGACGATCGCGTGATTGTCGGCGGCGGCCGATGCGTCAGGCAACAGGATGCGACCGGAACCATCGAGGCCGCCGGACGCCCCGATGACCGCCGTCCCGGACTGCTTGGCGATCGCCCGCGCGGACGAGGCCGGCGCTTCCGCGGACTGCGCCATCGCGGCGCCCGGAGCGGAAACGGTCACCTGAAAGGACTCCCGCGGCTCGAAATCGTAGTCCCCGTTGGCGGTGACGATCAGACTGGCGGAGGTCTGGCCGGCGGGAATCGTGACCGTGCCCGATGCGGCGACAAAATCGGCTGCGGAGGCCGGATTGTCGCCGGCGCCCGTGACAGCCCATTCCAGGTCCAGGGCGGCCGTCCGGGCCGACGACACGGAGACGGTATAGGTGAAGGCCGCTCCCTGCGCGCCGCCGCCTTCCACTGACTCCGCCGGTCCGCCCGAGATCGCGATGGTGATGTCGTCGTCCTGGATCGACACGGACGTCAGCGATTGCGCGACGTTGATGTCACGACCGCCCGCGTTGACCTGGTCGACGCGCACCTGGAACACCTCGAAGGCGAGTTCCGAACGGACGTCGCCGTTCACGGTCAACGCCACCGGCAGAAAAGTCTGCCCGGCGGGGATCGTGACGGTCGCGCCGGATCTCGAAACGTAATCATTGTCGGCGACCGTGGCGGTGAAGTCCGCGGTGGAAACGACCACGTCGACATCGGCGTCCACGATCGCGCTGAGGGTGAGGCCGGTGACCGCCGAGCGCGCGCCGGCCTGTCCTTCGCGGACCTGCAGGGCGCTGGTTCCAAAGCCGATGGACAGCGCGGCGGAGTCGTCGTTGCGGATCACGCCCCGGGCGACGCTTTCCAACGCCACGGCCCGACCGGTGGCGGATACGATGGCCAGGTCGTAGCCTTCATCCAATTCGACCACGCCGTCGCCGGTTGTTGTCAGGCTGATCGACTTGAGCGTCTCCCCGGCATTGAAGACGACGGAGCCCGAGGGGAAGGCGCCGCCAAAATCCTCGAGGTCGGCCTCCCCCCCGGTGACCGCCCAGTCCACGGTGACCGGCGCGGCCAGGTTGCCGCCGCGAGTGATTTCAAACGAATGCGTCACGGAACCGGAGCCGCCCTCGGCCTTGTCGGCATCGACGGCCCCGATGGAAATCAACGGCGCCACCGCGGTGGAGGCGAGAAAACTGTCGAAGGTCACATCGACGGCGGTCGCGCCGAAGGGGGGGCGCGAACTGGCGTAGATGCCCACGATTGAGTTGGAATAGCGGTCGTCCGACGCGGCGACCGTGGCGAGCGGGACGGCCAGGTTGTCGCCGGAAAAGATCTTCCCCTCCATGGCGTCGCCCTCGCCGGTGAATTCGAACCAGTATTGCCCGGTCGAATCCAGGCTCAAGGCGGCCGAACCCAGCGTCTTGGGATACTCGTTGTCAAAACGCACGAGCCGGGCCTCGGCGAGGTTGGGAAGATAGAGGAAGGCATACCCCTCGGGCAGGTTGTCGCCAAAGCCCCCGGCCCGCGCGATCAGGCCGAACCCCAGATCCAGCGCCGGATCCCAGGCGGCGACCTTGACGCCGAGGACGAAATCGCTGTCCGTATGATCCTGTCGCAGCACCGCCGCCCGCCCGGGCCGATAAAGGGAAGGTTGCGGGGAGGCGCCGGCCTGAAGCCGATACTCGCCGCCGGCAACGGTAAACGTCGCGGACTGCAACGGGTCATAGCGATACCAGCCGTCATCCATGTTGTCCTCAAAATCATCGAAGAGCGCCGCGTCCGAATCGATGATCGTGCCCGTCGCGACAGGCTGATCGAAGAGCAGCCGTTTGGGATCGGCCGCCGCGAGCGTGAGGGTGAACGATTCGTTGTCCTCGACGAGGTCGTCCTCGTTGAGGGTGACGGAGATCGTCCGGGTCGCGGAGCCGCCGGCGGCAAAGAGAAAGGCCTCATCAGCCAGCGCGACGAAGTCCGAACCGCTCAGCGCCGTGCCGTCAGCCGTGGTCGCCAGCACAGTGACGTCCTGCCCCGGCGGCCCACTCAGGTTCACGGTGAAATCCATCTGTTTCGTTCCGCTCCCCGGCTCTGTGGCCTGGGCGGCGACAATCGTCGCCCGGGGGACGAGACAGCCCTCGACCTTCAGCATGAAATAACGGTTGGCGACATTGGAATCCGTCCAGGTGATCCCGTTGTCGGTCGACGCGGCCTCCTCGTCGAGAATGCCGGCCGCGGAAGCGGCGCGGGTCGCCCAGTCCAGTTCCCCCTGCACATTGCGCACAACGACCCAATAACGGGTGTTCGGCTGGAGCGAAATATCTCCTGGTGGCAGGAACTCATAATCCTGCAACTGGTCGGGGGTGACGTTCCGTTGATTCAGCGACGCGAGGACCGCGCCGGGCAGCCCCCCATTGTCGAGATGGATCAGGATTTCGGCCTGGGCGTCGAGGACCGCGGCTCCCAGATGCGCGGTGACCTTGTCCAGCAGATAGGTCTCCCCCCCCGTTTCAAAGGCCTGCGCGACCTGCTCGTCAAAATCGATCCGGACGCTCGAAACCGGGCTGCTCAAATTGTCAACCAGGACGGAACTGACCGTTCCTGCGACTGCGGAGGCCGCGGGAAACGCCGCCACGGCGAGCGCCAGCAGGAGCCGCCTGATTGTTCCGGTCTGTGAATGATGCGCCATGGAGCCGGTTGGAAACGCGGGAAGTTAGCCCCGCTTGCCGCTCCACACAAGGGCGGGAGACGGTCGATCAGCGGCCTGTATCCAATGGCCAGGGTTCGGAAGACGTGGCAACTACGAGGCCGCTGACGCGCCGGAACAAGGGCGTCAAAGCAGGCTCTCGAGATAACCGCGCCCACGGTTGATCTCGGCGGTGACCTCGGTTGCGGTCGGGAGAATCGGAATGCCGCGGGGCACGGGGTGCATGAAGATCTCGGTGAAGCCGTCGTAGTCGATCTTCTTCAAGGCGGCCACGATGGGTTTGAAGTCCAACTCGCCGCGGCCCGGCATCTGGAGAAGCTCCTGTTCCTTGGGCAGCTTCTTGTGGCAGCCCATGCCGTGTTGCCAGGCGTAGAACATCGGCATGCGCCCCTTGAGATCCACGATCAGTTTCGCCAGCGCATCGGCGTCCAGCCCCAGGTTTTCCAGGTGATAGGGAGCCAACGCCACGCCGATGTGCTTCGACGGCGCGAACTCGATCAACCAACGCAGCGAATCCGGCGAATCCATCAGATTGGCGCCATGGTTTTCCACGCCGATGACCGTGTCGGTCTCCTCGGCGACCGCGATGTGCGGTTTCATCTGCTCGGCGAACTTCTTCACAGCGGCCTTGAGCTCGGCGCCCTTCAATTTCTTGGGGCCGCTGCCGCCGCAGATCACGACCTTGTTCCCGAACTTCCGCCCCACGCGCATCTCCTTCTGCAGCTTGAACGGCCCGAGATCGTAGTGCGTCAGACAGCCGAGCTTCACCTGGTTGCGCTCCAGCATCGCCGCGAACTTCTCATGGCCCATCTCCTCCACCTGCTCACGCTGGTTGCCATGCACGCGCGGCCAGATGTCGATGTAGGCCGCGCCTGACCGCCGCACGTCCGGCAAGATCTCGGACAAGGGCAACTCGCCATACATCGACGAACCGACAATGTAATTGAACCTGAAGGAGGAGGCCTTCGCCTCCGCGGTCAGGGCGGCGCTGGAGGCCGCCGCGCCGACGGCGAGGCGTTTGGCGAATTGGCGGCGGGTTTGAGGAGCGGGTTTGTTCAAGGTGCGTTTCATTTCATCGATGGAGCTTTGTCCGCCGGCCAGATTTCCAGGATCTTGAGATGTTTGTCAGCGTGATCGATCCAATATGCAATGGCGAATCTCCCGCAGATGTTCACATCCAGTTGACGCCCATTTGAATCCTATTGCTGATAGTCGGAACATTGTTCGGGGGCATCGCAGATCTCATCAAATCTGTCCCGCAAGCGTTGCCTGACTGCGCGGCGATGTGAGGAGAGAAAATCGAACACATCGGCCGCGATCAACAATTCAAACTCAATCATTCAGAGTCCCCAATCGGCGATCCAACTCCTCGGGCGACATCCAGTTCTTGGGATCCTTGTCGTCGATCTTTCGGGACATACGTTCGACAAGCGACTCATCCTCCGCGAATTGCAGTCCGACAATGTAAGCCATGATCTCGCGCCGTTGCCTTGGCGCAAGAGCGGCAATCTCACTCTTGATGGCGGACATGGTCATGGTCGAATCATGGTCTTGGTTGGCCGGTTTTTCAAGTCGCAGGATTTCACCACAACCGCTCCGAGGCCAGCTTGGCGCCTTCGGCGAGGTTCTTGAACTTGGCCCAGACGATGGAGGGGTGGATCTCCTGCTCGGTCGCGGCAAAGGAGGCAAAGCCGCAGTCGCTGCCGCCCATGACGTTCTCGCGGCCGACCACCTCGGCGAAGCGGACGAGGCGTTGGGCGATCAGGTCCGGGTGTTCGACCAGCGGCGTGGAATGCGAGATCACGCCCGGAACGAGCGATTTGCCTTCGGGAACCTTGACGTCTTTCCAGACGGTCCACTCGTGTTCGTGGCGCGGGTTGCCGGCCTCGAAGAGATAGGCGCCCGCGTTGACCTTGAGCATGATGTCGACGATGTCGGCCAGGTTCATCTCATGGACGCGGGGGCCGATATTGATGCCGTAGCAGGTGTGGAAGCGGACGCGGTCCTCGGGCAGTCCCTTGAGCGCGTGATTCAGGGCCTCAACGCGAAGCTCGGCCCACTTGCGGCAGTCCTCCACGCTGAGGTCGGGGCGGGAAATATAGTAAGTCAGCAACCGCGGGTCGTCGATCTGCAGCACGATCCCGGCATCCACAATCGCCTTGTACTCCTCGCGCATCGCGTTGGCGATCGCCTCCAGGTAGGCCTCCTCCGAATCGTAGTATTCGTTGGCCTGCTGCCCTTCGACATCCGAAGGCGAAACGGCGGTCATGAAGACCTCCTCCGCGCCCTGCGCCTCGGCGGCGGCCTTGACGTTGGCGATGTCGCGTTGCAGCGCCTCATGGCCGCAGTATTCAACCGACCCGGTGCAGACGAGCTTGACCGGCTTGGCGACGAGGCCCTCGCGCGCCTTGCGATGGGCGTCGTAGAATTCCGGAAAGGCGATGGTCTCGCGGGATTCCACCCACAGGTCCTCGCCCTGTTTCTCACTCGGCGAGAATCCCTTCAACCGCTCGGCGATGTAAGTGAGGAAGCTGGACTTGCTCTGCTCGCCGTCGCAGACGATGTCGATGCCGGCGTCCACCTGGCCGCGGACGATGTCGGTCACGGCGTCCTTGACCGAGGATTCGAAGACCCGCTTGTCGTAGTCCTCGCCGCGCTCCTTGGTCCAGAGCAGATCGAGAACGTTGCGGGGACGGGCGAGGCTGCCGACGTGGGTGGTGAGGATGCGATCTGTGCTTCGTTTCATGATGGAATAAAGGGACGGCATGTTGGCACGAAAGCCGGTTCAGGCGCCAGCCTCGTCTGTTTCCTTGTCCGGCTCCGGGTCGGCGGGAGGTTCAGGGCTCAGGACCAGGTAGTCGTCCAAGCGTTCCTTGGCGATCAGGGCGCCGCCCAGGGCAAAGCGGCTTTGGAAGCGGCGGTTCCGCCGCGGACCAAAACGATAGAACTGCGACAACGAATCCAGGTCCGCCTCGTGCAGGCTGCCTTGAAAGGTCGGGAGGTCGGAAACCTCAAGCGTCCGTTTGGCGAACCAGTCCAGCAAGTCGCACGACCGGCCTTCAAAGAAGTCCAACAACATCGCGGCGATGGCGGCGGCGAGATCTGAATCCAGCAGTTCGAACTCACAGGATTCCGGCGGCCGGGCACGATTCAATTCCAGGGGCATGTCGTGAAAGGACCGGCCTGGGATCTCCGCGAACCAGAAGCAACGCAACAATGCCTGGAACACCGCGCGGGCGCGGGTGATGCCCTTGAAGGCGCCGAACAGACGCTCGCCCGGAAACGGCTCCGGCTCCTTGGTCAGGCGCAACGCCAGGGACGCCTCCTTGATCGAGGCTCCGAAGAACGCGTAATGCTCCGGCCGCGTGTTCATGACATTCCAGCGCGGCTTGTGTTCGCGCAGAAGTTCATTCTCTCGAAGCCGGGCCTGTTCATCGTCCGCGCAGACCTCCCAGACGATGCGGCGGATCTCCGCGACCAACCGCACGGTCTTCCGCGAGTCCCTGTCCGGATGCACGTAACGGTAGGAGCCGACCCGCTGCCGCAGGTTCACGGACTTGCCCACGTAGATGATGCGGCCCTTTTCGTCGTGCATCAGGTAGACGCCCGGCTCCTTGGGAATGGAGCGGAAGAAGGAGGAATCAAATCGCTCCTTCAGCGGGCGCGGCGGTTCGAAGAGGCGGAGTTGCATGGCGGCTCTGGCGGTTGGGATTCAACCACGGAAGCCCCGCCGGCTCAATCGCGCAGCGCCGCCTTGCCCCCGTGCGCGCAAACAACCTTGTCTCATTCCCCCTCGATTCTACATTTCAACCATGAAGCGAATGATCCTGTCCCTGTTGGCGACCTGCGCATTGATCCCGTCCCTGGCGGCGGACCAGCCGAACTTCATCGTCGTCCTCTGCGACGACCTGGGCTATGGCGACCTCCACTGCTACGGCAACGACGAACTGCGCACGCCCAACCTCGATCGCTTCGCCAAGGAAGGACTGCGGCTGACGAGCTGTTACGCGTCGCATCCAAACTGCTCCCCGTCGCGGACGGGTCTGATGACAGGCCGGACGCCGTATCGGGCGGGCATCCACAACTGGATCCCGATGCTCTCGCCCGTGCATGTGAAGACCAGCGAGATCACGATCGCGACCCTGCTGCGCGATGCGGGTTACGACACGGCCTTGAGCGGCAAGTGGCACCTGAACGGGCGCTTCAACCTGACCGGCCAGCCCCAGCCGAACGATCACGGTTTCAACCACTGGTTCGCCACCCAGAACAACTGCCTGCCCAATCACCGCAATCCCTACAACTTCGTCCGCAACGGCATCCCCGTGGGCCCGCTGAAGGGTTACGCCGCCCACCTGGTGACCGACGAGGCCGTGCATTGGCTGCGCGACCTGCGGGACAGGACGAAGCCCTTCTTCCTCTTCGTCTCCTACCACGAACCGCACGAACCGATCGCCACCGATCCGAAATACGAGAAGCTCTACCCCTCGGACGATCCCAGCCACGCGCCGCATCACGGCAACATCACGCAGATGGACGACGGCTTCGGCCGGTTGATGCAGGCGGTCGACGATCTGGGGCTGCGCGACAACACCCTGGTCTTCTTCACCAGCGACAACGGCCCCGCCAAGACGGCTTTTCATCCGAATGGCTCCGCCGGTCCGCTGCGGGACAAGAAAGGCCATATCGCCGACGGCGGGATTCGGGTGCCGGGAATCCTTCGCTGGCCCGGCCGGACCCGTCCCGGTTCGGTGTCGGACACGCCGATCATGGGGACCGATGTGCTGCCGACGTTCTGCGAGATTGCCGGCGTTGCGCCGCCCAAGGATCGCGCCCTGGACGGCGCCAGTTTCGTCCCGCTGTTCGAGGGCCGACCGATTCAACGCGACACCCCCATGTATTGGCATTTCTACGCGGCGAGCGGGGCGCAGAAGGTCGCCATCCGCGAGGGCGACTGGAAGTTGAGCGCCGAGATGGACGCCGGGCCTCCCAAACAGCGCGCCGGCATCGCCGCGGAAGATCAGCGGACCATCAAGACCGCCGGCCTCGGCAAGATGGAACTCTACAACCTCAAGAACGACATCGCGGAAACCACCGACCTGGGTTCATCCGAACCCGCCCGATTCAAACGCATGGCGACCAGGCTGCGAAAGAAGTATCGGGAAGTGCAGGCCGAAAGCCCCACCTGGCCGACGTGGGAGTTTCAGAAATACGAGTCCGAACGAATCGAGTGGCCGTCCTACCGGGGCGCGAAGCGCGTTCCCGAAAGGAAGGCCAGGATCCCCGCCAGGTATTACGACAACCCGCTGATCGAAGCCGTGGAGTAGCCGAAAGCTGGACGCGGGGGTCAACCGATCACCGACGACACGATCTGTTGGGCCTCGGCCTGGATCTGTTTGAGATGGTCCGGGCCGTTGAAGCTTTCGGCGTAGATCTTGTAGATGTCTTCCGTGCCGGAGGGGCGCGCGGCGAACCAGCCGTTCTCCGTGGCGACCTTGAGACCGCCGATCTCGGCGTCATTGGCGGGCGCCCGCGTCAGTTTGGCGACGATCGGTTCGCCGGCCATCTCGGTTGCCGCAACCTGTTCGGCGGAGAATTTCTTCAATGCCGCCTTTTGTTCGGGCGACGCCGGAGCGTCCATCCGCTCATAGACCGGGCTGCCAAACTTCTCCTCCAGCCGGCGATATTGCGCGGCCGGGTCCTCGCCGGTCCTGGCCGTGATTTCCGCCGCGAGCAGGTTCAGGATGATGCCGTCCTTGTCCGTGGTCCAGACGCCCCCGTCCCGACTAAGGAAGGAGGCGCCCGCGCTTTCCTCCCCGCCAAAGCCGTAGGAGCCGTCGACCAGGCCATCCACGAACCACTTGAATCCGACCGGCACCTCAGCCAGGCGCCGGTCCAGATCGCCGGCCACCCGATCAATCATGGAGCTGGAGACCAGCGTCTTGCCCACCGCCGCGTCGGGACGCCAGTCAGGGCGGTTGCGGAACAGGTAGTCGATGGCGACGGCCAGGTAGTGGTTGGGATTCATCAGGCCGCTCGCGCTCGAAACAATGCCGTGCCGGTCGAAGTCCGGATCGTTGCCGAACGCGATGTCGAACCGGTCCTTCAGTCCGATCAGACCGGCCATGGCGTATCGGGAGGAGCAATCCATGCGGATCTTGCCGTCCTTGTCCACGGTCATGAAGCGGAAGGTCGGATCCACCTCGCGGTTCACCACGGTGATGTCGAGACCGTGCTTCTCGGCGATCGGCTCCCAATAGCCGAGCCCCGCGCCCCCCATCGGATCGGCGCCAATCCGCAGCCCCGCCGAACGGATGACGTCGAAGTCGATCACGTTCGCAAGATCGTCCACGTAGGGTTGCACGAGGTCCTCCTGAATCGTCGTGTCGGCCTGGAGGGCCCGTTCGAAAGGGATGCGCTTCACGTCCCGCAGTTCATCGGCCAGGATGTCGTTGGCGCGACGTTGGATCGTCGCCGTGGCGCCGGTGTCGGCCGGTCCGCCGTTGGGACCGTTGTATTTGAAGCCGCCGTCCTGGGGCGGGTTGTGGCTGGGCGTGATGACGACGCCGTCGGCCAACCCGCCGGTCCGCCCCCGGTTGGCCGCAAGAATTGCGTGGGAGATGACCGGGGTCGGCGTATAGCCCAGGCCGCTCTGCAGAACCACGCTCACGCCGTTGGCCGCAAACACCTCCACCGCGCTGCGAAACGCGGGCTCGGACAATGCGTGCGTGTCCATCCCGAGATAAAGGCGGCCGGAACACCCGTGCTCAGCCCGGTATTCACAGATGGCCTGCGAGGTGGCGAGGATGTGCGCCTCGGTGAAGGTGTTGTTCAGGGAGGTCCCCCGATGGCCCGAAGTGCCGAACGAAACAAGCTGCCTCGCATCCGCGGCGTCAGGGCGGTTGGTGTAATAGGCGGAGACCAGCCTCGGGATGTTGACGAGAGATTCAGCGGGGGCCGGTTGCCCGGCGAGTGGATGTAAGCTCATGGTTCGATTGCGGTTGCGGCAGGCGGCGGCATGGATCCACACGAACGCCGCCATGCAGTCCGGGATTGAGTCCGCGGACGACGCGGTTTTCTACAACTTTCGCCAAAGCTTGTCGAACCGCGCTTTACGTTCCTTGTCGGAGGTTTCTGTTTTTCAGGTGGGCGAGAAGCTCCTCCACGCAGGCGGCGGCAAACTCAGGCGCGTTGATCTCAACGTCCAGCTCAACCAGCTTCACCGGGTCGGAAAGGCTGTCGCGGATCGCGTCAAAAAGGGCCTGGTCGGCGGCGGCGTCCCGGAACGGCTGCCCCTCCGCGCTGATGACGCTGATCGCCTTCGTCGGCAACAGCACGGTGACCGGGCCGGTGTAGGCATTGACCTTTTCCGCCAGAATCCTGCCAAGCCTGGCGCACTCTTCGGCGTTGGTCCGGAGCAGCGTCACCTGCGGATTGTGGATGTAGAGATTGCGGTTTTCGAATTCAGCGGGAACGGATTCGCGCGCGCCGAAGTTGGCCATGTCGAGGCACCCCGGGACGACGATGGCGGGGACGCCGGCCTTGCCGGCCGCGTCGAGCCGCTCCGGCCCCGCCGAAAGGACGCCGCCTAGCAGTTCGTCGGCCCACTCCGTGGTTGTGATGTCGAGGACGCCTGCAATCAGGCCGCTTTCGATCAGCGACTCCATCGCGCGCCCGCCCGCGCCGGTGGCATGAAACACCAGGACCTCATAGCCGGCTTCTTCCAGCAACCCGCGGGCGCGGTCGACGCACTCCGTGGTGTTGCCAAACATGCTCGCGACAATCAGCGGCCTGCCGCCGCCCTCCCCCGCCCGGGCCGCCGCCATGCCGCAGATCGCCCCCGCAGCCCGGGTAAAGATCGTCCGGGAAATCTGGTTCAACCCGGCGACGTCCACGACGCTGGGGAACATCACGATATCCTTGGCTCCGACGTAGTCCGCCGTGTTTCCGCCGGCCATGGTGCTGACCATCAGCTTGGGAAAGCCGACCGGCAACGCGCGCATGCCCGCTGTCGCGATGGCCGTGCCGCCGCTGCCGCCCAGGGAAATGACGGCATCCATCGCCCCCTCCGCCGCCAGCCTCGCCAGCAGCGCCGGAAGCGCCTTTGCCATGGCTCCGACCCGTTGTCCACGATCCTCCTCCGACGGCAGACTCACGCCCGCTTCCGACAACACCGCCTCGCGTGATATGTCCGCCTCCACCTGCGGCTCCGTCAACGTTCCGACATCAATCAACAGCGGCTCGTGCCCCAATTCGCGGATCCGCTCCGCGACGAATGCATGCTCGCGCCCCTTCGAATCCAGCGTTCCAACAACTGCTATGGTGGCCATGATCTGTTCTATGTTTTCTGCGGCAATGATTTGCCCCCCGAACGAACCTGGTCAACGCCAGTCCTTCACAGGGCTTCAATCCCGGTCGATCGTCAGAAGCGCGCTGTCGATCAGTTCAAGGGCGGTGTCAAATCGTTCATCCACATAATAGAGCGCCCAGACTTCCCCGCCATCCCGGTCGTTGTCCTCCCGCTTGGGATAGCCCATCAACTCAAGCAGTTGAAACGCGCGGGGATCGGCGTTGTCGATTTCGACGGCGTAAACCAGTGAGGCCTGATTGTCGTCGGGTTGGTCGATCTCGATCAGGAGGCGGTAAGGCATCGGGTTGTCGGGGTCGGCGGGGAGAATGTAATCGGCGGGATCGAAGGAGCTGTTCCGCGTGGCGCCGGAGACGCCGTCGACCCCGGCTTCTTCAGCCAGGGTTTTCCCGGATGCCCCGGCTTTGCGCCTGGCTTCCTCCCAGCCGCGCATCTTGAAATCCCAATAGGGCAACGCGGCGCGTGCGCGGATCGTGTCCCGCGGCTCATGCAGGGTCTTGATGTGATAGAAAGACGCGTTCTCAAGCCAGATGGCGACGTGCGGCGGCGCGTTCGTGTCGAACTCCGCGCCGGCTCGCACATCCAACGTCATCCGATAATTCGTGGCCGGGTTGTAACGATAGATCAGACCTCGGTCAGTCACTTCGAAACGATCGAGGGCCGGACCGAGGTTCTGACTCAGGCCCAGGACGCCGCGGATGGGGCCGGGTTGCCAGAAGAAGAGCGCAGTCAGGCCGAGCGTGATTCCCGTGGTCGCCCAAAGCGTCCGGCTGCGGAGGTAGCGCTTCAGGTGACCGGAGTTGTTGAACACATGCAGCGCGATAAGCCCGACAAAGACAAAGCCCATCAAGGCGTGCAGCCCGGTCACCTGGATCGAAAAGGGACGGAAGAAGGCCAGGATGCCGGTCACCGCCAGGACAACAAAGCTCAAGGCGGTGAGGAGCGAGACAAAACTGCGTTTGGCGGTCTTCATTGACATTGAGGCAGAGGAACCGTCTTCGCATTGCGCCGCCGCGTCAAAGTGGAGACGAAGGAATCAGCCCAAAGCATGAGGAAATCGGAGCCCCCATTCCTTTGCCTGCTACGCCCGCCCCGGAACAATCTGGCCATGCTTGCGCAACTGGGCATGGATGTCGGCCAAGGGAACTTCCAGCGGGGTCGAACCGGCCTTGGCGACCCACTTTTCCAACAACGCGATTTCATCGGCCGGCAGCTTCCGCTTCGG
>JAYPGD010000073.1:0-8735 GCA_038126655.1 Verrucomicrobiales bacterium
ATGAAACTGGTCGATTACTGCATCCGGCAGCCGATCTCGGTGGGCGTCGGCGTCGGGCTCTGCCTCCTGGGCGGCCTGATGGCCTTCACGCGCGTTCCGGTGCAGATGAAGCCGGAGGTGGATTCGGTCGTGATCTCGGTCACCACGCGTTGGGAGAGCGCCTCCGCCGAGGAGATT
Source organism: Verrucomicrobiales bacterium (assembly GCA_038126655.1). GTDB lineage: Bacteria > Verrucomicrobiota > Verrucomicrobiia > Limisphaerales > JAYPEY01 > JAYPEY01. The sequence continues at coordinate 178 of JAYPGD010000073.1, forward strand.
GAGAGCGACATTGTCGAGGAGCAGGAGAAGGTTTTGGGCGAGACGAAGAACCTGGTCTCCATGACCAGCAACAGCCAGGCCGGCCAGGGCACGGTGCGGTTGGAATTCGCGACCGGCACGGATCTGGAGGCGGCCAAGGCGGAGGTTCTGCAGAAGCTCGACGAAGTCCCCGGCTATCCCGAGGCCGTGCTGCAGCCCGTGGTCGAGGACATTGACCCGGAGTCCGTCGACTTCATCGCCTGGGTGGGCCTGTCCTCGACGGATCCCGAATTCGACACGACCACCCTTTACGATTTCATGGAGCGGCGGATGAAGCCGCGCTTTGAGCGGCTGGAAGGCGTGTCGCAGGTCGGCGTGCGGGGCGGTCGGCAGGCCGAGATGCAGATCCGCGTGGACGCCCGGGCGCTGGCGGAGCGCGGCGTCACTTGGGCGCAACTCAGCGACGTCATCCGGACCTTCAACCAGAATTTCTCCGCCGGCAAGGTGGTCGAGGGCAAGCGGGACATCCGGGTGAGGTCGGTCGGTCGATTTGAAACCGCGGAGTCCATGCTGAACACGCTCATCCGGCGCGACGCGTCCGGGCCGGTCTATCTGCGCGACGTCGCCGAAGTGGTGATGACGCACAAGGAGAAGACCGACTGGGCGCGGGCGCGCGGCCACCAGATGCCCTTCTTCAACTTCCTGCTCCAACGCGGCGGCAACCTCATCGGCACGATGGATCGCATCAAGGCCGAGATCGCCGCGATGAATGCTCCCGGCGGATTGCTTGAGGAGCGCGCGCGGGAACTGGGCCTCAATGGGAAGCTTGAACTCGTCCAGGTCTATGACGCCACCACCTACGTGCAGGACGCCATCAGCCTCGTGCAGAACAACATCGTCATCGGCGGCGTCCTGGCGACGTTGACGCTGTTGTTCTTCCTGCGTTCCTATCGCGCGGTCGGCATCATCGCCATGGCGATTCCGATCTCGGTCGTCGGCGCGATCGTTGTGCTGGTCGCGCTTGGCCGCACGGTGAACATCATTTCGCTGGCGGGCATGGCCTTCGCGGTCGGCATGGTCGTGGACAATGCGATCGTCGTGATCGAGAACATCTACCGTCACCTGGAGATGGGCAAGTCACCCTGGCGCGCGGCCAATGAAGGCGCCAGCGAGGTTGCGGGCGCCGTGCTCGCCTCGACCGTGACGACGATGGCGGTCTTCTTCCCGATCCTGTTGATCCAGGAAACGGCGGGGCAGTTGTTCAAGGATATCGCCTACGCGATCATGGCGGCGGTGGCCCTGAGCCTGGCGGTTTCATTGACCGTGATTCCCGCGGCGGCGGCGCGCCTGCTGCATCCCGGCGAGGGCCATCCGGAACACGAGAACGTCAAGCGTCGCGGCGTTCACCCCCTGGATTTCCTGCACCGCGTCCTGAATTCATTCCCGGGCCTGGTCGCGCGATTGGTGGCTGCCATCAATCGCAGTTGGGCGGCGCGGATTCTGGTCATCGTCGTGTTCACGCTGGGCACGGTGGTCGGCATCCAGTCGCTGACTCCGCCCCTCGATTACCTGCCCAAGGGCAACCGCAACATCGTCTTTGGCATGATCATCCCGCCGCCGGGCTACAACCTCGATCAACTTACCCGGATGGGCGAACGCATTGAAAAGGTGATCAAACCCGCCTGGGATGCGGCCCCGGATCAGTTCGCGGTGGAGGCGGTCGCCCGCGGCGACGCCCCGAAGGAGGATCGGCGGACTCCGGTGGTTCAAAGGAACCCGGATGGCTCCCAGATGGAGGTCCTGCCGCCGCCGATTGGAAACTACTTCCTGGTCAGCTTCGAGGGCCGGATGTTCCACGGCGCCATCGCGACGGAGAAAAAGAAGGTCGTCGACCTGATCCCGCTGCTCAACCAGTCGGCGGGCGGGCACAACGCGCCGAACGCGATTTCCTTCGCCTTCCAGATGCCGCTGTTCCGCGTCGGCGGCAATACGGGCTCGGCCATCAAGATCGATCTGAAGGGGCGCGACCTTGATCAGGTCATCGCGGCGACGCAGGCGCTGATGTTCGGGTTGATGGAGAAGTTCGGCCCCTACAGCGTGAATCCGGACCCCGCCAATTTCTCCATGCCCTCGACCGAGCTCCGCATTGTCCCCGACGACCGGGCGGCGCTGAAGGTCGGGTTGTCCCGTCGTGACGTCGGACTCGCTGCGCAGGCGAACGGGGACGGCATTCTCTTCTTCCGCGATTACGAACAGAACGGCGAAATGCGCGACCTCAAGGTGATCAGCAAGGACGCCTCGGGCGACAATCCCATCGACGGCATCCTCAACGCGCCCATCGCCACGCGGACCGGCGCCACTGTGGACCTGCGGACCTTGGCCAAGGTGGAGCGCGTCCGCGGACCGAATGAGATCCGGCACGTCGATCGATCGCGCGCGGTGACCCTGCAGTTCACGCCGCCGACGGGCATGCCTTTGGAGACCGCGATTGATGACGTCAATGCGATGGTCGATCAATTGAAACAGGGCGGCGTGATCGCGCCGGGCATGGAAGTCGGGCTCGCGGGATCGGCGGGCAAGCTGAATGAGATCAAGAATGCGCTGCTCGGGGCCGGCGGCCTGCTGGGAACCGTTTCGAGCTCCTTGTTCCTGGCCTTCCTGGTGGTTTACCTCGTATTGGTCGTCCTGTTCCAAAGCTGGAGTTCGCCGGTGGTCATCATGTTGACCGTGCCCCTGGCGACGCTGGGCGGGTTCCTGGGCCTGTTCGCCGTGCACCTGTGGAGCGAAATCGACCGCTACATGCCCGTGCAGAACCTCGACATGCTGAGCATCCTGGGCTTTGTGCTGCTCGCCGGCGTCGTGGTGAACAACGCCATTCTGATCATTCACCAGACCTTGAACTTCCTGAATCATCCGGAGATCGCCCACACGCCGCAGGAGGCGATCATCGAGTCGGTCAAGTCGCGCGTGCGGCCGATCCTGATGGGGTCGCTGACCTCGGTCGGCGGCATGATCCCGCTGGTGCTGCTGCCGGGCGCGGGCTCGGAGTTGTATCGCGGTCTGGGCGCGGTGGTGGTCGGCGGGTTGTTGGTGTCGACGATCTTCACGCTGGTGTTGGTGCCGGCCGTGCTGAGCGTGGTCTACGCGACGCTGGATCCGCGGAAGCGGCTGACCGGGGGAGAAAGCGCGGAAGACACGGGGGATTTGGAAGACGCGTCCGCAATCTAAGGTTACGATGTTCAACACGGAGAACACAGAGAACCAAAGACCGAGTGTGAGGAAGAATGCGCCGCGTGTTCTGCAATTGTGGCCTGGTCGGTGGGGCGCTGCCCCGGTCCGGGCTTTGTCCCTGCTCGGAGCCCTTCTCCTCGCCGGCTGCGCTTCCTACGTCGAACAACGCGGCCCTCAAGAAGGCGAAGGCGCTCCCGCGGCTCCCGAGAAGTTCTCCCATGCCGGCGAAGCGCCGAAAGCCATCGCCGCCAGCGAACCGGACGAATGGTGGCGGGTTTTCAAGGACCCGACGTTGGACCGCCTTGTTCAACAACTGGAAAACGCCAACCCCGATCTGGAAGCCGCCCTCGCCCGGGTCGATCAGAGCTTCGCCGCCTTGGGCATCAGCCGCGGTCCATTGCTGCCGACCATCACTGCCGACGCCGCAGCCGGGCGACGCCGCGACTCCGTGAACAACCTCCTGTTTCCCATCGCCATGCCCGAGTACGAACGCTACCGCCTGGGAATGAGCGCAAGTTGGGAGTTGGATCTTTGGGGACGCGTGCGCGGCGCGGTCAAGCGCGACAGTTTCCGCGCCGAGGCGGCGGAGCTGGAATATCGCGCCGCCCTGCTCTCGCTGCAGGGCGAGTTGGCGCGACAATACTTCGCGTGGCGAACGGCCTCACAGGAATTGCAAATCACCAGCGAGGCGGTTCGCCTGCGCGAGGAGAATCTGAAGCTGCAGCAATCGCGGCTCGAGCTCGGAAGCGGCGTGGAGATCGACGTGGCGCGCGCCAAGGTGGAATTGAGCAATGCCAGCGCGTCCAAAGAAGCGGCGGCCAGGAATGTCGGCAAGATCCGCCATGCCATCGCGGCGTTGATTGGCCAGGCGCCCGCGGAATTCACCGCCGAGCTTTCCGCCGAGGCTGAGGCGACCTCCGGCCAGCCCGTTGTCGTTCCCGCCGGCGTGCCCTCGGAATTGCTGGAACGACGTCCCGATCTGCGCGCGGCGGACCGTAGCCTGCGCGCCGCAGCGCTGCAGGTCGGCATCCGCAAGGCCGATTTTCTCCCCCGCATCACGTTGAACGGCAGCGGCGGCGTGGCCAGTCTCCGGACCAGCAATCTCTTCGATGGCGGCAGCGGGTTCTTTGATATCGGCCCGCAGATCGATGTCCCGGTCTTTCAATCCGGCCGTCGCAAGTCGTCGGTCGCCGAGGCCAAGGCGCAATGGCGCGAAGCCGCCGCCAATTATCGCGGGATCCTGCTGACGGCCGTTCGCGAGGTGGATGACGCCCTGCTGGATTTGAAAAGCCTTTCCCGCGAGGCCGTTGCGCGCGCCGAAGCCACGGTCGCCGCGGACAAGGCCGCCGAGGCCGCCAAAGCCCGGCACGAGAGCGGGTTGGCCGACTACTTTGAGGTCATCGACGCGGAGCGCGATCGCCTGCAGGCGCGGCTCGCCGAGAACGCCCTCCACGGCATGCAACACGCAGCGGGCGTCAACCTGATCCAGGCCCTCGGCGGGGGTTGGTGAGGGGAAGCCCGGGAGCGTGGGGCAATGACCCGCAGCGCCCGCCGCTGGCCCGGGATTTCCGACCGTTCAAACACGCTTTGACGTTTCTTTTTCCCGCGATCGCGTTAAACCGTTGCGAACGATGCCGCCGAGCCCCGTTTGCCACGTCATCGTCTTTGATGTCATGAGAATCATCATCGAACCCCCACGCGATCATCGGGAAGTAGCGGAGGCGCGCTGAACCATGTCCGACACCCCCCTCTGGTTTCCCGATCCGCGCGAGGCGAATGACGACGGCCTGGTCGCCATTGGGGGCGATTTGGGTGTCGATCGACTGCTGCTGGCCTACCGGAGCGGGATCTTCCCCTGGAGCTGCGATCCGATCACCTGGTGGTCGCCTGATCCGCGCGCGATCTTCGAATTGGACGAGTTTCATGTTTCCAGGAGCTTCGCCAAGACCCTGCGGCGGGAGCCTTTCGAAATCACCCTGGACCAGGCCTTTGTCGACGTCATGGAAGCCTGCGCCACGACGCGCACGGATGGCAACTGGATCGGGCCGGAGTTCATCGAGGCCTACACCGCGCTGCATGAGGCCGGACACGCGCACAGCGTGGAATGCTGGCGCGACGGCGAACTGGCCGGCGGCGTCTATGGGGTGTCGGTCGGCGGCTTGTTCGCGGGCGAGTCCATGTTTCACCGTGTGTCGGAGGCCTCCAAGGTCGCGTTGCATCACTTGGTGGGCCATCTGGACGAGCGCGGCTACGCGCTGTTCGACATCCAGATGGTGACTCCGATCACCGGGCAGCTGGGCGCCAGGCATGTTTCGCGGGAGGAATACCTGGAGCGGCTTGCGAATGCCGTGGAGATGGAATGCGGGTTTGGAGAGGAGTGAGAACCCGCGATCAATCCGCATCCGTGTGACAGCTGGCCGCGCGCGCGACGTCTATCTCTGACTTCGTGGTCATGGAGTTGATCGAGTTCCCCGGGATTGTGGACGGGCTGTTTGGAATTCGTCATTCGGACTTGTTTCGGATTTGGGTGGTTGGGTGTTTCGTCATTGCCGCGCCATTCGGGCCGCCCGTTTCCAACTGCGCGTCTCACCTCTCCGGCTCCGGCAGGGCCTTCGCATGAGCGTCAAAATCAATGCAAATTCGAAAGCCTGCCGGTCGGCGCTCGCAGTTGGAGTTCTCACGCTTTTGCGTGCATTCGCCCGGAAGCACGCTGAAGCGTGAACTCCAACGAGGCGCGAATCCAACTTATGCGAAGCCCAGCCGGCGCCCGGCGCCCAACTGGACAACCCGCCCCCATTTGCTAAGCTCGCGCCGTGGAAGACAACGCGACACCGCAGGTCCTGCCCAGGCCGGACCAGGACACGAAGACCCGCGAGCAGGAGGAGCTTGATCCGGGTTACGTGGTGATCTGTTGGGACGACCCGGTGAATCTCATGGATTACGTCACCCATGTCTTCCAGGTCGTCTTCGGCTGGAACAAAGCCAGGGCCGAACGCCACATGATGCAGGTGCACAAGCAGGGCAAGAGCATCCTGGTCCGGGAGACCATGGAAAAGGCGGAGCATTACGTGCATCAGCTTCACAAGTACAGCCTGCACGCGACGATGGAGCGCGACGGTTCGTGAACTTCCTCGAAGCCAACGACGACAAGCTGGTCTTCCTCATCGAACCCCGCGGCCGGAGGGTTCTCCGGAAACTCTGCCTGAAATATCCGTCGCTCGAGGTCTCCTACTTCGAACTCTGTCGCACCATGGACGAGGAGGAGCTTCCCGACGGACGCGAGGTGGCCGATCAGTCCCTGCGGGAGGAGCAAAGCGAGGTCCGCAAGCGCATCCTGAAACTGCTGTCCGATGAAAGCCGTTTCGAGGAGACCGAGGGCTTCCTGCTGATGCGCCTGACGATGGAGGAGGTCGATCTTCTCCTGCAGGTTCTCAATGACGTCCGCATCGGCTGCTGGTCGCGCGCAGGTTCGCCGTCGGAAGGCGGCGAGGAACTGATGCGATCCGATCCGAAACTCGCGCCGTTGCTCGCCGCCATGCAATTGTGCGGCTTCTTCCAGGGCGCCCTGCTCGACGGATTGAACCGACAAAAAAACCCACCGCCCGACGAGGACGATGGGTTTGATCTGGAAGATCTGTCGATCTAGGCGATCGGATCAGTTGTCCTTCGCGCCCTGGTCGATCCACGCGATCATGTCGGCGATCTGCGCCTTGGTCATCTGCGGATACTTCTCGCGCTTGCTGGTCGGCGGCATCTCCAGGTCCTCCACGAGGTCCAGGCAATAGTGGACGATCGGGGACTTCTTGGCGTTGCCCGGGATGATGGCCGCCTCGTCGCTGCTGCCGCCCTTGATGATGTTGGCGACGGTGTCCATCATGTACTTGGCCTTCGGGCGGTTGCCGCTGTGGCACTTGAGGCAGGACTTCTCAAACACGGGTTTGATGTCCTTCTGGTAGCTGACGCGCTTCTTGGAGCCCGCAGGCACCTTGCTTTCGTCGCCGAGTTCGGCGACCGCGGTTCCGGCCGCGAAGCCGAATGCGATGGTGGCGATGAGAACTTTCAGTTTCATAGGTGTGTCTTGGTTTCGATTGTGTGTGTGTCAGTGGGTAGTGACGGTCGGTCGGGGCCGGAAATTCACACCTGCTTGCACTTCGTCCAACGGCCGGTCTTGCCGGACTTGAGGACGGCGTCGCAGACATACTGGGTTTCCAGGCCGTCGCGGAAGTCGGGGCGGATCGCCCGCTTCTTGCGCGAGGAGAGGCCGTTGACGAAGTCGGCGACCTGGTGGACGAAGGTGTGCTCGTAGCCGATCTGCAGGCCGGGCACCCACCAGTTGCCCATGTAGGGGTGGTCGCCGTCGGTGATATGGACCGAGCGCCAGCCGCGGGTCTTGGAGTCGTCCGCGTGGTCGAAGTATTCCAGGCGGTGCAGGTCGTGCAGGTCCCAACGGATCGAGGCGTTCTCGCCGTTGATCTCGAAGGTGTAGAGGGCCTTGTGGCCGCGGGCGTAACGGGTCGATTCGAAGATCGCGAGCGAACCGTTCTTGAAGCGGGCCAGGAAGGCGCAGGCGTCGTCGATGGTGACCTTGTGCTTCTTGCCGGTGGCGGTGTGCACGCGCTCCTTGATGAAGGTCTCGGTCATCGCGGAGACCTCGTCCATGGAGCCGTTTAGCCAGAGCGCGGTGTCGATGCAGTGGGCGAGCAGGTCGCCCGTGACGCCGGAGCCGGCGACCGCGGCGTCGAGGCGCCAGAGGCCTTCGCCGCCCTGCGGGAGCTCCTTGGAGATCGTCCAGTCCTGCAGGAACTGCGCGCGATAGTGGAAGATGCGGCCGAGCTTGCCGCTGTCGATGATCTGCTTGGCCAGGGTGACGGCCGGAACGCGGCGGTAGTTGTACCAGACCATGTTCGGCACGCCGGCCTTCTCGACGGCCTTGACCATCTTGAGCCCCTCGGCGCCGTCCATGGAGAGCGGCTTTTCGCACATGATCATCTTGCCGGCCTCGGCGGCGGCGATGGCCATCTCGTAGTGCGTGTTGTTCGGGCTGCCGATGTCGATCAGGTCGATGTCGTCGCGCTCGACGAGCTTGCGCCAGTCGGTCTCGTAGGATTCCCAGCCCCAGTTGTCGGCGAAGCCCTTGATGCGATCCTCGTTGCGGGCGCAGCAGGCCTTCATCTCGACGTCGTACTTGAGGTCGAAGAAGTTGCCGACCTTGCGGAAGGCGTTGGAGTGCGTGCGGCCCATGAAGCCGTATCCGATGAGTCCTACTCTGAGTTTTTTCTTGGCCATGATGGTTCTTTGGTTTGTTTGAAATCCCCGGCTGTCAACGCCCCGCCGGTGTTCCTGGTTTT
>JAYPGD010000073.1:8835-16119 GCA_038126655.1 Verrucomicrobiales bacterium
GATGTCTGTCCGCTTCACCGTTCTCGGCAGCGGTTCCTCCGGAAACTGCTCCTATCTGGAAACCGATGAAACGCGCGTCCTGATCGACGCCGGTTTCAGCGGGCGCCAGATCCGGAAGCGGCTGGAATCGATCGGCCGCACGCCCGAGCGGCTCGACGGCATTCTCATCTCCCACGAACACAGCGATCACACCCAGGGCCTGGGAACCATCGCCGCGAAGCTGCGGATCCCCGTCTACTGCAACCGCCTGACAAAGGAGGCCATCGAGGATCAGGTGAAGGATCCCCTCGATTTCCGCATCTTCAACGAGGGCGCCGGCTTTGAGATCGGCGACATCGAGGTGGAGAATTTCAGCGTGCCCCACGACGCGCACGATCCGGTGGGATTCCTGCTGCGGACGCAGGCGGGCGTCGTCGGCGTCCTGACCGATCTGGGCCATGCGACGCAGCTGGTTGTCGAGCGCGCGCGTCAGGCCAATGTATTGCTGTTGGAATGCAACTACGACCAGGAGTTGCTGGAGCGCGACACGAAGCGGCCCTGGAGCATCAAGCAGCGGATCCTCAGCCGTCACGGACACCTGTCCAATGACGCGGCCGCGGCGCTGCTCGAACAGGCCGTCACGCCGGAGCTGCGTCGCGTCTACCTGGTCCACCTGAGCCGCGACTGCAATTCGCCGGAGCATGCGCGCCGCGCCATCGAGGCGGGGCTCCATCGGGCGGACGCGACCCACGTGACGATCGAATCGACGACCCAGGATGCGCCGAGCGCCACCTACGTCCTGCAGGAGGCCACGCCCATCGGGGGGCAGGCCCTGTTGCCGCTTTGAACGCCAACGCCTTCAGAGGAATCCTGACCCTGGTCGGCATCTGCATGATTGTCGTGGGAGGGCAGGGCTCATTGCTTGTCTTCCGCGAACGCGCGTCCCTGGAAATTCCGCTCGTGGAATTCCAGCAACGGCAACCGGGGAATAAATGGGTGCGGCTCACCGGGGCGGAACTCGATCTCCTGAACGCCCGCCGCTTCAACTACATTGAGTCCGACCACGCGGCCGAGTTTCTCGTGCCGTTGCGACCCGTCGGAGCGACGAATGCGCCGATTCATGCGCTGGTCGCCGGATTGGAGGACGAGTTTCGCCTGCGGGTCGACGCCATCGGGCTTGCCGAGGTGACGCATGCCATGAATGCCTTTCTGGCCACCAACGCCGAACCCCTGGCGGTTGCCCGGGACGTGGAAGGCCTGATTCGTTTCGGTTGGGAGAGCGTCGCGGACAACCGCAATGAGCTGCGCGCGCTGCACCCGCGTCTCGTCGAGGATTTTGTGATCATCGACGCCGGCGCGAAACCCTCATGGCTGCTGGCGATGATGCTGCCCGGCGGAATCGCGATCCATTTCTGGCTCATCTGGTCGCATCTGTCGGGCCGCCGGAGGAAAATGGCGCAGGAATGAGCCGCCCTGCATTGACCGCCGCGGAAGTCCTGGAGATTTGAAACCGGCTTCGCGCCTCACCCGCCGCAGTCGCAATCGTTGCAGCAGTAGTCGATATCGTAGGATTCGGGGACGCGGCCCAGTTCGAAGGTCTTGGAGATGTACTGATGGATCTGATCCTGGAGGCCCTGCATGCGCTTCTGCGCCTCGAGGAATTTCTGGGACAGCTCATTGGCCATCCATTCATCGCGCTCCTTTTCAAACTTCTCGAATTCCTCCGGTTCGATCTGGAGGCCGAGTTGTTGCCGCTGGGCCAGGGCCTCGCCCTGCATGGTGAGCACGTCATAGCGGCTGCGCAGTTCCTCGTTTTCGAGGAAGGCGTTCATGTCCTTGAGGAAAGCCGCGGTCTCGGGCTGCTCCAGCAGCGTGGCGCACAGTTCCTTCGTTTTCTCGACGATCGGCGGATCTTTGATTTCGGATTCCATCTGTGCCCGGACTCTGCGGCGCCTTGCCTCGCTTGACAATGCCGGGATCGTCGCTTTTATCGATGGCATGAAGCGATCCCTCCTCCTCGCCGGCCTGCTGGGCCTTGGCGTTTCCACAACCGCCGCCGCAAACTGGCCCGCCTGGCGCGGCCCGACCGGGCAGGGCGTCTCCGAGGAATCCGGACTGCCTGCGCAATGGAGCGACACAAAGAACGTGCGCTGGAAGGTCGCGTTGCCGGGGCCGGGCAATTCGACGCCGGTGGTGTGGGAGGACAAGGTCTTCCTCGCGCAGGCCAGCGGACCCGACGGCCAACGTCGGGCGCTGCAGTGCTACGATCGCCGGACCGGCAAACGCCTGTGGAACAGCGGCGTCACTTATCGGGAGAAGGAGACGACCCACAAGACGAATCCCCAATGTTCCTCCTCGCCCGCCACCGACGGGGAGCGGGTCTATGTCTCCTTCGCTTCGGCGGGCATGTATTGTTTCGACATGGGCGGCGCGATGATCTGGCGGCGCGATCTCGGCAAGCAGGACCATATCTGGGGCGCCGGCGCCTCGCCTGTCCTGCACGAGAACCTCGTCATCCTCAATTTCGGCCCCGGCCCCCGCACGTTTCTCATCGCCATGGACAAACTCACGGGCGAGACCGTCTGGCGGAACGAAGAACCGGGCGGCCGCAGCGGCAAGGATCTCAAACCCGGCGAGAATGGTCGCGCCGGTTGGCGGGGCTCCTGGAGCGATCCCATCCCCTTCCAGCAGGACGGCAAGACCCTGATGCTGATGACGTTTCCCGAGCGCCTGTTCGCCTTCGATCCGAAGACCGGAAAGGAGGTCTGGACCAGCGGCGGGGTCAACCAACTCGTCTACACCTCGCCCATCCATGCCGACGGGATTGCGGTCGGCATGGGCGGTTTCCGCGGGGATACGATCGCCGTGCGCCTCGGCGGCAAGGGCGACGTGACTGAAAGCCGCCGTCTCTGGCAGAACAAGCGCACGCTGCAACGCATCGGCTCCGGCGTCATTCACGAGGGCCACATCTACATCCTCAACGATCCCGGCGACGCCCAGTGCATCAATCTGCAGACCGGCGCGACCATCTGGCAGGAAAAGCTGCAGGGGCCGGGCCGCAACCGCCAGAACTGGTCGTCCATGGTCCTGGCTGACGGCCGGCTCTACGCCGTCAATCAGGGCGGCGACGCCTTCGTCCTCAAGGCCAGCCCCGAATACGAGCTCATCAGCGTCAACCCGATGGGCGAGAAGGTCATCGGTTCCATCGCCGTTTCGAACGGCGACCTTTTCATCCGCGGATACAAACACCTCTTCTGCATCGGCGGCCCCAGGAAGACGGCCGCGGCCCGCGCCGCGCGCGAGCTGCGCTGAGGCCGCGGCTGCGATGCCCTTGGAACTGAAGTGAGCGCGCAACCGCGCCAGATGGACGCATGCCGGACCTGAAGATTCGAACAGCGACGAAAGCCGATCGCGAGGGCATTTGCGCGATCGGTCTGGCGGCCTTTGATCCTTCGGAGAATGAGTTGGTCGCCCGCCTTGCCGTCGAGTTGCTGGACGAAATCGCATCCCCGCCGACGATCTCGCTGGCGGCGGAGGAGGGCGGCGCCCTTGTGGGGCATGTCGCGTTCAGCGCGGTCTGGATGAAAGCGGACGGACGCTTCGTCGGACGCATCCTGTCTCCGCTTGCGGTGAGACCGGAGCGTCAGAAAGGCGGCATCGGCTCGGCCCTGGTCCGCGAAGGCCTGCAAGAGTCGAAACGATTGGGAGCCCGCATTGTTTTCGTCTATGGGGATCCCGGCTACTATGGACGTTTCGGTTTCACGGCCGATCAGGCTCAAGGGTATGAAGCGCCTCACGCGCTCCAGTATCCCCATGGATGGCTGGCTTTCAGATTGGATCAAGAAAAGTTCACCGCTCCGCCAGGAGCGCTGGAATGCGTCCATGCCCTGCGCAAACCAGAACTGTGGTAGGCCGGCCTTTTGACGGTCGATCCGCCTCAGAACGCCGCGGGAGACACGCCGATTCGCAGGAGACTGCAATCGCAGACGACCTTCAGCCCCAGCACCTCCGCCGCAGCGACGGCCTCCGGGGAATCGGCACCCGGATTCAACCAAAGCTCCCCACAGCCCTTCTCCGCAATTTCCCCAAGCCCGGCCAGCAATATTGCCGGCGGAAGATAGACGCTGACGATGTCTGGACGGACGGGAATCTTGGAAATCGAGCCATACACCGCAACCCCTTCAATTTCGGCGGCGCGCGGATTGACCGGAAAGACCTCGTAGCCCTGTTGCGCGAAAGCGCGCACGGCCTTGTTGCCAAACTTGGCGCGATTCGTCGAGGCGCCCAGAACAGCGACCGTCTTCATGTCCGCGCGTCCTCCCTTGCCTGGGCGATGGCCTCGCGGATTGCGTTCAGGAAGAGGTCCGCGTAATCCTCGCCCTCCTCGCCGGTGGCCTTCGGAAGCTCCACCGTCGTTTCAGAGACCCCGTTGTCGGTGATCGTGATCCGGGCGGTGAAGACTGAATTCGTCGTGTGCTCGGGCGCTCCATTGCCGCCCGCCTTCAGGTCGACATTCGCGTGTTGCACGGCCAGGTCAAATTTCCGGCTCAACTGCCAGAGCGCAAAAATGGTCGGCGTGCGCTTCGCCTCCGAGAAATCCGCCTCCACAAACTCGTGCGAAACCTCGACCGGATCCGCCTCGCGAATTTCTCGTTGGGTGACCGTGATCTGCGCGCTCATTCCCGAATGTTCTAGTCCGGCCGCCCCGGTTCGGGCAAGCGGCAACGGAATTGGAGCAGCCTGACCGATGCAGCGTCGGCTGTGTCAGCCGAAAAGCGGAACGATCACGCGACAGCCGTCGAATGCTCTCACAGAGAGCGCGCTACAACTCGAGCGAAGGCATTGGAAATGGGCGACGCCGCGTTACGCGGTTGACACGCCCCGACGTTTGCCGGCCAATTCCTGACGTCATGAGATTGTCCTCGCTGCTGATTGTCCTGCTGGCCCTGGTTTCATTCGCCGAGGCGGCCCAGCCTTCCCCCAAACAACTCCAGAACTGGCTCAAGCGCTTCCCGGACGCGGACGCCGACGGCGATGGCAGACTCAGCGCCGAGGAGGCCCGGGCCTTCCAGAAGAAGATGCGGGGCGACCAACGCCCGAATCGGGGCCCCAACGGCGGCCGCGGCGCGCCGCGCACATTCAAGGTCGATACGGGTTGGGAGAAGGACCGTTTTCCCAAACACGCGATCGCCTACAAATCGCCGGACGAAATCCTGGAAATCTACGCCGCCCAGGTCGGCGGGAAGAAGGCGCTGGCCTCCTTTGACAAGCCGGCTGACGGAGCGTTGCGCATCGTGGGCACGGGACACAGTTTCATGGTGCCGGGCTACAAGACCTTTCCCCTCATCGCCCGGGCGGCCGGGATGGACCAGCCGCTTTACACCCACACCGGCGGCGGGATCACCGGCAGCGCCCGCTACAAGTGGGAGCAGGAGAACGGCATCTTCCAGTTCGACGGGAAGCCCGTTCCCAAGCTGCTGGCCTCCATCGCCAACGCCGACTGGGAGGCCATGATGTGGGGCCCCTATTTCAACGACCGGCCCGAATACTACGCCTGCTGGATCGACTTCTGTCTCAAGCACAACCCGGACATGAAGTTCTTCCTCTCCGACGCCTGGCCGCAGCTTTATCAACTCGGCGAGATTCCGAAGTCGGAGGACTTCTTCACCGAGGAGGTCATGGTCCGGCTCGGCCGGGAGCGCACGGCGGGCTACCGGGAACTGGTGGACGGGTTGAATGAGAAATACGGCAATCGCATCTTCATCATGCCGACCTCCGACGCCATGGTCCTGGCGGCCCGGCGGTTCATCCGCGAGGGATTGCCGGGCGTCGAAGGGCTGCACAAGGCGGTCGGCGGCAAGAATCGTTCGCTCTGGCGCGACCCGCTCGGCCACCTGGGCCCCGGCTTCGACCGGCTGGAAGGCTATGTCTTCTACGCCACGATCTATGGACGCTCGCCGGAGTTGATCAAGAACGAGATCAAGTTCCGCGACGAAGGCGGATTTCCCGGCGATGAGCTGGACGCCATCTTTCGCGGGATCGCCTGGCAGGCGGTTGTGAACAACCCGCTCTCCGGCGTTCGCGACAAGGATGGCGACGGGGTCCGGGACTGAGACGTCGCGCGCCGCCGCTCAAGGCGTGAACCGCAACGAACAGATGTCCGCCTCCCGCATGACAAGGCGCAGACGGATCGTCCGATCCGCCAATTGTCGCACAAGGTTTCCGTTCTTCGACTGCCAGAGCCGACGCTGCATCCGTGAGGCTGTTGCGATTGCTCGTGATGCGCGGGAGCGCGCAAGCCCAGGCGGAAAATGGCTGTCGTCCAGACGCCAAGAGACGCCATGTTCGTTGCGGGGCCTATGAAGAACGACGGGCCGAGCAGGATGCCTTGGGTCGAGCGAGCGCGCGCGGGACTGATCGGCGGATTGGCCGGCGGCGGCTTCAACGCCGTCGTGATGCGCCTGGCCGGCGCGTGGGAGAGGATAGCCGACCGGTTCGAGGCGCCGTCGCCCGCGGCGGCCTTCATCGTCCACATGGCCTTCGGCGGTCTGACCGGCGTCCTTTACGGCTCCGTTTTTCGGAACCGGTCCCGATCCGTCCGGATGGAGATAGCCCGGGCTGTCTGTTTCAGCGTGACCTTGTATCTCCTGATCGCATCCACCGTGATGACCTTGCGCTTCGGCGCTCCGCAATTGGGCGCGGACGGCTTCGGGCAGCTGACGCGCGTGCTGGCCGGGCATGTCCTGTTCGGCGTGATCCTCGGCGCGGTCTGCCGCCGATGGAGTCGGTCGCCCTAACGGCGCGAGACTGGCCGGGACTTTCTTTGAAGTTTGGTGGGTTCATAATTCTTTCGGCTAACGATAGAGTTGGGTGGCGGGGCGGTTGGTTTGCACGAGCAAAGCGAATTGCCGGCGCCATCCCCGCCTCTCCAACGACTGGTTGGCAGGAGCCGACCCCGACGTCGGCATTCCAGGAACGCAACGAAACCAGGGGCGGGCCTTCGACTGGGGGGGCGTAGGTAAGGAAATCATCCAGACTCGGAGCGGGTAGCCGGTTGTCCAGCACAGTCTTGTTCGGCTTTTCGATTTATGTGGTAAAGCGTGTTGTAACGGAGAGCCGTTGCGGCGTTGAGATCGTCGAAATCAGCGATACTACGAAGATCCACCCTTTGCGGCTCTGAAGGGCCAAACTGATAGTCGGAAAGGAAAATCACATGCCCTGAAGGAGACTGACTCTGCATCGCCTGTAGAACTAGCAGGCTGTTGAAAAATTGAACAGGCGCCGGGCTTGGGCGTCAATGGAGCA
>JAYPGD010000074.1:0-9103 GCA_038126655.1 Verrucomicrobiales bacterium
CCCATGCGCAGGTCCAGGACTCCCGTCGCCTGGAGAATCCGGTCGCGAATCGCCTCGGCCTCCAGCCGCCGCGGCGGAAAGCGCCAGAGCAGTCGCGAGCCGGCGTCGATCTTGAGTTTCGCCGGATCGGGTCGGCTGTCCTGCCGCCAGGTCGAGGACAGGAGGATCAGGCGATGGATGCGCTTGAGCGACCAGTTGTTGTCCATCAGTTCCGCGGCCAGCCAGTCGAGCAGTTCGGGATGGGTGGGCGGGACGCCGTTGGCGCCGAAATCATTCGGCGTGGCCACAATGCCCGCGCCAAAATGAAACTGCCAGAGACGATTGACGATGACGCGGGCGGTGAGCGGGTGGTCGCGGCTGGCGATCCAGTCCGCCAGCGCCCGGCGACGTTCCTTCTCGGGGGAGTCCTTGTTGAGCTTCAGGGTTCCGATCGCCTCGATGGCGTCGGGCCCGACCTCCTCGCGTTCGGCGTTTGGCTCGCCCCGGTAGAGGCGGTGGGTCGGGCCGGGTTGCTTGAAGGTCCCCGCGTAGATCAGCGTCGGCTTGGAAAGTTCGGCGCGGCGCTTCTGGGCTGCGTTCATTTCCTCCAGCCATTTGCGACCCCGTGCTGCATTCTCCTCCGGATGACTCGCAAAATCGTAGGTCGCGTTCGCGGGCTTGTTCTGCGAGGGGGGCATTCGATCGGCGGAACCGGCGATCAATTGCCACTTCCCGGGTTCGGTCGCCGCCTCGATTCGGTAATCGACCGCCAATCGATCCGAGTATTTGCCTTCGCGGTCGCGCGCCCATTCAATGCGATCGATGCGCGCCGGTTCCGCCAGTTCGATCTGCACCCAGCCGCCCTGGCGGCTCTTGGAGATCCAGCTTTTGGGGTTGCCATATATCCCGTCGTTGATGTGAGGCAGCTTGTGCAGCGGATGCTTGAAGTCGCCGGACGAGGTCGCCTTGGCCCCGGCTTTGGCAAGCGCGAGATTCCGGTCGCCGGAGAAGATCTCCAACTCGTCGATGCAGGGCTCGCCGCCGTTGTTGGTTTTCTCGATGGTGAAACGGACGAAGCGCGCTTCGGTCGGGGCGATGCGCTCCACGTTGTGTTTCGCGCTGACAGCCGGACGAAGGCCCGGGCGCGCAGGGGGCTTCGCGGTTTCGGCGTCGCTTGTCGGCTCCAGGTAGAGGACATCGGTGGTGATGGCCGCGCCAGTCTGGCCGCCGACGAGGACGAGGGCGTTGTCGGGCTTCAATTCGTGGACGCCGGCATTGTGGAAGCCGCTCCAAAGCGCCTTGCGCACCACGCCGCCGGAGCCGTCGGCAAAGCGCTGCTGGTCGACCTTGGCGATCTCGACGCGATCGTCCGCGGTCTTCAGATTTCCGTCGGCGTCGATGGCGTAGCGCGCATCCTGCGAATGGGTGCCATGACCGGAACCCCAGGAAAGCCAGATGCGGAATCTTCCCTGTGCGCGCGGGCGGTAGGCGGCGATGGGTTGGCCCGGTTTGTTGGTCCACCAGGTGTATTTGCCGCCGCTGATGTTGGGCATGCGCTCGTCCGAGCCGGGATCGTTGGCGTAGCCGGGTTGAGTTCCCTTGGGATTGGTTCCGTTGCCGCGCGGTTGCTCGATGTGCTCGATGCCGATCCCGTTCTCGGCGGCGATCTGTGCGTCATCGATCAGCAGGCGCGCGTAGTCGGCCTTGCGGAGGAACGGTTTCAAACGGGCCTTCAGTTCCGCGACCCGTTTGTCCAGACCGGCAATCTGCGTCTTGCGTTCCGCCGACAGAGGCAGCGCGCGGTCCTTGTGCTCCACGCCGGCGAACACCGCCTGCAGCGCGTAGTAGTCCTTCTGCGTGACGGGATCGAACTTGTGGCTGTGGCAACGCGCGCAACCCAGGGTCAGCCCCATGAACGCCGTGCCCGTCGTGTTGATCATGCCGTCGAGTTCGTCCTGGCGTTGGATCAGGCGAAGCATGGGATCCTGCCCTTTGACCAGGTCGTGCGGGCCGGCCACGAGGAATCCGGTGCCCGCGTTCGCGCCCAACAGGTCGCCCGCGATCTGTTCCTTCACAAACCGGTCGTAGGGCTTGTCGTCGTTGAAGGCGCCGATCACCCAGTCGCGATAATGCCAGGCGTTGGGTCGCTCGCGATTGGTCTCGAAGCCGTGCGTCTCGCCGAAGCTGACCAGGTCCAGCCAATGCTGCGCCCAGCGTTCGCCGTAGCGCGGGCTTTCGAGGACGCGATCGACCAGGTTGCGCCAGGCGTGCGGATCGGCGTCCGCGACGAATTGGTCGATCTCCTTCTGCGAGGGCGCGAGGCCGTGCATGATGAGATACAGGCGGCGGATGAGGCGGGCGCGTGCGGCCTCGGGCGAGGGGGCGAGGTTGGATTCCCTCAGCTTGCGGCGAATGAAAGCGTCAATGTCGCCGCCTGTCCCGACGCCTGCGATTTGCGGGGTTTCCGGTCGCTTCACGGGTTGAAAGGACCAGTGGGTCAGTTCCGTCTTCTCCTTGTCGGCTCCGTAGGTCGGCGGCGTCGGCGCGCCTTGGGCGATCCATTCGCGAATGAGCGCGACCTGCTTCCCGGAAAGCGGCTTGCCCTTGGGCGGCATGACCACGTCGTCCGCCGCGCCGCTGACGGTCTGGAGAAGGAAGCTCCGGTCCGGTTCGCCGGGAACGATCGCCGGTTCGCCGATCTCGCCTCCGGAGAGCAGGGAGGATCGGCGGTCCACGCGGAAGCCGCTCTTCTGTTTGTCCGGTCCGTGACAATCAAGGCAGCGTTCGCGGAGGAGGGGCTCCACGTCGCGGGTGAATTCTGCGGCGGAACAGAGCGCAGCCGCGGAGAGAAGAAACGATGCGACCGCGATTCGGGAATGCATTCTTAGGCTGCTCAACTTCATCGGAATCCAGGGAGGAGATCCAAACGGGGAGTATCGCGTCCGCATCCGTTGGGAGAAGTCTTTTTTTGGCCAATTCCGGCTTGGAGGCAACGGGCGGGAGCGGCCCCACGGATGGCAAGGCCGACCCACGGATGAAAGACGCCTGACGGGGGGGCGACGTCTGTTCTGAGTCCGAGGTGTTAATGAATGGCGCGCCTCAACTCCCACCAACCGCTGCGAGAAGCGCCATGACCAAGAGGACAAAAATCAAAGCCCCGATCATCATTAAAGACCATTGCACGATTGGCCCCGCAACACCCAAAATCATGGTCATGACACTCATTCTTTGATTCTCGCCTGTCATGAACGAGGCTACGCCAAAAGCGAGAGCCAATAATCCAATTCCAATAATGGCGGGAGGCAAGTAATCCGAAGGCAGCTTCTCCTCATTTCGGGGCGCAGGCGTATATTCCTGGCCAGATAGTTTTGCTTTTGTCGCTTCCTTAATCCGCGACGCGAGATCGGCTACACCCACCTCGATCGGCTGGGGCGGTGGATCGATTTGCTCTGCAATCCAAGGGGACAGGAAAGCCATGGAGAGCGCAATGAAGCCCAAAACGCATCCAACGAGGGCCAGCGTTTTCTTCTGGTTCTGCCTTGGCTCCTGCTTCTCTTCCTCAGTCTGGTTTTCTTCCATTATTCTCCTTCAAATTGAAAACTGTGACGAAGCTGCCAGGGTGGAAGCGCTTCGCATCCGACTTCGGAGATATTGTCATTCGACGAGAGAATCGCAATTGGAAACGGCAGTCTGGCCATGAGGTCGTTTTGTTCCTGTGCGCTGAAATCTGGTTGTCATCGCCGGGCCCGTCTTATTGGATTTGGGGATGCGCTTGTTTTTGATTCTCCTGGGAGCCCTGTCCACTGTTTCGACCTTCGCCCAGAACGCGTCGTGGCCTGATCCGGTGGCCAATAACGTCGTGCCGTATCAGAGCCTTGGAATCACGCATGGTCCGGTTTTGGGGCGCGTGAATCCGGATTCGATCACGGTGTGGATACGGACGCGCGGCCCGATGCCGTTCTCGGTGGCGGTGAGCGAAACGCTTCCACTCGCGAACGCGCGTGAGGTCCGGGGAGCCACCCTCGCCGGACAGGACAACACGGGCTGGGTGACAATCGAAGGGCTCAAGCCGAACACCCGGTATCACTACGCGGTCAGGCTGAAGGGGGAGATCGTGGACATACGCGCGGAGGTCGATCAGCCGTGGCCGTCATTCCGCACGCTGCCGGACGCGACCAGTTTTCCCCATGAATACAATCCGGAGGGCCGCTTCAATTTCTCCTTCTCGATCGGTTCCTGCCAGCGGCAGCGGTCTCCGGAAGACACGTATGGCATTTACGCGAATCCGCCGGTGTTCAACACGATGTGGAGGAAGCATCGCGATCGCCTCGCCTTCCACATCATCAATGGCGACTACACCTACGAGGAGACGCTGGACGGCACGGCGGCCGGCATCGAGAACAACTACAAGCTCTACCTGGATCGCGGCCGCTCGGTGAACCGTTTCCTGCGCTACGTCCCGATGTTCACCATGTTCAACGATCATGAGATGACCGACAACATCGACGGCTCCGGCGAGGTGGGGCGTCGCGACGGCAATTACCTGGTGCGCGATCCGGCGACGCGCGTCTGGGAATACTACGCCAACTGGGCGAACGACATCGCGCCGCATCATGCGCCCGTGCGTTTTGGCGACGGCAGGGCGGAGAAGGGCTCAGACCTTTTGCGCGACCCGGAAGCGGACTTTGCCTCCCTCAGTCTTGAACAGATCAGCACGCTGCACATCGGCGCCTGGCACAAGGGCGCGAAGAAGCCGCCGGCCAAGGAACGCGGCGGCGCGAACGCCGGCGTCTATCGCGTCGAGGAGATCGTCGACGCTCACACATTGCGTGTTTCACCGAAGTTCCGCGCAGGCGGCGAGGTTCCCTATAGCATCGGAACGCATCGCTACTTTGACCGGGTGGTGGGCAACTGCCACTTCCTCTTCATCGACACCCGCAGCGAACGCACCAAGTGGAAGGGGCCGGATCGCGCGTTTGACGAGAAGGAGTCGGCCTTGGGGGCGGTCCAGAAGAAGTGGTTGATTGACACGGCGCGCGGCTCGGAGGCGGATTTCATTTTCGTGGTTTCTGGCGATCCCTGGTTCATCTACCACTCGGCGTTTCATGTCCGCGGCACGGACACGAAAACCAAGGGCGATGGATTTTGCGGTTATGTTCATGAGCGGGAGGAGATCACCAAGGCCTTGGATGCGATCGAGAAGCCCGTCCTGCTGCTCACCGGCGATGTGCACCAACCCTTTGCCGCGCAGATCACCGACAACGTTTGGGAGTTTCTCTGCTCCCCGATGAATTCGGCCAATCATCCGATCGGCACCGCGGGCCTGCCGCCCTTGGGCGGCTGGTTCGACAGCCAGGGCCGCAAGATCAAGATCAAGTGGTGCGGCGGTTATCCGGATAATGTCCACTACCTGCGCCAGCGCCACACGATCTACACGGTCATCGATGTGAACAACGTTGCGCGGGCGGGGCGCAATGACGGTCCCGGATATCAATACCTCGCCTATGACGAGCCGCAGATCATCGTCCGTTTCCACGACGGCTATACCGGCGATCTGCTCTATGCGGAGGGGATTTCAACCATCGACGCCAAGCCGGAGGGCCGGGCCTTTCCCAAGAAGAACCGCTTCGGGCATTGGAACAAGGCATTGGAAGGGAAGGTGGATCAGGCGACGCCCTCCAAGGCGAAGTAGAACGAGTTCCCCCCGGGCGAGTCGGCCTCTCCCGATCCGATCGAAAAAAAATGCGCGGACCGGCTAAAGAACTTCCGCGAACGGCCGATGTATAAGGTGGAACGCGACGGACGCGACCAAGCATCAAAACAAATAATATTGCACAAACTGGAATCCTGTCCGTCGCGTTCTGTCGTGTACAAAGGCCTTCCGGGCGTTGATTTCCAGTCTTTGCAAGGGGAGTTCCACCCGCTTGAATTCCCTGCATGGCCCACGACACCTTCCAGGTCGGCGATCTGAGCGCCGTCATTGGCGACAACGCCGCTCACGAGAAACACCGCGCCGGCTACAACGGCGTCTGGTCCCTGAGGCACAAGACCAGCGAACGCAGCCTGTTCGTGCCCGGCATCGCCGGACTGAATCTGGAGCACATCTTCAACGGAGATCCGGTCGGACCGCGCGAGATCTACTTTGAACCGCGCCATGCGCCGATGAGTTTTCGGAAGCTGTCCGATTCTGAGGCCGAGCTTCATCAACCCGCCACGCCCACGTTTCACCTGGAAAGCTGGACGCGCTTCCAGCTGGTGGCGCCGCACTACATCGACATGACCTTCACGTGCGAGCCGCACCAGCATGTCTTCCCGCGCGGCTGGATCGGACTGTTCTGGGCGAGCTATATCAACGCCCCTTTGGACAAAAGCCTCTACTTCCTCGGCCACGACGCCTCGCGCGGCCAGACCAGCCTCTGGACGCAGTTCTGCACGCAGCAACACAACGACGAGAGCTCGGTCCTGTTCCGTGACGACCCGACTCGACTGGAATTTGAGCCCGACGATCGCAAAACCCTCTACAAGAACCTCTCGCCCTTCCGCTTTGACCAGCCGTTCCACTACGGGAACTTCGAGGACCACACTTGGATCCTGATGTTCGACCGGGGCGAGGGCATCCGCTTTTCCCATTCGCCATCCGGCGGCGGGGTGAATTCTGCGATGCAGACGACCAACCCCGCCTGGGACTTCCAGTTCATCATCCCGAAGTTCGAGGTGAACGAGAAATACAGTTTCAAGGCGCGGGCGGTGTTCCGGCTGAAGTGCGACCGGGCCGAGATCGTCGCGGAATATGAGAAGTGGCGGAAAACGGCCTGACCCCGCTCAGGGCAGGCTGTGCCCGTCGGTCGCCGCCAGATTGCAGGTGGGCTTGGTTGCGACGTTGAGGATCGTATAACTGCCTCCCGAGGGACAGGCCGGCATCTGCTTCAGATACAGCTCGGCTCCGATGATGTCCGTCTGCGTGGGCGTCTCCGTGACCGGTTTGTTCTCATTGACCGCCCATTGCTGCTTGGCGGAATCCAGCTGCATCATGTTGCCGATGCAGGTCTTCTCCGCCGCCGTGCGCCGGGCCTTGAACAGACTCGTCAAACCGACGCTGACCAGCGTGGCGATGATGGCCACCACCACCATCACTTCAATCAATGTGAATCCCCTGACTTCCTTGTCTCTTGTCTTCATGGATTATGCTTGGTTCGCCACTCTGGCCGATATCTTCCACCCCCAGATCCCGACTGCCAACGTGATCAGAATTTCGGTCAAATAAGTGTCGCTTTCGTTTAAGTGTCAATAATAGATATACTTATCCATGAATTGGACATCTCCGTAATTGTCCAAATCGAGTCAGAAAACTACCTGTTCGGATCGAGAATTGTCGGATAGCGGGAGCTTGCGCCGCAGATCTCGATGGAATGGAAGACAACTCGAGGACGCTTCAGGTCAACGTCCCGGCGGCGGGGAATGCCGATCTTGACCCGCTCTGGCCTACCGCTCATTCTGCGAACTGAGTTTCGTATCAATCTCCAGTCAAAATGGCCACACCTGACCCGATTCTGAAGCAACTTCGCGCCATCGTGGGCGCCAAGAACGTCCTCATCAAGAAGGAGGATTTGATTCCCTATTCCTTCGACGGCACCGCCGCCTTGAAGGCGACGCCCGGTTGCGTGGTGTTCGTGAAGGATTCCGAACAGATCGCGGGCATTCTCCAACTGGCCAACGAGTCTGGGACGCACGTGGTCACCCGGGGCTCGGGCACGGGTCTCAGCGGCGGCAGCCTGCCCAGCGACGACTGCATCGTCATGTGCACGGTCAAGATGGACCAGATCCTCGAAATTGATCAGGCCAACCTGACCATGTTGGTGGAGCCCGGCGTGACCACGATCAACATCGCCGAGGCCGCCGCGAAGGCGAACCTTTTCTACCCGCCCGATCCGGGTTCCATGAAGATCTCCACCATCGGCGGCAACGTCGCCGAAAACTCCGGCGGCCTGCGCGGGCTCAAATACGGCGTTACCCGCAACTACGTCATGGGCATGGAGGTCGTCCTGCCGGACGGCGAGTTGATGTGGCTCGGCAACAAGTGTGTGAAGGACGTCGCCGGCTACTCTCTGCGCGATGTCTTCATCGGCTCCGAAGGCACGCTGGGCGTGATCACCAAGGTCCTTTTGAAGCTCATTCCCAAGCCGCAGACCAAGAAGACCATGGTCGCGACCTTCGACCGGTTGGACCAGGCGGCCGAGGCCGTGTCCGCCATCATCGCCGAGCAGATCATCCCCTGCACCCTGGAGTTTCTCGACCGCACCACGATTCATTGCGTCGAGGACTACGCGAAGATCGGCCTGCCGCTGGACTGCGAGTCGCTGCTGCTCATGGAAACCGACGGACATCCCGCCGTGGTCGATGAGGAAGCCGAGGCGATGGAGCGGGTCTGCCGCGAGCAGGGCGCCAAGGAAGTCCGCGTCGCCAAGACCGCCAAGGAGGCCGAAAAGCTCGCCAGCGCCCGCCGCACCGCCTTCTCCGCCCTGGCCCGCGTGGCCCCGACCACCATTCTCGAGGACGCCACCGTGCCGCGCAGTCGACTCGCCGAGATGGTCCGCTTCGTCGAGGAGATCGCGAAGAAATACAAACTCAAGATCGGCACCTTCGGCCACATGGGCGACGGCAACCTCCATCCGACCTTCCTTACCGACGAGCGAAACAAGGAGGAGATCAAACGCGTCCACGAGGCCTTTCACGAGATTTTCGACAAGGCCATCGAAATGGGCGGCACCATCACCGGCGAACATGGCATCGGCCTCGCCAAAAAGGACTTCCTGCCCCGCTTCGCCGGCGACGCCCAGATGCGCGTCATGCGCGAATTGCGGAAGGCGCTCGATCCCAAGGGCATTCTGAACCCGGGGAAGATGTTTGATAGTGAATAGCAGCCCGTTTCCCATCTGTTCAATTCGGCCTTGTTGGCCTACATTTGAAACCTGATGCAGGACACCGCCACCATTGAGAGTCCTCCAAAGGAGCCGAACGTCGCGGAGCCTTTCATTCCGCCGCTGGAAAACGGCGCGCATCTGAGCGCCTGCGAGTTCCTGCGGCGATTTGAGGCCATGCCGGAACTCAAGAAGGCGGAGTTGAT
>JAYPGD010000074.1:9203-16062 GCA_038126655.1 Verrucomicrobiales bacterium
GCCACGCCCGGCGTGAAGGCCGCGGCCAATTCCACCGTCCGGCTCGGCCCCGACGACGTGCCGCAACCCGACGCGTTTCTTCGCATCCTGCCGGACCACGGCGGGCGGACGATCATTGACGACAAGGGCTATCTGAATGGCGCCCTGGAACTGGTCGTCGAGATCGCCGCCAGTTCGGCGTCGATCGACACGCGTGAGAAACTGGTTTCCTACCGCCGGGCGGGCGCGCAGGAGTATCTTGTCTGGCGGACGGAGGACGGCGAGGTCGATTGGTGGACCTTGGAGGACGACGAATACCGCCGACTGCCATGCGACGAGGCGGGCGTCATCCACAGCCGCGTCTTCCCCGGCCTTCGCCTCAACCCGGCGGCCCGGCTGACGGGCGACGGGGCAAGACTGATGGATTCGCTTCAGGAAGGATTGCGAAGCGAGAAGCACGGCGAGTTCGCGCGCGGGTTGTCCGACAACGCGGCTTCATCCGCGTAATTTACCGCTGGGCAAACCTTTGACTTGCACCGCGCAGGTTGGCCACATTGATTCGTCTGTCCTCCGTCCCGATAGAACGCCGCGAAGCGCACAACTGAATGAGCCCCACCGACACACCGGAAACGCCGGCCGCCAGGACCGGATCGCACCTGAAGGATTTGGATTACTCCATCGTGCAGCAGTGCATGCATTGCGGCATGTGCCTGCCGACCTGCCCGACCTATGACGCCACCAAGCTGGAGCGTCACAGCCCCCGCGGTCGCATTTCGCTCATGCGCTCCATTGCCGACGGCGAACTGGAGGCGACGCGCGACTTTGCCGAAGAGATGTATTACTGCCTCGGCTGCCTCGCCTGCATGACCGCCTGCCCGGCCGGGGTGAACTACGCCGAACTGTTCGAGCACGCGCGCGCCGAGGTCGAGGAGACCAAGGTCCTGAACAACCCCAAGCGCAGCCTGATCCGCAAGTTCACCATCGAATGGCTGTTCATGGATCTTAGCCGGCTGCAATTGCTCGGTTTGGCGATGCGGCTGTATCAAAAGCTCGGCATCATGAAACTCATCCGCTGGAGCGGGGTTATGAAACTCATGCCCAAGCGGCTCCAGGAACTGGAATCCATGACCCCGATCATCCAGGACAAGTTCTCCGCCGAGTTGATCGATCCGGTCACTCCCGCGAAGGGCGACAAGAAATATCGCGTGGCCATGTTGACCGGTTGCGCGCAGGACCTGATCTTCAGCGATGTGAACCTGGACACCGTCGAGGTCCTCGCCCGCAACGGCTGCGAAGTCGTGACGCCCCCGGAGCAGGATTGCTGCGGATCCCTGCACGCGCACAACGGCGAGTGGGGGCTGGCGCAGACCCTGGCCAAACGCAACATCGACCAGTTTCCGCCCGACCGGTTCGACGCCATCATCACCAACGCCGCCGGCTGCGGCTCGCATTTGAAACACTACGCCTCGCTGCTGGAGGACGATCCGGAATACCGCGAACGCGCCCATCTCTGGGACGCCAAGGTGAAGGACATCCACGAATGGCTGGGCGAGATCGGCGTCGAGGCTCCGAAGATCGACGGCGAACCGGAAGCAAAGGACGTCACCTACCACGAGGCCTGCCACCTTTGCCATGGTCAAAAGATCACCGCCCAACCGCGCCAGGTGTTGAACTCGATCCCCGGGTTGAATCTGGTCGAATTGCCGGAGTCCAACTGGTGCTGCGGCAGCGCCGGCATCTACAACATTGTCCAACCCGAAATGGCCAACGAACTGCTCGACCGCAAGGTCGGCCACATCAAGAGCACGGGCACGGACACCATCGCCACCGGCAACCCCGGCTGCCTGCTGCAGGTCATCAACGGTCTCCGTTCCCACGGCGTCGAGATGCGGGCCTGCCATCCGGTGACCCTGCTGGCGGAGGCCTATCGGAAGGAAGAATCATCAAGCGTGGATTAACCCAGTTCGGATCAGTCGCGCAACACCCCGACCGGAGCGCCGAGCATTGCTCGGCAAGGCGCCGCGCAACAGGGCCAGGGTCGGGCAATGCTCGGCGCTCCGACAATCGCCTGTCAGGCGAACGCCGTAGCGCGGCCGTCCCGGCTGCGGGTTCAGGCGGCGTCCCGCCGCAAGATCCGAAACGCCGGTCGGGGACGCCCGGCGAACCCGCAGGCGAAGGCGCCTGCGCTATGAGACCAAGGCTCCGGCCTTCGTTGGTCACTGCGTTGCTGATCGCCGCGCTGTTTTCACTCGCCCCCCAAGCCGGCCACGCCCAGGACCCCGGCCCCAACGTGATGATCAAGATCGAGCAGATCGAAACGCTGCCCGATGGAAAGGAGAACCGGCTCTCAGCTCCCCGCATGATCACCCAATCCGGGCAGGAGGCCTGTGTCACCGTCGGCGATTCTGTCAACTACATGCAATTCGGCGTGGAGCCGACATGGCAGGACGGAAGGATTCAACTGAACTGCTCCTATGAAGACGGCAAGACCAACCTTCTGCCGGGAGCCAAACCAACCAGGCCAAGTTCCGCGCCGATTGCCGCCCGCGCCCCCAAACCAACAGGGTCAAAATCCACCCGGGACCGCACCTTTCCCCAGAAGCCGCGAGGGACGCGCCTGTTCCCTGACAACCTGATCCTGACCGGCATCGCCCGCCTGCCCGGCAAACCGCCTCGCATCTCCCTGCGCGACATCAACGAAGACAAGGAATTCTGGGTCCACCTTGGCGCCTCCCGCCGCGACATTCACTTCGTGTCCATCGACTTCACCAAAAAGGACCCGGTGGCGTTGTTGAAATACGGCGAACAATTCGCCGAAGTCCGCCGATCCACGCCGGTCCTGACGCCCGTCAAACCGCCGGCAAAAACTGTCCTGACCCGGTTCCATTTTTCCGACCTCGTGAAGCCGGGCGAGACCATCGTCTTTGACATCGGAACCAGCCGCAACGGGCATCCGCAGCAGTTGCGCGTCACGGCGCAAGGCATGGAGGAAGCGGAATTGAACGAGCTCCTGAAAAAGGCCCAACGGCTCCAGCCTAAATAGACGCTTTTGAGGGACACCATGACGCTTCCCGAGTTTGCCCGTTCGTTCCTGACGTTCCGGATTGACACATTGAAGAAGCCGCCCGCCACGGCGAGCCACAAGCCCCCTTTCAGTCTCAACAACGCGCGGATCCAGATCGACTGCCGTTGCGTCGTGACCGAGCGGGAAACCGGCGTGGAACAACGGTTTGTCCTGGGCGCCAACTGCAAGACCGAACGGGTCGGCGTTGAACGCGATATCTGGACCGAGCCCAACGCCGACTTTGTCCCGGTCTTTTCCGATACCCATTTCCTGCACCTGAAGACCTACGCGAAATGCGGCACGGACGTGGAGTTGTATGGTCATGAGGGTCGCCCACAGACCGATCGACAACACGGGCTCATCTCCGACGCGTTCGATGACGTTCGCATCGAGCTCGCGGAGGCGCCCGCGGAGGAGCTCGCCACGGCGCGGGAGATCGTCGCGGCCACGCTCGACAATCGCCCCCTGGTCGCCCGGACCGTCATCCAGACAGAACGCTACACCGCCACAATCGATTACCCGGTCAAGACCATGAACGCGAACGAGCGCGATGGAATCTACCAGACCGACACCGGGCCGATCCTGTTTCCCGATCTGACCCGCGAACCGGATGAACTCCTCGCCGGCATGGAGCTGGCTTTTGCCGCGTTCAACTGCCCGGATTGGGCCGAGTTCATCGTCCGCTCCCCGACTTCCGTGGCGGATGACATCGCTGTCCAACACTACTCGAAAGGCGTTCGATTGGACTGCCGCAATCGTGTGTTCGGACTTTGAGAACGGGGCTCGGTCTTCGGTTTGCAACCCACGGCGCAACCCAATAGACTGCCGTCATCATGACACGCCTTCGACTTCTCGCGGCCGCCCTCGCCATCGCGCTGGCGGCCTCCACCGCGCAGTCCGCGCAGTTCCTCTTTCTGGCCAATCAATCGGACGGCCGAATCGACGTGTTCAACGTCAACAACGACAACGGCGATCTTTCGAGCGCCCAGACCATCAAGACGCCCGGCAATCCCGGAGCCATGGTCTTCTCACATGACAAGAAGCGCCTCTACGTCGCCATGCAGACCGGCGGCGGGAAGGATCGCGGCTGGGGGATCGCAACGCTCGAACAAGCGAAGCCCGGCGACTGGAAGGTGGCCGGGTTGGCCAAGGCCCCCATGCGGGCGCCGTATCTCACCGTGGATTCCAGGAATCGTTTTGTCCTTGGAGCGCACTATGGCGACGGCAAGGTCTCAGTGCAGCGGATCGTGAACGGCATCGTGACGGACGAAGTCACCCACATCGTGGAGACCGAGGTCACGGCGCACTGCATCGAACTGTCCGCGGACGACCGCTTCGCCTATGTCCCGCACACGCGGCCGAACAAGGTCTGCCAGTTCAAGCTCGACGCGGACACCGGCAGACTCGCGCCGAACAATCCCGCCTTTGTCTCCGGTCCGGCAACCAACCAGAACTTCCACATGCCGCGTCACATCGCCTTTCACCCGACCCTGAAAATGGCGTTCACCTCCAACGAACGGGGCGGCGGGATCAGTTCCTGGGACTTCAATCCAAAGAACGGCCGTCTCAAGCGCAGGCAGACGCTCAGTTCCCGCCCGCCCGGTTTTGAAGGCTCCAGCTCGGCGGCGGACATCCATGTCTCGCCGAATGGGAAACTGGTCATCGTCTCCAATCGCGTCCCCCTTCCGCGCAACGCGCCCAAGGGAACGCCCAACCAGGACACGCTGGCGGTGTTTTCAATTGACCCCAAGAACGGCGCGCTCAAATCCACCGGTCACTTCCCGACCGTGAATGTGCCGCGTTCCTTCGACATCGACCAGACCGGCAGGTTCGTCTACGCGGCCGGACAACGCTCCGACCAGTTGGCGAGCTATCGCGTTGACTACCAGACCGGCAAGCTGATTCGCATGGCCACCCGGGACACCGGCCGCGTGCCGATCTGGGTCGAATGCGTGATGCTGGATTAATGCCGCGCCGGCGGGGCGAAGCTCCTGAGCCGGACGTTGCCACTTGCAAGTCGATGTTCAGCCTGTTCAGCGAACCCGCGTTGAATATCGGCGCGCCTTCCACATCCCGCAGGCTCGCCTCAGCGGGAGCTTCGCCCCAACCGATCCCCCACACGGGAACATCACTTTTTTCAATGCGATTGCGGACTGTTCCCGCGACTTGACCGCCCCTACACTCCCGCCCATGGATTTGTTGAAACAACTGACCACCACGCCGGGCATCCCCGGTCGCGAGCAGCGCATCCGCGCATTGATTGAGAAGGAAACCAAGGGCCTGTTCGATGAAACCCGCGTCGATGCGATGGGCTCCCTGATCGGCGTCCGCAAACCGCGCGTCGCCCGCGGCAGGAAGGCGCCCAAGCAGCCGACCAAGGTCATGCTCGCCGCGCACATGGACCAGATCGGCTTCATGGTGCGACACGTCGATGACAAGGGGTTCCTGCGGTTGAACCCTGTCGGGGGATTCGACACCCGGAACCTCTTCGCCCGGATTGTCACAGTCTGCGCGGAGGGCGGCGACCTGCCCGGTGTGATGAATCCCGGCGGGCGTCCGGTTCACATTGCTTCGCCGGAGGACCGCAAGAAGATTCCCGAGGTCGGCGAGTTTATCGTGGATCTCGGCCTGCCAGCCAAGGAGGTGAAGAAGAAGGTCCAGATCGGCGACATGGTCGTGCTTAAGGCGCCAACCCAGGAGATCGGGAAGATGGTCACCGGCCAATGCCTCGACAACCGCGTCGCCTGCTGGATCGCGATCCGCGCCCTGCAGAAGTTGAAGCGGCATGACTGCGAGATCCACTGCGCGTTCACGGTGCAGGAGGAGGTTGGACTGCGCGGCGCTGGCACGGCGGCCTACGGGGTGCGGCCGGACATCGGGATCGCCATCGACACGACGCTTTGCGTCGACACGCCCGGCGTGCCTTCCGAGGAGCGCGTGACGGAGTTCGGCGCGGGCGCGGCCTTGACCTGCATGGACAGTTCCTTCATCAGCGACCTTTCCGTTCTGAACGCCATGGAAGCCGTGGCAAAGAAGCACAAGATCCGGCGCCAGCGCTCCATCCTGCCGCGCGGCGGAACGGACTCCGGCTCCATGCAGCGCGCCGGCTCCGGGACGAAGGTCTTCACGCTTTCCTGCCCCACGCGCTACATCCACACGGTCACCGAGTCCGTCCACCTCGACGATCTGCACGCGTGTCGCGACCTTTTGGCCGCCTATCTGTCAGAGGTTTGATCGGCGGCCGATGAAGACCATCATCCTTTGCGATCCGGAGAACGGATCGAGGCGCATCGCGGCGTTGACGCTGCTCGACCGCCTCGTCGTCGCCGCGCATCGCGGAGGCGGCGAGGGCATCGTCATTGTCTGTGATGGGGAAACGCCGGCGTTGACGCGCTCCCAGGCGCTCGGGATTGAAACCTCGATTGTCGTCCAGCCGCCGCCGCTTTCCGAAAAGACCCTGCTGATCGAAACCGCCTGCCTCGTCCAGGCGCGGGATGTCGGGCGGTTGATCGAGGCGGGCGAAGGGCGATTGGCCGCCGCGGATCAACGCGACCTGCCGGTCGGCGTCGTGACCGATTACAAGGGGCCGGTCGGCCGGGAACAGAAACGCATGGTCGCCGAAGGCGTGGCCGGCCCGGTCATCGACGCCGATTCCGCCAGGCAGGCTGAACGCGCGCTCTGGGCCTCGCTGGGCAGTTCGACCGACGGGATGGTCGACACCTGGTTCAATCGCCCTTTGGGCCGCGTCCTTTCCAAGACCTTGATCCACACCCCCGTTTCGCCGAACCAGGTCTCGGTCTTCGCCATTCTGGTCGG
>JAYPGD010000075.1:0-14020 GCA_038126655.1 Verrucomicrobiales bacterium
ATGCCCAAAGGAATTGCGTCCTGAAGGGACGCCGCCGACGCTCTGCAATGGCGGGTGTGATATTGGGAATGATCGCCGCCCTGCCGCGTCCCGTTCGGGACGCATGTCTTGTTCTCACGCAAACCGTCGGTTGAAACCGGCGGCTACCCTGCCTGACCGCTTCGCGGTCGGAATGGCCGTGTGAGTTGAAAGGTTGTCTTTCGATATGAGGGAGACTGCGATTCCTTCATTGGCCCGCGGTCGTTTTGCGGCGGAATGCCCGAAGCGGGGTAATGCGGGGCGCACCGTCGCGAAGCGACGAAGGAAGGTAGCCGCCGGTTTGAACCGGCGGTTTGGCATGCCCAAAGGAATTGCGTCCTGAAGGGACGCCGCCGACGCTCTGCAATGGCGGGGGTGATATTTGAAATGATCGACGCCCTGCCGCGTCCCGTTCGGGACGCATGTCTTGTTCTCACGCAGACCGCCGGTTTGAACCGGCGGGTGGCATGTCCAAGGGAATTGCGTCCTGAAGGGACGCCGCCGACGCTCTGCAATGGCGGGTGTGGTATAGGGAAATGATCGACGCCCTGCCGTGTCCCGTTCGGGACGCATGTCTTGTTCTCACGCAGACCACCGGTTGAAACCGGCGGCTACCCTGCCTGACCGCTTCGCGGTCGGAATGGCCGCGTCGGCCTTTTCTTTCCTTTGAATTTGGCTTGGGGACTGGTCTACTCCCCTGAATTCACCATGAGCGGAATACGTCGGAAGAAATCTATGCGTGGCTGGACTGCTTTATCCGGGATTTTGGCCTTGTTGGCGATGATGGCGGCGGGGTGTCGCAGCGATCGCGACACGTCGGCGGACTTGTCGGAGCCTGCCGCGGAAGCCCCGTCTGTGGCGGGAGCGGATGCGGGGATTGACGGCGTGTTGGCGCTGGCGAGGGAGAATCGCTGGGAATTGGCCACGCTGGAGGCTGAGAGGCTGGTGGATGAGCGGCCGGGGGACGCGGAAGCGGCGAGTTTGTTGGAGTGGGTCAGAGGCCATCGCGATGCGCGTCGGGCATTGGATGCGTCCAAGACCGTCGATGCGGAGACTGCCCGCATGATCGACCCGGTGGTGAGCGGGCGCGGGGAGAAGGCGCGCGATGCGAAGCGCAAGGACGCCGCGCCTCCGATCGCCTACTCAGGCGATTTTGATGCGGAGATACGCGAGGTGTTTGCCTTGGCGGAGGATGGGAAGTGGGAGGAAGCGGAGCGGAAAGCCTCCGGGTTGGTGGAATTGGCTCCGGAGGATGTCGCGGTGGAGCGGTTGTTCAGCTGGGTTTCCAAACAGCGGGAGTTGCAGCGTTCGGCTGCGCTGGAGGACCGGATCCGTCAGATCGACGCCAGGAACTCGAATTTCAATCCGAGCGTGATGGATCTTCTCAACGAGCAGAAGGATCGGGGGCTGCCGCCGCGCAAGGATCTTCGCGATGCGATTCAGGCGTTGGAATCGACGCCGTTGGTGCCTGAATCCTTTGGCAAGAAGGTCGTGAGGAAGGGGCCGATGTTTCCCGCGGATTCGAAGGAGGGGCGGATGTCCGCGGCCCTGGATAAACGGGTTTCAGTCGTGTTGGACGATGTTTCCCTGGAGTCGATCATTTTCGACATCGGCGAGGCGGAGGGGGTGAATTTCATCGCCGACAAGACCCTGCCGGCGTTCGAGAAGAAGCTGAGCGTGAACATGTCGGACGTCCGGTTGGAGGAGTTTCTCAAGTATGTCTCGCGCAACCTGGATGTGCACTTCCAGGTCAGCGACGACCTGGTCTGGGTGGTCGACGGCTCACAGACCAACCTGCTTGAGGAGACGCGCTTCTTTCGGTTGAACAAGGGGTTCGTGGTGCCCGCGCAATTCGGGGTGAGCGAGGTGGACCGGACTTCAGTGACGGCCAAGGGGGTGACCACGGTGACGGAGAAGGAGAAGATTGAGAAGTTTGTGCAGGATGGCGCGCCGGCGGAGCCGGCGATCGAGGCGGCGATCAAGCAGTTCTTCAAGGGCTCGGAATACATGATCGACTACGAACGGAACCTGATCGTCGCGCGAGGGCGTCCGGAGGAGCTCGAGGTCATGGAGAAAATCATCGAGGAATTCGACAAGCCGATCCAGCAGGTCTTCATCGAGGCGCGTTTTGTGACGGTGACGGAGGCGATCTTCCAGCAGTTGGGCGCATCCTGGGAAACGGGCAGAGGGCCGGGAAGATCCCAGGTGAAGGATTTCACTGAACTGCTGGATCCGGACGCCACGGTGGGGCTTGGATTGGAGGAGTCGTTCACCGGGATTCTGGGACGCGACAATCTGTCGCTCACGCTGACGGCGTTGGAGCAAAGCGGTGAGAGCCAGACACTCAGCGCGCCGCGCCTGACGCTGATCAACAACCGGCCCGCCCGGATCAGCGATGGCAAGGTGCAGTATTACTACGAGGAGTATTCGGTCAGTCAGCAGGTGACCGAGCGTTCAACCGCCTCGTCCCTGGTCCCGACGGGCAAGCCGGTTTCCGTCACGGCCGGCGTGGCCTTGGACGTGGTGGCGAGCATTGGCGGGGACGGCGAGAGCATTCTCCTGGCCCTGCATCCGGAGGTGAACCAGGAGGTGAAGCTGGTGACCTTCGCCACGGTCACGGACCGAGATGTCTCGGGCAACGTGATCAGCTCCTTCGATATCCGCCTGCCGGAATCGCGCACCCAGGAGATCGAGACCCGGGTGATCGTCAAGTCGGGGCAGACCGTGGTGATGGGGGGCGTGCTGGAGCGGGACCAGTTGACCTTTGTGGAGTCGGTCCCGGTGCTGGGGAACATCCCCTTGATCGGCGCGGCCTTCCGCAAGCGCACGGAGGTGGACAAGCCTAGGTATCTGCTGATTTTTGTGACGGCCACACTGTTGTCGGACACGGGCGAGTTCATTGTCTACGACGATGCCGGGGAGACGGAGAGGGACTAGGGTGAACGCCGCATCCGCCAATCCCGACGCCGCGGGGCGTTGTGTGGGAAGAGCCGGCCGCTTCGTGGTCATCGATCCCGGATCCAACACGCTCAAGCTGCTGCATGGCCGGAATGCCGGCGAAGGCCCGCGGGTGATGGAGCGTCGGCGCCTCAGCGTGAGGGAGGGCGGAGCCGCCTTGGAGCCGGCGGAGATCCGTCGCGAACTGCAACGGGCCTTGAAGAATTTCGGCGACTCGCCGATCTGCCTGTGCCTGCCGCAACGATTGGCGTTGTCCCAGGTGGTGGACCTTCCGGGCGCGGAGGGGCGCGAGATTCGCCGCGCGATCGAGTCGGAGATCGCCAAGCTGAGCGGGTTGAACGAAAGCAAATTGGCTTTTGACTATGCGCCTATGAAGCCCTTTGGCAGGCATCGGAACCCCTACTGGGTCACGTTTTGTCAGGAGGACGAACTCCGGGGGCAGATCACCCGGTTGGGGCTGGAGATGGACGAGATCTGCGAGATCACCACGACCGGCAATGCGCTGCTGGCCACGGTGAAGCTCGCCGGCTCCACGAAGGAGAATGTCGCGATTGTCGACCTGGGAGCCGGCGACACCACCCTGACCCTGGTCCATGAAGGACAGGCGGTCTATGCCGGCTCATTTCCGATCGGCGGCGACGCCTTCACGGACGCGGTTGTCTCAGCGACGGGGATTTCCATCGTCGACGCCGAATTGGAGCGGTTGGAGAGGAACCTTGCTTCCGGGGGCGACGCCTTGCCCGCGTTGCAGGGGGCGATAGACGAATGGCGGCGTGAGATCGAGAGGGTCGCCGAGGAATGGAGGCGGGAGCAGGGCGTCGAGGACGCCGCGTTCGAGATGCTGCTCTACTCCGGGCCGGCGCCGATGCCGGGATTGCTGGAGCGCCTGAATTCGGAAAGCGCGTTTCGTTGGTCCGCTGGCGGGGGCGCGCTGAATCCCGGGTTTGAAATTGCGCAGGGGGCCGGAGTCGTTGCGGCCGGCGAATCGCCGCAATCCGCTTCCTTGATTCCCAGCGAAGCCCGGGCCGCCTGGAAAAAGGTCTGGGGGGTGCGTCGTTTTCAGGCGGCGAACTTCGTGGCGCTCTTCGCCTCGGTTGTGATTCTGGCTTTTGGTTCCTTCCAGAAACGGGAGGGGATCGACGCGCGAAGGACCCTGCTGGCCGGGCAGTCCGCAGCCTTGGAGCGCACGCGCGAAGCGCGCGCGCTGGAACGGGAGGCCATCGGCCGCTACAACGCCCTGCGACCGGCCCTTGAGCGTCAGCGCAGTTCTCTGGACACCCTGGAAACCCTGGCGGCCCTGGAGGCCTCCTCCGCGGATCGCGGCGTGTGGTATGCCTTGTTTGCCGATACGGAAACCTATGTGTCCATGCCGGAGATCGCCCTGACGAACGCCGTGGAAGGCGCGACCAATGCGACGGGCGTCGCGGCGTCGCCCGCGCGGCCATCTCCGGCGGTCGAGGTCGTTGGTGAAGAACCCGACGGCGGATTCATCGCCGTGGCGACAGTGCCCGGCGAGATGGAGGCCGTGCGGGCCACGGTGGGGCGGTTGGTGGAGGATCTGAACCGCAATCCGCTTTTTGCTCATGTCGATCTGCTGTCGGCGGATCGGCGTCGAATGTTGGTGGATCCCAAGGTGGTCGTTCCGGATCGCCATTTTGTGATTTCGATCCGAATGGAGGAGAATGTGTTTCGTGAGCCGGTGAGCTCCGGCGCTGCGGATGACGACATTCAACGGGAGTTGGAGATCGCGGAGGAGAAACAGGACCGGTTTCGCTCTCGGTTGGAGGCGGTCAGGACGGGCGAATCGGAAGTGTCGGACGCGGCGGCGCCGGGAGAGGATTGAGGCATGGGACGAGTCGTCGATAGAATCCAGACCATGCGTCGCGCGCTGGTGATCGGCGGGCTGATCGCGGCGCTCTATTACGCGTTCGTTTATCGGGGCTTTGTGGCCGAGAGCGAGGCTCTGGACGCGGATTTGGAGTCGCTTTCGGGGATGCTCGCCCGGGAGATGCCGCTCGATACGGAGGAGCGGTTGGGCGCTGCGAAAAGATCGTCCTCCGCGCTGCGTTCCATGGAGAGGACCGTGTTGGAGCGGATCGCCTTGAATCCGGATATCGAGCAACGATTGGGGGAGCCGTTCCAGCTTGTGGATTTTGAGATTCAGCGTGAGACGTTGAACGACGAACTGATTGAGTTGGCGAAGGCGAACAAGGTCGGCATGCCGGCGATTCCGTTTGAACGCCTGCCCGAGTATACCGAGGAAATGGAGGAGCCGCGGCGTCTTTGGGGCCAGTTGGGGATCGCTTGGCACGCGCTGGTCTCGGCCGTGGAGGCCGGGGTCGGCGAGATAGAGTCGATCGGCGGATTCCGGGTGCGTCGCAGCGCTGCCGGCGCTGGGCCGGCCTTGCTGGATGAAATCGTGTTTGAGCTCACGGTGACCGGATCGATGGCGCGAATCTCGACCTTTCTGAAAACCCTGCCGATGGATCGCCGCGAGTTGGAGCGGCACGGACTGAAGACCGCCCAGCCAGCGAAACCCGCGTTGTTCATCGACGGACTGATGCTGAGGAAACGGCCGGGCGGGAATCCGGACGACGTGCGGCTGGATCTTCGGCTGGGAGGCTTCATCCGGAGGGAGGCGGAATGAACCGGTTGGCTCAGGAGAACAGGGTTGCCGAGGCGCTGGTTTTTGCGGGGCTGCTCGCGCTGTTTGTCGTCGTCTTTGTCGACATCGGCGGCGAGAAGCCAACCGTGGCGGAACGCCCGGGAGCGGGCGCGGCGGCGGCCACCGAACTGCCGGTTCAGGCCGCGCAACTGCTTCTCGACATGGAGTCCTACGGGGCGCTGATCGTGCCGACGAACAGCTCCAATCCCTTCTACACCGATTATTTCGTTCCGGCCAAACCGGAGCCGGCAAAGCCTCCGGCGACCCGCCTCGTGAAGATCGGTTATCTGGGCCATTACCAGACCCAGGATGGGAGGCGGAAGGCCTACCTCTCCCTCGACGGCAAAACCCTGAAGCTGACGGCGGGCGAAACCGTGGTCGGACCGCTCAAGCTGGCCTCGATCGATCGCGAAGAGGCGGTCCTCATCGACGCCGAAGCGAAGACTTGGCGGATCGCCTTCAAAGCCGTCGGCGAGATCGAGATTCCCAACGATTGAACGATCATGGCGACGTCCGGCAAGGCAGAGATTGGGGAACTTCTCCTGGAGCGGGGAGTCATTGCGCGGGGGCAGCTCGAACAGGCGCGCAGGCGGCAGGAGCGCCTGGGAGTCCCCCTGCATCGGGCCATCGTGGACCTGAACTGCGCGTCGGAGGAGGAAACCTACCGCGCGTTGGCGGAGGTCGAGGGGTTGGACTTCATTGAGCTCGACGGGTTGGACATTCCGCAAGAGATCCTGGAGCAGGCGCCGCTGAAGTTGATTCTGCACTATCACATGATCCCCGTTGCCCTGGAGGGCGAGGCGTTGACCATCGCCTTCAGCGAACTTCCCAGCCAGATGGAGCAGGGCAACCTGAGACTCCGCCTGGGAAAACGCATCCGCGCCGCGCTCACCACGCCGAGCCATGTGCACGCGGTGATCAAGAGCCGCTTCGGACTTGGCGCCGACAGCGTCCAGAAGCTGCGCGACGAAAAAGGCCTCGAGGACGCCGAAGGCGAGATCGTATTCGATGTCGACGGCGAATCCGATGGCGAATCCGACGCGACCATCTCGGCGTTCGTCGATCAGATCCTGATGGAGGCGCTGCGTCTGCAGGCGACGGACATTCATCTGGAGCCCTACGCTTCCGACATCGAACTGCGTTACCGCATCGACGGCCTGTTGCAGCGGATTCCCGTTCCGGGGGACCTGCGTCGGCTTTACGCGTCGATTGTCTCCCGCTTGAAGATCATGGCGGGCCTGAACATTGCGGAGAAGCGTCTGCCGCAGGATGGGCGGATCGCGATGAAGACCGGCGAGGAGGAGTATGATCTGCGTGTCTCGACCGTTCCCACCAAGCACGGCGAGGCGGTCTGCCTGAGAATACTGGGGAGGCAGAGCCTGTTCCTGGATCTCGGGCAACTCGGCATGAGCGCGGCGGAAGAGACGCTTTACTCGCGGTTGACGCGACTGCCGCAGGGACTGGTCCTGGTGACCGGCCCCACCGGCAGCGGCAAGACCACCACGCTCTATGCGGGGCTGGCCCACGCGAATGACCAGTCGCGCAAGACGATCACGATCGAGGATCCGATCGAGTATCAGCTGCCGGGGATTACGCAGATCCAGGTCAAGCCGGAGATTGGCCTGACATTCTCCGGCGGTTTGCGGGCGATCCTGCGGCACGATCCGGATGTGGCCCTGATTGGAGAAATTCGCGACGTGGAGACCGCGGAGATAGCCATGCGGGCCGCGCAAACGGGTCACCTGGTATTTTCCACATTGCACACGAACGACAGCGTCAGCGCTGTGCCGCGGTTGCTCGACATGAAAATCGATCCCTTTCTGGTGGGCAGTTCACTGGTCTGCAGCGTGGCCCAGAGACTGGCGCGTCGGATCTGCCGGAATTGTGGGGAGCCCGACTCCGGCCTTTCCGAGGGCATCCGTCGGGAGATGGCGAAGGCGCTGGGCATTTCCGAAGGCGACGTCCGCGCGAGTCGGGGCGGGGGATGCGTGGAATGCAATGACATGGGGGCCCGGGGCCGCACGGCAATCTATGAGTTCTTCCGGATGAATGACGAGCTTGCCGACGCGATCGAGCCCGGCGTCAAGCTGGGGCGGTTGAGGGAGTTGGCCCGGCAAAGCGGGTGGCGCAGCCTGAGGGAAAACGGCCTCGCCAAGGTGCAGGCGGGTGAAGTGTCCGCCGCGGAACTGGATCGCATCACGCGCAGGGTTGACATGGCTTTGGTGAGCGGGGACGATTCGCCTGTCCCCGATTGAGCGGGCGAAGCAGACGTCATTCCCCAGTTTTTCCAAGCGCACCATCATGGCCAACGAACCCATCTCCATCGATTTCGATCACTACAAGATCTATTACATCACCTCCGCCACCAAGCCGTTTCCCGCGGTGATTTCCTGCTTCAGGAACGGCGCCGAGGTCGGCGTGCTTCGATTCATCACGCAGGGGCAGAAGCTGACGAACCCCACCTTCGACGGCTCGAAGATCACGCTGGACTACCCGATTGAACGCTTCGCCGACGTGCATGCCATCCTGCTGCATGAGAAGCCGCTCTCCCTCTACCTCGCGCCCGAACGTCACTGGGGCGGCGTGACCACCAGCCAGCTGGAGCCCACCGGCGAGATGGAGACGGGCACCGAATTCTTCACCCGCGTTTCCGACGGCGTCCTGCGCGCCCTCAAGGAAATGGACGCGATCCACCAGAAGAATCGTGAGGGCTCCGATGCCCCCACGTCCCTGCCGGAAGAATTGCAGTAGGGATTGGCGTAAAATCCATTGCCAGTCCGGCCTTCATGAGGTATTGAAGCTGCCCCCGGCGGAAGGGTGGCTGAGTTGGTTGAAGGCGCCCGATTCGAAATCGGGTGATCGGTTGATAGCCGGTCCGGGGGTTCGAATCCCTCCCCTTCCGCCAGTTTTCTCACTGCCAAGAGCTTGCCGTTGCAATGAGGTTTCCCTCCCGGAACACGACGCCTTCGGAGTATGGCGTGCTGATCGTATTCACCTCCCTTGGCTTCATCGGGCTGGGAGTCGTCGGGATCATCGTCGCGTTTCGCGCGCCGGAGGATAAACAGGAATTGGCGTCGGTCTTGATGCGCTGTGGCTGGGTGTCCCTGGGGATCGGATTGGCGATTGCGATCGCCTTCTGGTTGTTTCGCCGGTTCGCCAGTTGAACCGCAGACGCGGTCCTGCAAGAACCTGCCGGTCATTCACCGGAGAGCTCCACCGGCGGCGGGTAGGTTCCGATCTCGATGTGATTGCCGTCCGGGTCGTGAAAGAAGATCTGCGTCACGCCGGTGTCGGCGACGAAGTTGCTGCGGTAGGGGATGCCCTTTTCCTTCAGCGCCTGTTCCGCGGCTTCGATGTCGTCGACATGAAATGCGACGTGATCGGCGCGCGTTGAGATCTCGCCGTGTTCGTCGCTTCCGGATCCGGTCCCGATGAGGTGGATCTGCACGCCGTAGTTGTAGAGCCAGGCGCCGGGGAAGGGGAAATTGGGCCGGCGGAGTTGGCGGAAGCCGAGGACATCCCGGTAGAAGGCCGCGCTGGCTTCGACGTCGCGGGTGACATGGCTGATGTGGTTGACGGATTGGATCGCAAGGGGCGCGCTCATGGGGGAGGTCTACCAGATCGAAGCGATGATTGAAACAAGAAGGGGCGCGCGACTCAACGCGCCCTGGGCCATTCGGCCCTGAGCCTCTTGGTGAGTCGCTTGACGATGGCTGCGTGGTCTGGGGCGTTTGCCAGATTCACGTTTTCCTTGGGGTCGTTCTCATGGTCATAAAGTTCCGTCGCGATGGTCTTGCCCTTCAGGGTCCATTCGGTGACGCGCCAACGGTCGGCGCGCATGGAACGCCCCATGGCGCCGTTGCGGGGGAACTGACTGAAGGCCGCCTGCTTCCAGGCCGTGTCGGGAGCGTTTAATAGGGGACGCAGGCTTCTCCCTTCCAGCGCCTTCTGCGGGGGCAGTCCGGCAAGTTCGGCCAGGGTGGGGTAGAGATCGACGAGTTCGACCAGCGCGCGGGTGGATCCGCCCTTCGCTTTCATGCCCGGAGCGCTGACGATCAAGGGGACATGGGTGGAAAGCTCGAAGTTCGTGGCTTTGCCCCAGATGGCGTTTTCACCCAGGTGGTATCCGTGGTCGCCCCAGAAGACGACGATGGTGTTGTCGCGCAGGCCGAGGCGGTCGAGTTCCGCCAGCACGCGGCCGACCTGGGCGTCGACGTAGGTGACGCAGGCCGCGTAGCCGCGCGTGAGCTTGTGCGTGAGTCCCTCGGGCATGGGGCCCTTGTCGGGGATGTCCGTGTAGCTGCGCGGGTGGCCCCAATTCGTGAGGGCGAGTTTGGGAACGTCCTTCGGGGGATGTTGGTTGTCGGCGACGGCGACGTCTGCGGCCGGATACATGTCCCAGTATTTCTTCGGCGCGATGAAGGGCAGGTGGGGTTTGAGGAACCCGACGGCGAGGAAGAACGGCTTGTCGCGCAGATCGCGCAGGGTGGCGACCGCCTTGTCGGCGACCTGGCCGTCGTAGAGGACATTGTCCGGGACATCCGGCGCCTCCCACGAGGGGCCGAGGACGAAGTGGTTCACCCAGTCTTCAACGGGCGCCTTGCTGCGTTTGAAGACCTTCTCTGCGGCGGCGATGCCTTCGGGCGTGTGGTAGTAGCGCGGGCCGGGCCACCATTCGGGGGCGCTCCAGGATTTTCGGTCGTTCCATTGGCTGCGGACCTTGAAGGCGCCGTGAAAGATTTTGCCCAACGACAGGCTGGTGTAGCCGTGGTTCTTGAAATGCTGAGGCAGCGTGACCCAGTTGGGATTGCGGGTGCGGAAGGTCGCTCCGCCGTTGGTGTGGATGCGCGTGGTGTCCGGGCGCCTGCCGGTCAGCAGCGAAAGCCGGCTGGCGCGGCAGGTGGCGGCCTGGCAGTAGGCGCGTTCGAAGACCATGCCTTCCCGGGCCAGAGCGTCGAGGTTGGGCGTGATCATCCGCTTGTGGCCGTAGCAGCCGAGTTGCGGGCGCAGATCGTCCGAGGCGATGAACAGGACGTTGGGGCGGGGCGCGGCTGTGAGTTTGGCGGTTCCGAAGAAGCCAAGCAGGGCAAGGAGAAAGAGTCGAACGAGGCTCATGGTCCAAGAGAACGCCATGTGGATGGTGAAAGGCAAATTCTTCCTGAAACGATTTCCCCGCTTGGGTGTCTGCATTAATGGACAAAATCAGCGATTTGAATGTTTGTGCTGAATGGCGCTTCGCGGTAGGTTCTGCGGAGATCTTGGGAAACGGACCTGTCTTACCATGCCGATCTACGAATATGAAGTCTGCGAGGGGGGCTGCAAGATCTGCGGCGGAACCTTTTCGTTGAGACGGCCCTTGAGCGCCGAGGAGCTCAAGAAGTGCCCGGCCTGCAAGAAACCGGTGCGCAAGATCATCTCCTCCTTTTCCACGCCCTCCATCACCAAACCGCTGTCGATCGTTGACGCCAAGAAGGCGGGCTTCACGGTTCTCAAGAAGACCAGCAAGGGGGAATACGAACGGCAATGACGCCGGGGGGCTGGCGGCGCGAATTCATTCTTCCAACAAGGGCAAATCATGAGCGAAATCCAAATCATTGAGAACGCGGTCGATTCTGCGGGGCGTCGCCGACGTTGGCATCAGACCTGGCGGGGATTCTGGTGGGGGCTGTTTGCCGGATCGGTGGTCTGGCTGGTTGTGCTGGCGATCTACAAGCTGTTCCCCGTTCCCCTGGAGACCCTGACTGTCGGAGCCGGACTGGCCGGAGCGGCGGCATTGGCCGGCGTGATCGCCGGATGGCTGCACTCGCCCTCGCGCATGGAGACGGCGCGATGGCTGGACGAGAAGTCGGAATTGAAGGAGCGGCTCAGCACGGCCCTGGAGATTTCGAGCGACGAGAAGAAGGACAATTGGAGCCGGTTGGTGGTGACCGACGCCGCGGCCCACGCGAGCGGGGTGGATCCGAAGAGGTTGCTTCCGTTTCACCTGCCGAGGTCCAGTCGATGGGCCCTGGTGGCGCTGGCGGTTGGAGCGGGATTGGGATTCGTTCCGGAACGCCGCACGGACGACTATCTGCAGCAGAAGCGCGAGGCGGAGAACATCAAGGATACGGGCAAGCATCTGGAGGAGATCACCAAGCGGCAACTGGCCAAGCGCAAGCCGGCGCTGCCGCAGACCGAGAAGGCCATGCAGGATGTCGCGGAATTTGGCCAGACTTTGCAGAAGAAGAAACTCACCCGCAACCAGGCCCTGGCCGAGTTGTCCAAGGTCCAGGACAAGATCAAGGACCAGACCGAGCAACTCGCCAAGAAGGCGGGCATCCGCAAGCTCCAACGCGCCGCGCGCCAGAATGGCGGCGAGATGGCTCCTTCCGCAGAATCGATCCAGAAGCAGATCGACGCCATGAAGAAGCAGATGGAAGGCAAGGACTTCGACGGCAAGACCGAGGCCTTGGAAAAGCTTGAGAACGACATGAAGAAACTGCAGGACGCCGCCGACGCCATGGGGCAGGAAGGCTCGCAGTCCAAGAGCGCCGCCTCGCAGAAGATGTCCGAGGCCATGGACGAACTCATGCAGCAGGCCAAGGATCTGGGGCTGGATATGAGTTCCCTCGAGGACGCGGCGGAGGCGCTGAACCAGGGAGAGATCGACAAGTTTCTCAAGGACATGGATGTCGCGTTGCTCGACATGGAGAAGCTGAAGCAGTTCGCCGACAAGATGAGCGAATTGAAGAAGCAGTTGGACGACATCGGCAAGGACCTGGCCGAGCGACTGGAGAAGGGGCAGGGCATTCCCGCCATCGCCCGCATGCAGAAGCTGGCGCGGCAGTTGAAGTCGGAGAGAACCTCCGAAGCCGAGCTCAAGGAAGTCATCGAGGAGATCCGCAAGTCGGTGGATCCGGCCATGGACTACGACAAGGTCGCCGATTATATCCAGGAGGCGGCCAAGCTGGCTGACAAGGGCGACCGCCAGGGCGCGGCCGAGGCCTTGGAAGCGGCGGCGAAGGGACTGGAAGGCATGCTGAAGCAGTGCTCGGACTGCGAGGGATTGCTGGCTTCGCTGCAGGCCTTGCAGACCGCCTCGATGTGCATCGGGAATTGCCAGGGCTGGGGGCAATGTTCGGGACCGCCGAAGGCCGGCCAGGGCGGCAAGCCCGGGCAGGGCGTGGGAACCTGGGGCGACGACAGCCTGACGATGCAGCCCTCGGATGTTTTCGAAGCCTGGGACAATTCCGGAGTCGTCCGCTCCGATATGGAGGGAAGGGGAATCACGGATCGCGGCGAAGGCGAATTGGTCGATGGCTTTCAACCCACCAAGGTGAAGGGGCAGA
Organism: Verrucomicrobiales bacterium; assembly: GCA_038126655.1. GTDB lineage: Bacteria > Verrucomicrobiota > Verrucomicrobiia > Limisphaerales > JAYPEY01 > JAYPEY01. The sequence continues at coordinate 12,970 of JAYPGD010000075.1, forward strand.
TGGGGCCTAGCGGGCAGATGCCCAGCATCACGCTCAAGGGCGTCAGCATCAAGGGGCGGAGCAAGGTGCAGTATGAGGAAGCGGTCGCGGCCGCACAGAGCGATGCGCAGAGCGCCCTGAGCCAGGAGCGCGTGCCTCGGGACCGCCAGGGCACGGTTCGGGACTATTTTGACGATTTGAAGTAAGTTGACGCCGGTGGATGGAGAAACGGACGCCCGCCGCGCCAATGCCATGCGAAGGCGTTCATTTCAATCCGCAGCGGCGGGTGGAATCTGTTTTGCGCGCGGACTCCGGGATTGAAGTGAGCGGAATCATATCCAACATCCGCGTCCAGGGGCCGAACGGGCAAGGGGTTCTTCAGAAGCCCAAGCAACGATTTTAACGAAAAGGACAACGACGGACGGACCACGCATATGAGTGTTGAAGAAAGAATCCAATCGTTTCGCGAGAGCTTTGCGGCCATGCGCGCGGAAATCGGGAAGATGATCGTCGGGCACGACGACATTGTGGACGGGACCCTGATCGCCCTGTTGGGGGGCGGGCACGTGTTGCTGGAGGGCGTGCCCGGTCTGGGCAAGACCCTGCTGGTGCGCACGCTCAGCCAGGCGATGGACCTGTCTTTCAACCGAATCCAGTTCACGCCCGATCTGATGCCCGCGGACATCATCGGAACCAACCTCGTGGTCGAGAGCGAGGGCGGCGGGCGTAACTTCGAATTCCAGCACGGGCCGATCTTCGCGCACATCATCCTGGCGGATGAGATCAACCGCGCCACGCCCAAGACGCAGTCCGCGATGCTGGAAGCCATGCAGGAAAAAAGCGTCACCGCGGGCGGGGCGATCCGGCGGTTGGACCGCCCGTTCTTCGTGCTGGCCACGCAGAACCCGATCGAGCAGGAGGGCACCTATCCCCTGCCGGAGGCGCAGTTGGACCGCTTCTTCTTCAAACTGGTGGTGGGATATCCGGGCGGCGATGAATTGACCGAGATCTTGAATCGCACGACGGAGGGACATACGGCGGACCTGAACAAGGTGATCGCCAAGGATGAATT
>JAYPGD010000075.1:14030-15981 GCA_038126655.1 Verrucomicrobiales bacterium
CTGCAGAAGTTGGTGGTGGAGGTGCCGGTCGCCACGCACGTGAAGGAATACGCCGTGCGCCTGATCCAGGCGACTCATCCGGGCACGGAGACGGCGGCCCCGGTCGCGAACCAATATCTCCGTTTCGGCAGCAGCCCGCGCGGCCTGCAGACCCTCGTCCTGGCCGGCAAGGTCAGGGCCCTGACGCAGGGGCGCTTCAACGTGAGCTTCGACGACATCCAATCGGTCGCGCACGCGGCGATGCGCCACCGCCTGATCCTCAACTTCGAGGCGGAGGCCGAGGGCGTCACCACCGATCACATCATCACCGAGATCCTGAACGCCGTGCCGCGGGATGTCGTGGTGGAGGCGGCGGCCGTTTGAGCCGGACAGGCCGTAAGTCTTTCTCAACCACGGATGAACACGGATGGACACGGATTCCTTGGGGCAACGCCTGACGGCGTTGATTCTCACGACAGCAACCCTGTCCGCCGTATATTGATCTGCGTTCATCTGCGTCCATCCGTGGTTCCTGCCTGTCCACGTCATGCCTGAGCCTCTTCTTACCTCCGATCTGCTGAAGCGTCTGGAGCAGTTTCAACTGCTGGCGCGGCGGCGTTCGAAGTCCTCGGCGAAGGGGGAGCGGACGAGTCGGGCGCGGGGGCAGTCGGTGGAGTTTGCCGACCATCGGAACTATTCACACGGGGACGACCTGCGCTACCTGGACTGGAACCTGTTCGGGCGTCTTGATCGCTTGTTCCTGAAGCTCTACGAGGAGGAGCGGGAACTGCCATTGACGGTTTTTCTGGATGCGAGCGAATCGATGAGTTTCGGGACGCCGAAGAAATTCGACTTTGCGCGCCAGGTCGCGGCGGCGATCGGATATGTGGCCCTGTGCGGTTTTGACCGCGTCTCGATCAAGCCCTTTCCGGACAACGAGGAGGAGACGGCCATCCGCAGTTCGCTGAGGTCCGTGCGGGGGCGCAAGTCGGCCCTGCGCTTCTTCCAGAACATCACCCACATCACCGCCGGCGGTTTGGCCGATCTGAATGACGCCCTCCGTCGCGGGGCGATGGAATCGCGGCAGGTTGGCGCGGCGATCGTGCTCAGTGATTTCCTGGATCCGGCCGGGTATGAGGAGGGGTTGAACGCCCTGGTCGGTCGCGGCTACCAGGTAAGCGCGATCCAGATTCTGGCTCCGGAGGAACTGGAGCCCGAGACCTATGGGGACCTGCGGTTGATCGATTCCGAATCCGGCGCGCAGACCGAGGTGACCTTCGGCCGTTATCGCCTGGACATCTACCAGCGCATGGTCGCGAACTTCTGCCGGAAACTGGACGAATTCTGCAAGTCGCGCGGAGTCGCCTTCTTCACCGCCTCCTCGGCCACTGATCTTGAGCAACTGCTGCTGAAGCAATTGAGAAAGGCGGAAATCTGGCGATGATTCGAATGCGGAATAGGGAGTGCGGAATGCGGAACTCTGAAACCGGGATTGCAGGATGTGGAATGAAAACAGGGAATGAAGTGAATAGGAGAATATGAAACACAAGGACTTGAAGAGCAGGGCAAAGGCGTTTGCTTTGGATGTGATCCGGTACGTGGAGGAGTTGCCGCGCGACCAGACGAGCAATGTGTTGGGGCGGCAGTTGCTCAGATCGGGGGCTTCGGTGGGAGCCAACTATCGAGCAGCCAGTCGCGCGCGCTCGCAGGCGGATTTCATTGCCAAAATGGGGATTGTGGAGGAGGAGGCGGACGAGTCCGCATATTGGATGGAATTGTTGATGGAAGCGGGCAAAGCGAGGTGCGACAGAATATCGTCATTGTTGAGGGAAGCGGACGAGTTGGTCGCGATTACTGTCGCTTCGATCAATACGGCCAAGAAGAACAGAAAGTAACGCCTGATGTGCCAGAAGTCTCCATTCCGGGTTCCGCATTCCGCATTCCGGGTTCCGCATTCCGCATTCAAATGAGT
>JAYPGD010000076.1:0-15748 GCA_038126655.1 Verrucomicrobiales bacterium
CTGCAAGGGCGTGTTGGTGCGTTCGCGGCGCGGCGCGCAGGACTCGCGGGAAGGCGCGTCGAAGGCGGTCATCTGCGGCGGCGGCGAGGTGCGCTTCCAGAAGGTGTAGACGCTGCGGCGTAATACCTTGTCGCCCTCGTCCGCGTAGAATTGAACCGTGTTCGAACCGGAATAGCCGACCGCCTTCCAGAGCCCGTCGGGCTGCGGCGGCTTGACGCTGGGGCCGCCAATCTTGCGGACCAGCAGTCCGCTGGCGGACAAGGCCTGGTCGCGGAGCATCTCGGCGTCGAGTCGGAAGCGCGGGCCGCGCGCGAGGAGTCGGTTCTCGGGGTCGCGTTCGAGGTGTTCGGCGGACAGGGTGGAGTTTTGGCGGTAGGTCGCGGACATGACGATCTGTTTCATCAGGCGTTTGACATCCCAGCCGCTCTCGCGGAAATCGACGGCCAGCCAATCGAGCAGCGCGGGATGCGAGGGCGGGGAGCCCTGGCTGCCGAAGTCTTCCGAGGTCTTGACCAGTCCGACCCCGAAGGCCTGCTGCCAGAAACGGTTCACCGCGACGCGGGCGGTCAGCGGGTGCTTCGGATCGAGCAGCCAATTTGCGAATCCAAGGCGGTCATTGGGCAGCCCCTCGGCCATGGGCGGCAATGACAGCGGTGTGCGGCGGCTCATCTTGTCGCCCTTCTGATCGTAGTTGCCGCGGACCAACATGAAGGCGTCGCGGGGGTCCTTGCGTTCGCGGAAGATTAACGTGGTCGGCACGGCCCGTTCCGTGTCAGTCAGCGCCTTCTGCGCGGCAAAGAGCGCCTTGCGTTGCGCGACGAGGTTGGGGGCGACGCTGACGTGGTGACGGAAATACTCGCGGATGCGGGCGGCCTGCGCGGGTTTCCGCTTGGCGGGGGCGATGGCGGCGAGGTTTGCGATGTCATTGGGCGCGGCGAGGTATGGGGACGACATCCTGAAATAGAAGCCGGCGTCGCCCTGCCAGTTGAGGACCTTGAGCATGAGGTCGTTGTCGCCGGGTTTGAGGTTGATCTCGGTCCGGTCCTGGTTCGGCGCGACTTCGCGTTCCTCGTTCTTGGAAACGACGGCCTTGTAGTTGACGAACACCTTGATGGCGTCGCTGCTGCCGGTGTGGATGACGGCTTTCTGCGCCTTCGAAGACCAAATCTTCCGGTAGAGGTAGGTCGCGCTTTCGTTGCCGGGGAGGTCGCCGTGGATGACGCCGTCGGTCCATTCAGGATGGTGGATCCAGCTGCGTTGTTCGCCGTTGTCGCTGAATTTCTGACCGGCCTTGAAGGCCTTGCCTTCGGGGCCGAAGGCGCGGTTGAAGCTGCGGCGGCCGTAGGAGGCGGTGGTGAAGTCGCCCATGGAATACCAGTCGCCCAGTTCGATGCGCGGGGAGGTTTCCGGGAGGTCCGCCGTCTTGCTGACGGCGAGGCGGACGCGTCCGAAGTTGTGTTGCGCGAACCTGGAATTGAATCCGATCTTCACGCGGAGCAGGGAGCCTTCGGCGAAACCGAAGGGTTTATCGGCGACGAACACGGCTTCGCGGCGCTCCGCCTTGTTGTGGCCCTCGACCGCCCAGCCGGTGTCGTCCTTGCCGTCGATGGCATTGGCGATCGCGAAGTCGCCGTCGGATTGTTCGTGATCGGCCCAGGCGCGGGTGAATTTGATGAGCTGGCATTGATCGGGTTTCCCGTCTGGCATGATTTCGGCGGTGAACGTGGTCAGCACGGCGTTGCCGTTGCTGCTGCGCGCGAGGCTTTTCTTGGTATGGCTGGGATCGGTCAGGGCTTCGAGACGTATCGCGCCAAACCGGCCCTTCTCCAGCTTGACCTCAACCTGATAGGTCTCCTTGGCCGGATTCTTGCCGGAAGCGAGCAGCGACTTGTCCTTCTGCTTCTTCAGCGTGGCGCCGCCTTTGGAGCTGAAGGCTTCCGGGTCGAGGACCTCCCAGTCGTGCGAGGGCTCCGCCGGGCGTGGCTTGAGCGTCTTTTCCCAGGCGCGTTGGGCGGCGTCGACCTGTGTGTTCGCCGCGGCGAGTTCCTTCTTGATCCGGGCGATCTCGCTCTTCCAATGCTTCAGGTCGCGGGTCTGGAGTTCGGTGGGCGCCTTGATTATGGGGCGGTGATCCTTGCGGTTTCCGTCGAGCGCGCCACCGTCGATGCTGTTGAAATAGGCGAACATGGAGTAGAAATCGTTCATGGTGAACGGGTCGAACTTGTGGTCGTGGCAGACCGTGCAGCCAAGGGTCAGCCCCATGAAGACCGTGCCGGTGGTTTCGACCCGGTCGATCACGTTGCGCACGTAGACCTCCTCCTCGATGGAGCCGCCCTCGCTGGTCGTGACGTTGCAGCGGTTGTAGCCGCTGGCGATGAGTTGGGCGGTCGTGGGATTCGGCAGCAGGTCGCCGGCGATCTGTTCGATGGTGAACTCATCGTAGGGCTTGTTGTCGTTGAAGGCGCCGATCACCCAGTCGCGGTAGGGCCACATTTCGCGATAGTTGTCGAGGTGCAGTCCGTGGGTGTCGCCGTAGCGGACGACGTCGAGCCAGAATCGGGCCATGTGTTCGCCGTAGGTCTGGGAGTTGAGGAGGCGGTCGACGACCTTGCGGTAGGCGTTGGGCGAATCGTCGGCGAGGAAGGCATCGATCTCCTCGAGCGTGGGCGGCAGCCCCGTGAGATCGAAGGTGACGCGGCGGATCAGGGATTCGCGGCCTGCTTCGGCGGATTGGGAAAGGCCTTCGGCTTCGTTGCGCGCGGCGATGAAGTAGTCGATTTCGTTGCGCGGCCAGTCGGAGTTGCGGATGGCGGGGATCGGCGCGCGCTTGGGCGGGACATAGGCCCAGTGCCCCGAAAAGGCGGCGCCTTCCTCGATCCAACGACGGACGGTCGCGATCTCGGCGGCGGTGAGTTTCTTGTTTGTTTCCGGCGGCGGCATCAGTTCGCCGTGGTCCGAGGCGACCAGTCGTTGAAAGAGCAGGCTGGCGTCGGCGTCGCCCCTGGCCACGATCGCGCCGCCATCCCGGCGTTCGAACATGCCCTCTTCAAAATCGAGGCGCAGCTTGGCTTCGCGTTTCTTCTCGTCGGGGCCATGGCAGTGAAAGCAATTGGCCGAAAGGAGCGGTCGCACGTCCTGGTTGAAGTCGACCTTGTTTCCGGCGGCCTGAACGGAGTGGGACCCGAGATTGGCAAGGAGGAGCGAACCGGCAATCGCCGCGACTGAGATCGAGGGTTTTGAAGCTGCCATAAGCAAGATTGGACAGAGTCTCTGGGCGGGGAATTCAACCCGCATGTGGATCGACGTTCAAGGAATCTCGCCCCCCAGACTGGCCCGATCTTGATGCAAGTCCGCCGGAATTTGTGCGGGGCGAGGTCGGTTGTGTCCCGTCTTCGGGCCAGTTGCGGCAGTTCGGGCAGTATGACCGGGGCCGTTGGGGGTGGGGCATGCTGCGATTTCCCGTTTCCCGCCGTCCTGAGCAGAATTCTCTGACGGGCAAGGCAGGGGAATCCCGAGCAGCTTTTCCTTTGTCTTCATTCCCATGTCAGGTCGACGCATTGGTTGCGCTGCCGCGCTCTGGCGAAAGGCCGTTCGCCAACTCCGAACTTGCCACTTCCTCGGACCTCCGTAGCTTCTCGCGATGCCCATCATCATCAACGGCGAACGGATCGACGAGGACATCATCGGTCAGGAGTTTTCGGAGATCAAAGGCTACCACGAGCGAGTGGGGCGGGTTTCGTGCTGCGAACGCGACGATGAGTTTCGCGCGCAGGCGATCGACAACATCACGGGCCGGGTCCTGGTGTCGCAGGAGGCGCGCAGACGCGATGAACCGATTGCCGCGGAGGAGGTGGAGGCGGCGATCGCCAGGCTGAAGGAGGAACACGGCGGTGAGCAGCAGTTCTATTTCAATATGGGCCTGACGCCGGAGCAGGACGACCTGATTCGCGACAACGTCCGGGCCAGCCTGGCCGTGGACAAGTTGCTGCAGGAGGTCTGCGGGCCCGATCCCGAGGCGGACGATGAGACCTTGAGGAAGTTCTACGAGGAGCATATCGCCGACTACATGTCGCAGGAAGAAGTGAGGGCGTCCCACATCTTCAAGTCTGTCCAACAGGCGGAGGATCGGGAGGATTTGTTGAAGGAGTTGTGCGACGTGCGGCGCAGGCTGGTCGATGGCGCGGATTTCCTCGAGACGGCAACGGAGTATTCCGACAAGCCGGCGGAGGAAGTGGACCTCGGCTTTTTCAAGCGCGGCGAATTGATGGATGAATTTGAAGTCGTCGCCTTCTCCATGAACGTCGGCGAGATCAGCCCGGTGTTTCCCATGCACGGCAGTTTTCACATCGCGACCGTGACCGATCGCAAACCGTCGGAGGCCATTCCTTTTGACGAGGTGAAGGACGCGGTCAAGGACGCCTGGCTGCAGGCGGATCGCGACGCGAAGATCAAGGACTACATCGCGGAACTCAAGAAGACAGCCAAGATCGAGGAGGTTGAAGAGGAAGACGGGATGGAGTGATGCGGCGGGGCGGCCCGTGCTCTTTTTCAGGATTCTCCCATGGCATCGGATCGGGGGGGGCGGGTTGTCACTCTGTGCGAACCCACCCCGATTCACTCCTCCACGCTACGCGGTCGGGACGAATATCCGCTCCCCAGAGGGGAACCGCGCCTTGGGATACGCCCAGAAAGGTCTCCTCCGGGAGGGGATATTGAATTCTCCGGCGCAGCCAAAAATGAGGGTTCAATCGGGGTGGGTTCGTGGAGACTTGCCCGCTGCGCTCGTGGCATTGAAAAAGTCAAGCATGCGAATCCCTTGCGCCGGAATGGCTTTGGCTCCCGGATGCAGGATTGCGGCTTTCCGGGACTGACCCGAACGGCGCTCAGTCAGTCTGTCGGCAGGCAAGGCTTCGAAGGGAACTGTTGAATCAGCGAGTTGCGATCTGTCGGTGCGTCGATCGGTCAGTTCCACCGCAGGGGGACATTAAAGCCCACGGTTTGAGCCTCCTAACTACAGAAGAAGAGTGTAGGCGGCGTTTACGACTCCGACATCCGGCCCATGATACTGTCCGTGCGTTTGAGGACTTCTTCCTTGCCCAGGACTTCCATCAGGTGAAACAGGCTGGGGCCGACTTTCTTGCCGGTGCAGGCGAGGCGGATGGGGTGCACGAGGACGCCCATTTTCACGCCCACGTCTTCAGCAACCTGTCGGAAGCCGGCCTGGATGGAATCCGCGTCGAACGATTCGAGCGCCGTCAGCATTTCCACCAGTTTCTCCACGCGCGGTTTGTTGTCGGGGATGAGGTGCTTGGCGGCGTGTTCCTCGTCCATTTCGGCGATTTCCTGAAAATAGAAGGCGCAGAAGTCAGGGAGTTCGGTCATCTGCTTGACCTTCTCCTTGCAGGTTTCGAAGGCGGCGTCGATGTAGGCGTTGTCGAAGTCGGACAGGTCGATGCCGGCCTCGTTGAGGAAGGGCAGGGCGCGTTGGCGGAATTCGTCGGCGGGCAGGCGACGCGCGTGCTCGTAGTTGAACCACTTGAGCTTGTCGAAATCGAAGCGGGCGTTCTGGCGGTTGATCTGCGGGAGATCGAAGCGCTCGATGACGTCTTCGATCTGGAAGACCTCCTGGTCGTCCTTGGGGCTCCAGCCGAGGAGGAGGAGGTAGTTCACGACGCCGGCGGGAACGAAGCCTTCGTCCATGTAGGTGTTGACCGAGGCCCCGAGGTCGCGCTTGCTCATCTTGCTGCCGTCCTTGTTGAGGATCAGCGGGATGTGCGCGTATTTGGGCGGTTCGGCGCCGAGGGCCTTGAAGAGTTCGATGTGTTTGGAGGTGTTGCTCAGGTGATCCTCGCCGCGGATGACGTGGGTGATGCCCATTTCCAGATCATCGATGACGTTGACCAGGTGGAAGACGGGCTTGCCGTCGGAGCGGACGATCACGAAATCGGGATCGAGTTCCTCGCGGTCGGTGAGCTTGCGCTCGACCTTGCCGACGACGAGGTCGTCGATGATCACCGTTTCCTTTTTCATCCGGAACTTGATGGCGCCTTCGTGCTCGTAGGCCTTGTCGGCGTCCAGCAATGCCTGGATGTGCTTCTGGTAGATATCCTTGCGTTGGGATTGGAAGTAAGGGCCGCGGTCGCCCTTGCTGGCGGTCAGGTCAGAGCCGTCCACGGGGCCTTCATCCCAATCGAGACCGAGCCATTGCATGCTATTGATAATGACATCGATCGCCTCCTGCGAATTGCGGGCCTCGTCGGTGTCCTCGACGCGGAGGACGAATTGGCCGCCGGTGTGGCGGGCATAGAGCCAGTTGAAAAGGGCGGTGCGGGCGCCGCCAATGTGGAGGTAGCCCGTCGGGCTGGGGGCGAATCGGACGCGGACACTCATGATGGATCAGGTCTCAGTGAAAGGTGAATCAGGCAACGTGGTTTCAAACAGAGGGCGGGGAAGATAGGGGGATTCGGCGGGAGCTCCAAGTTCCAAGCTCCCAATCCCGGATTTTGGCGCGATGTATGGAGCGCGCCAGAGTCCCGTCTCCGGGAACCGCCGCGGCGGCCCGAAAGACGGGATTGCGTCAGAACAGCCCCTCGGGGCTTTCTGCTCACGGCGTCGCCGCGGCTGGACTCCGACAATGTCGCGTTCCAGCGCGTGCGAGCGGGAAGAGACGAATGCGGAGGTCGTGGAACTGCCCAAGGGGCAGGGCGGTCAATTCAGCCGTCGGACTTCTTCCGTTCCTGGACGGCGGCGCGAATGTCCTGGGCGAGGGCTTTGACATCCTGCATGCCCTTGCGCACGCGGGTGCCGGCGGCGTTGTTGCCGCGCGCGAAGAATTTCTCGAAGTCGGGGGCTAGGCTGGCGACCAGTTCCTTGAGTTGTTCGTATTTTTCCATGAGGTGCTTGGGGTTGGGGTGAAGAATCCTGGGATGATCTCTTTCTGATCCGATCGAGGGCGACCACAGGCGCCCAGCCCAATCGGCATCGGGGGGAAGGCTAGATTGTGCGGCATATCCCGTCAAGTGGTTGAATGCGCAATTATTGCCTTGGAGGAAGCCTTTTCGGGCGCGAAATCCCGGCACAATCCTTGTTGAGAAACGCCCCGGCTTGTGCGATTGCTTGGCGCTCAATTCTGCTGCGACTTTTATGACAGACAAATCGAACAATGCGCCGGAGGGATCGACGGCGAAATCGGATTTCATCCGCGACATCATTGCGGAGGAACTGGAGACCGGGAAACACGACGGACGGATTGCGACGCGTTTCCCGCCGGAGCCCAATGGCTACCTGCATATCGGCCACGCCAAGTCCATCTGCCTGAATTTTGGCGTCGCCCGGGAGAACGACAACGCCACCTGCAACCTGCGCTTCGACGACACGAATCCCGCGGCCGAGGAGACGGAATATGTCGATTCCATCAAGGAGGATGTGCGTTGGCTGGGCTTTGATTGGGAAGGGCGCGAATTCTTCGCGTCGGACTATTTCGACAAGCTCTACGACTATGCGGTCACGCTGATCAAGAAGGGCAAGGCCTATGTCTGCGAGTTGTCGATGGAGGAATTTGGCAGGGAGTATCGCGGCGTTCCGACCTCTCCCGGAAAAGAGAGTCCTTTTCGCAGCCGCACGGTCGAGGAGAATCTCGATCTCTTTGAGCGGATGAAGGCGGGCGAGTTCGCGGACGGCGAGAAGGTCCTGCGCGCGAAGATCGACATGGCTTCGCCGAATCTCCATATGCGCGACCCGGTGATCTATCGGATCAAGAAGGTCGACCATCATCGGACCGGCGACAAATGGAAGATCTATCCCATGTACGACTACACGCATTGCCTGTCCGATGCGATCGAGGGCATTACGCATTCGCTGTGCACCTTGGAGTTCGAGGTGCATCGACCGCTTTACGACTGGTGCGTGGACGAGGTGGGGATGGAATGGAAGCCGAGGCAGATTGAGTTCGCCAGGTTGAACATCAGCTACACCGTTCTCAGCAAGCGGAAGCTGCTCGAGTTGGTTCGGGAAAAGCGGGTGAGCGGTTGGGATGATCCGCGGATGCCGACGATTTCCGGGTATCGTCGTCGCGGCTACACGCCGGAATCGATCCGCAATTTCTGCAATCGGCTCGGCGTCACCAAGTTCAACAGCATGACGGACATTGCGTTGCTGGAGTTCAGCATTCGCGAGCATCTGAACAAGATCGCCCTGCGGCGCGCCGGGGTGCTGCGGCCATTGAAGGTGGTGATTGAGAATTACCCGGAAGGCCAGGGGGAGGAACTGGAGGCGATCAACAATCCGGAGGACGAAGGAGCCGGGACGCGCAAGGTCCCCTTTTCGCGTGAACTCTACATCGAGCAGACCGATTTCATGGAGGATCCGCCAAAGAAGTTCTTCCGGCTTGGGCCGGGGCGGGAAGTGCGATTGCGTTACGCCTATTTCCTCAAGTGTCACGACTTCGTCAAGGACGAGGCGACCGGGGAGATCACCGAGTTGCGCTGCACCTATGATCCCGAGACCAAGGGCGGGAACGCTCCGGATGGACGCAAGGTGAAGGGCACGATTCACTGGGTGTCGGCGAAACACGCGATCGATGCGGAGGTGCGATTGTATGACCGCCTGTTCACCATCGAGAATCCGAACGATGTCCCGGAAGGGAAGGACTACCACGACTTTCTGAACCCGGAGTCCCTGGAGATCCTGACCAACTGCAAGTTGGAGCCGGGACTGGCCGACGCCAAGCCGGGCGACCGTTTCCAGTTCGAGCGGATGGGCTATTTCTGCGTGGACGCCAAGGATTCGGAGCCGGGCAGGCCGGTGTTCAATCGCACGGTCACGCTGAAGGACACCTGGGCGAAGATCCAGCAGGGCGGAAATTAGCAGAACCGAACCGGGAATCTCATGGCCGCAAAGAGGCGCAAGAGTCGTGAGAAGGGAATCAGTCAGAATGGGCGTTGCCCGACGCAAATGGGGCGCGGAATTTATTCCGCTTCCGCCTGAATTCAGGCAATGCTTGATGAAATGCTGCGACCTCGTTTCGTCCGAAGGTCGAAGCGGAATGAATTCCGCGCCCCGTTTTTCGAAGAGGACGCCGGCGTGATCCGTTGGAAGTTCAAACATGTTTCCCTTTCTCACCAAACCGATTGATCGACTGGTCATCAACCTTGCCGCGGCGAGGTTGACGAAGGAGCCGAACTTTGCGGCTCATGCGGACGAGGCCGAGGCGTTGCTGGAGTCCGAGGTTTTCTTTGGACCTGAGACTGTCGACGTTCCTGACGTTCGGTTCACGAGCAGCGAGGACTTCGAATACACCTCGCCGTTCGAATCACCCTGGTCATCGAATAACACGGTCCGGGGCAAGCTGTTTCCGGCCGGCGGGAATTGGCGTTCCAGGCCTTCGGTCATCCTGATCCACGGCTACAACGCGGACCCGGCCTATCGCGGCGTCATGCGCGGTTGGGCCAGGCGCCTGGCATGGCGGGGCGTCAACGGCGTGTTGATGGAGTTGCCGTTCCATCTGGATCGCCGTCCGCGGGGCAGGGATGACGTCCGCGATTTCCTTTCGTGCGACCTGCTGGCGATCAGTCAGGCGACGCATCAGTCTCTGCTCGACCTGAGGGCCTTGATCGCCTGGCTCAAGGCGACCGGCGCGCCCAAGGTTGGCCTGTGGGGCAACTCACTGGGCGGTTGGCTGGAAGGACTGCTGGTCTGTCATTCGGAGGCCGTCGATTCCGCCGCCTTCCTGACCCCGGTCAGCCGGATGGATCGCGCCTTGGGGGAAATCGACTTTGCGGCGCTGGTGCGCAGGGCGGTGGAGGAGAACGACTTTGATGTCAGTCGTTTGAACCTGGAGATCTACGAACCCAGGCTCCCGGCGGATCAGATGCTGTTGGTCGTGGGGCGTGACGATCAGTTTGTGCCGCTGGAAACGATGCGCCATTTGTCGGACATCTGGGGCGGCGTGGAAACCGCCGTCCTTCCGCATGGGCACATCAGTATCCTGATGTCCGAGGCCGCCGCAGACCTGACGGCGAACTGGTTCTGGGATCGGATGTAAACGCTTGTTTCTTATATCGTCCTCCTACTCGTCCTCCTACTCGAGGGCGCGTGTCGTTACCATCACTTGAGTCTGTCCTAGGCCCGTCTTCCGGAGCGCTGACCATTGTTCGGCCGGGGCGTTGGTCGGGCGCGAATGCCGAGCAATGCTCGGCGCTCCGAGCGCCTTGCGGCGGAAGTTTCGCCGAGGTTCGATTGCGACCGGGAAGGTTCGAGGACGAGCAGGAGGACGAGGACAAAGGCTCGTCAAAGCAACGTCAACTGATCGCCCTCAGGTCGGCGGAAGGAATCGGTGGAGAGGTTGAGGTCCCCCTGATTGACGCCGACCTTGCGGCAGGCGATCTCGAAGATTTTGCGCATCTGCTCTGCATGGACGCCTTTTCCCTGCATGCGGGATCCGAAGTTGGCGTCGTTCATCCGGCCGTCGCGCATATCCCGGATGCGATTCAGGATCTTCTCCTTGCGCATGGGGAAATGTTCTTCGAGCCAGGCTTCGAACATGTCAGCGACGCCCAGGGGCAGGCGGAGCGGAACCAGCGCTGCGTGACGCGCTCCGGCTTCGGCGGCGGCTTCGAGTAGGGCGGGGATTTCCGGTTCGTTGAGGGCGGGAATGGCGGGCGCGATCATGACGCCGGCGGGGATGCCGGCTTCGGCGAATTTGCGGATGGCCTTGAGGCGGGCCTTCGGCGGCGAGGTGCGGGGCTCGATGCGCTTGCGAAGATCAGCGTCGAGCGTGGTCAATGAAATGAAGACGGCCGCGGCCTTGTGTTCGTTCAGTTTGGCAAGGAGATCGAGGTCTCGGGTGACGAGGTCGTTCTTGGTGATGATGGCGACCGGATTGCGGGCCTCGGCCAGGACCTCAAGACAGGCTCGCGTGATACGGAGTTTGCGTTCGACCGGTTGGTAGCAGTCTGTGCCGCCGCTCATCGCGATCAGCTGCGGCTTCCACCGCCGGGCGCTGAGTTCCTTGCGGAGGAGTTCCGGGGCTTCCGGCTTGATGAGGATCTTGGACTCGAAATCCAAACCGGCGGACATGCCGGCGTATTCGTGGGTGGGGCGGGCGTAGCAGTAGACGCAGCCATGCTCGCAGCCGCGGTAAGGATTCACGCTGGCGCGGAAGTTCAGGTCCGGGCTGTCGTTGTAGCTGATGATCGTCTGCGAATGGTCCCGGATGAACTCGGTGCGGGGCGGGCGTTCGTCTTCGTCATACCAGTCGGGATCCGGTTCGACCTGGATGGATTCGAAGCGATTGACGGGGTTTGAAGTGACTCCGCGCGTGGTTGGTGTTGCGCGCGGATTGTCGCCACTGCTGGCGTGTTGGTCGGGTGGGTTCATTCGGGCTGGGGCGTTCTTGTGCGCGGTTTCTGAATGAATCGGTCGTCCAGACAAGATCAGAGCGATGTCCTTGCTCTGACTGCCGGAGCGCGGTTGTGTCCCGTCTTCGGGACCAGTCGCAGCAGTCTCCGTTCCGCGGGGCGCCTGGTCATGGGCCTGGTCATGGGCCTGGTCTTGGTTGACGCCATCGTGGCTGCGACTGGTCTGCGACACAGCCGCGCTCCAGAGACGCCCAGCCAGTTCAATTCCTCACTCCAATCCCAGTTCCTTTGCCGCGCCCTGCATGGCTTTGATGACGTTGGCGATGTGGTCGTTGACTTCGAGGCCCAGCAGTTCCGCGCCGCCGGTGATGTCCTCCCGTTTGACTGCGGCGGCAAAGCCCTTGGCCTTCATCTTCTTGCGCACGCTCTTAGGCGTCATGCCCGCAAGTTTCTCGGGGCGGACATAGGCGACGGCGGTGATGAAGCCGCAGAGCTCATCCACGGCGAATAACGCCTTGCGAATCGGACGGTCGCGGGGGAACTCATCCAGGTTCCAATCGGCATGAGCGAGGATCGCGCCGATGGATTCCTCGTCGATGCCCTTCTCCCGCAGAATCTTGGCGCCTTCGCGCGTGTGCTCCGGTTCCTCCGGCCAGCGTTCGTAATCGAAGTCGTGCAAGAGTCCGACGAGGCCCCATTGTTCGACATCTTCGCCGAGTTTCTCCGCGTAGAATCGCATGGCCGCCTCGACCGCCAGGGCGTGTTTGATCAGTGAATCGGACTTGGTGTATTCCGTAAGGAGGGCGAAGGCTTCGGTGCGGGTCATTTGAATGCGGAATTGGGAGTTCGGAATGGGGAGTTCGGAATGCGTGGTGCGCCAATGTCACGTCGAGTTTCAACTGGTTAGTCAAGTTACCAATACCAAGGCGCCGGGTCCAGTTTCGGACCGCGAAGCGGTCAAGGATGGTAGCCGGCGATTTCAATCGCCGGGCGGCATGGGAAAACGACATGCGTCCCGAGAGGGACGGCGCAGACGATCGTGTCTGGCGCGAAGGGCGGCGTCCCGTTGGGACGCAATCTCATTTCTCGGACGCAACCACCGGTTGAAACCGGTGGCAACCTTGCTTCACCGCTTCGCGGTGGAGGAACGCGCCGAGCATGATTTGAGCCTCCGGCCGTGCGAGACGGGCAATCACCTCATGTCTAGAGCATCGCCTTGTCGTCCTCGGTTGTTCCCCAAGAACCAGCCGATCCACTTGAGGAAACGTTTCATTCGATGCCAACAGACTCAATCGATGATCCCGCGCTCCCGCATCATGGCTTTGGAGGGGCGGGGGCGGATTCGGGCCGGTGTGGCCAGGCCGGTGTTGCGGTCGAATTCGTCGGGTGTGCGCTTGGTAGGGATGCGGTCGTTGGTTTCCTTTTGCCAAGCTGCAAGCGCGCGGCGTAAGCGTTTCAAGGTGGCTGCGTGTTTGGGGTCGTTCGCGAGGTTGACCGTCTCGTGCGGGTCGGCCTGGCAGTCGAAGAGTTCTTCGGCGGGCCGCGGCGCGATGAAGAAATTTTGCTGCGCCTCGGTGAGTTTTCCTTCGCCGCGCATGGCGAGCATCTTGCGGTAGGTTGGGCTGCGGACGCCGTCAGCCGAGGGCGTGGCGGGCAGGTCGTTATAGAAATTTCGGATGTATTTGAAGCGTTCGTCGCGCACGGCGCGGGATTGGTCGTCGTAGTCGTGCCAGTGCTTCTCGGCAAAGATGTGGTCTCGGATCCTGGCCGTCGGATTGGTCAGCAGTTTCGCAAAGCTCCGGCCCTCGAACAGGGAGGAGCCTGACACGCCCGCCAAGTCTAGAAAGGTGGGAGCGATGTCGACGGCGCTGACGAGGCGGGAGGTGGTTGAACCGGCCTTTACCTTGGCGGGCCAGCGCACGATCCAAGGCGACTTGATGCCGCTGTCGTAGAGCGTGATCTTGGCGCGGGGGAAGGGGCGGCCATTGTCGCTGATGTAGAGGATCAAGGTGTTGTCCGCGACGCCCTGCGCCTCCAGTTCCTTCATCACCATTCCGACGAACATGTCGAGCCGCGTGATCTCGTCGTAGTAGAGCGCGAGGTCCTTGCGCACTTCGGGGATGTCCGCGAGGTAGGGCGGGACGATGACGTCCTCGGGTTTGTGTGGTTCGGGAATGATGTTCTCGTCGTAGGGGCGATGCGGATCTAGCGCCGCGAGCCACATGAAGAAGGGTCTGTCCTTCGGCCGGCCCCGCAGCGTGGGAATCCATTGATCGCAACCGCTGCGCGCGTCGCCGGACATGCGCTGGATGAACTTGCCCTTGTCCTGGTCCTTGCCGCTCGGGAGTTGGAAGCCGGAGACATCGGCCTCGACGACGGTATCGAAACGATCCTTCACCTCTTCGCCCAGGTGCCACTTGCCGGCGGCGGCGGTGTAGTAGCCGGAATGCTTGAGCAGTTCGACGAAGGTGAGATGCCGGCCGGGCAGGGGCCAGTGGAGTTGCTCGGCGTCGGTGTTGTGCGGATAACGGCCGGTGATGATGCTGGAGCGGCTCGCGCTGCAGGAGGCGATGGTCAGGAAGCCGTTGTCGAAGCGCATGCCCTGGCCGGCGAGGCGGTCCAGATTCGGCGTGCGGACCTTGGGGTTGCCATAGGCGCCGCTGTCGTCCCAGGCCTGGTCGTCGGCGATGATGAAGACGATGTTCGGGCGGGAATCGGCGAAGGCGTTCAGGCAAATGGCCGGAGCGGATATGAGGAGAACGATCAGTATCGATAATGCGTTTCGCATGGCGGGAGTCTAGGGCAGTCGCGCGCCTTGATTCAACACAGAGGTCACGGAGAACACAGAGAACCACGGAGATGGTGATGGGAGTCCTCTGTGGTCCTCCTTTCCTCTGTGTCCTCCGTGTTCAATCGAATCCCACGAAAGCGATTGCCCCGATTCAAGAGGTCGCCAGGCTTCGGTCGATGCGAATCCAACTCAGTGTTTTGTTCGTGTTGGGAATTCGGGGAGCGCGATGCCGAATTGCAACTGCCGGAGTTGGCGACGTCGTTGGAACAGGACATGAATCCCAAGGAAGCGTGAACCGGAAAGGCTCCTGCGGGAGATCCAATGAACACGCATCTGAGAGGGAGCGATCCGGAAACGGAGTCGGTTGATTTCTCGCTGGTCGATGAAGTCCTGGAACTCGTTCGGAAGGGTGTTGCAGAACTCAAGCGCGTCCAAGGTGTGGCGTTGGTGTCCTTCCGGCCAATACCTCAACGCGTGTGAAATAAACAGGCTGCGCGCGCCGGATCCCAAATTGGCGACGGTCCCGGGCAGGAGTTGGAAGGCTTCGTGCAGTCTCTTGTCGACCAAGGTTTGCGCCTGGGCGTCCAGTTGGTCGGGACAGAGTCGGGCGAGCAACTCCGCGTCGGTTGGGCCAAGGCCCATGTCGCGGGCCAGTCTGGCGGGGTCGCGACGGAACCGCGCCCGCAGTTCAGGATCTCGCAAGAGGCGGGTCTGGACGGTGACCCAATCGGTTGTTTCGCTCGGTTTCATGCGGGCGGTGAAACGGACTCCGCCAGGGACCTCAGTTTCCGTAGGTCGGATTCAATTTCGTCGACGGCTTCAAACCTCTGGTCGCGCTCGAGGATGATTGATTCGACGGGAGAGTGGGCGAGCGCGCGCCGGGTGAGTTCCAAAAGGTCGTCCTGAATCGGTTGGGCGTGACTGTCTTGGTAGACGCCGTCGCGGCGGTCGTAGCCGACGATGTGCAGTTGGGCGATGTTCTCCGAATTCAACGCCTCGATCCAGGCTTCCGCGTTGAAGCCATGATTGCGGCTGTTGATGTAGAGGTTGGTGACGTCCAGCAACAGCGCGCAGCCGGATTCGTCGCACAGGCGATTGAGGAATTCGGGTTCGGAAATTTCGCCGCCGGTGTCCAGATGCGTCGTGATATTCTCGAGCAGGACGCGGCGGCCGGTGGCGGTCGCAAGCTCCCGTGTGTGCGCGACCAGCGTCGTAAGCGACTCCCCGGTTCGGGGCAATGGGTTGAGGTGGCCGAGGTCTGTTTCCCAGGAGCGGGTGAAGGCGACGTGCTCGCTGACATGTTTCGCCTGCGCGGATTCGGCGACTTCCACGAACGACTGCAATACACTTTGGTCGAGGCGGCCGGGGGAGCCGAGAGAAAGACCCAGTCCATGCGCGTAGAGGGGGAATTGTCGGCCAAGCTGTCGGAGAATCGCGTGATCGGATTCGAAGAAATGCTCCGCGGTGACTTCGAGGCAATCCAGGAGGTCGGCGTGTTCCGCGATCCAATCATGGAGGCCGCGGCGATAACCCATGCCGATCCGGGTCATGATCCGCAACCTCCACAGCCGCCGCCGCCGCAACCGCCGCCACAGGAACT
>JAYPGD010000077.1:0-4281 GCA_038126655.1 Verrucomicrobiales bacterium
ATTACAGTTCTGCAATCCTCGCTGCCCCCAGGCAACCCGAGGGATTGAGAACAAGTCCCGTCATGGACCACGGCAACACATTCTACGTCACTGCCCAACAAGCACAGATTCTGGAGCTTCTTGGTCCGGCGATGGCCATATCGACGGTTGCCCTGATGGCGTACTCGTTCTGGTTTTTCCACTTTCCGGAATACGTGAGACTTGCAGCCAGTGGATTTGATGCCAGCACCGAACCAGACAGTTGAGGGGAACGTCGGGCACGCCTTGCCGTTTCGACTGTCAGAATGAAATTCGAACCTTTAACCTCGTAGGTTGGAGTGGATGGCCGGCCGCCGTCCCCTACCTAGACGTTCGGCTTCAAAATGAGATACCACCTCTTTTACAAGCAGCGCCTGATCGCGACAGTCGAGGAAACGAATTCCGAGTTTCCTGGTTTTTTTGGTCACTATCGACTGGAGCCGTTTGCTGACGTTGGCGAGCTGGCTCACGTGCGGGCATGGATCGATTTCTGCATTCGCGTGTCGCCGCTCTGGGAGCAAGAGCGTTTCGACGACCGGGCGCTGGCTGAGGAGGAGTCATATACAGATTTGATCGAGTCATACGATTGGTCGCTCTTTGAGCCCGAGACACAGCGGCGCACACCGATTCTCATTCCTACCTTTTTTGATGACGGAGTGACTTGGAGGCTGAATACCGACTTGATCGTTTGAAAATTTACGCTCGCCTTCCCTCCCCCATGACCATCCTCTCCGCCATTGAAGCCAAGCGCGAGGGACGTTCGCTTTCCCCGGAAACGATCCGCTCAATCGTCGCGGACTTCACGGCGGACCGCATCCCCGATTACCAGATGTCCGCCTTTCTCATGGCGGTGTTCTTCCGGGGGATGAACGCGGAGGAAGGGCGGGCGATGACCCTGGCCATGCGCGATTCGGGCGATGTGCTCGCGTTCCCCGCCGACCCGCGTCCGCTGGTCGACAAGCATTCCACCGGCGGCATCGGCGACAAGGTCTCGCTGCCGCTGGCCCCGTTGTTGGCCTCGCTGGGTTTCCGCGTGCCGATGATTTCGGGTCGCGGTCTCGGCATCACCGGAGGCACCTTGGACAAGCTGGAATCCATTCCCGGATTCCAGACCCTGCTGGAGCCGGAGCGGATCGTCGAGATCGTGCAGGAAGTCGGCTGTGTCATCGTCGGGCAGACAGAGCGCATGGTCCCGGCCGACCGCAAGATCTACGCCCTCCGCGACGTGACCGGCACGGTCCCATCCATCCCGCTGATCACGGCATCGATCCTCTCCAAGAAACTGGCCGAGGACCTCGACGCCCTGATCCTCGACACGAAGTTCGGCGCCGCCGCGTTCATGCCCACGATCGACGACGCCCGCGAACTGGCCCGCTCGATTGTCGATCTCGGCGCCGAATGCGGAGTGAACACCCGTGCCATCCTGACGGACATGAACACGCCCCTCGGCCGCGCGGCGGGCAATTGGCTGGAGGTGAAGGAAGCGGTCGACTGCCTGCGCGGCGAAGGTCCAGACGATCTGCGTAAACTGACCGTTGAGTGCGCCGCGCAGCTGCTGATCCAGACCGGAAAGGAGAATGATCTGGACCGGGCGAGGCAGTCGGCCGACGCGAGATTGGCGGACGGCTCGGCCCTGGCGAAGTGGAATGAAATGCTCGCCGCGCAAGGCGCGGACCTGGACGCCATGGACGCGAAGCTGGCGCGGGATCATGCGGAGGGCGTTGTGTGCGTCGAGGTCGGTTCGGCACGCGGTGGTTTTGTCACCCGCTGCGACGCGCGGATCATCGGCGAGGCGGTCCGCGATCTGGGCGGCGGTCGATTGAACAAGGATTCAACGATCCATCACGACGTCGGCGTGGATCGCTTGGCCAAGCCTGGCGACGCTGTCGCGGCGGGCGGAATCCTGGCGCGAATCCATTCGAACTCCACGCAGGAGGCCGACCTGGCCTTGAAAGACATGGAAGCCGCCTTCGAGATTGCTGATGCGGCGGACCAGAAGGGCTCTTTGATTTGCGAAGCGGTGGAATGATCCCGTAGCCGCAATCTTTATATTGCGTCTCGAGCGCGTCAGCGCGAGAAGTGAGCCTTGGAAAGCGAGGCAGGCGCCGGAAGCGCCTGCGGGCTTACGATTATGTCCCGCCCTGGTAACCCTCCATCACCGCCAGCATTTCCTTCACCGCATTCGGCAGCCCGATCGTAACGGAGCGGCTGACGAGGTGGTGGCCGATGTTCAGTTCGACCATGTGCGGGACGCCGAATATTGCCGGCAGATTGGCGCAGGTGAGTCCGTGTCCCGCGTTGACCTGAAGGCCGATTTCCCGGGCTTGCATGGCGGCGGCGGTCAATCGGACCACTTCGCGTTGTCGCGCATCTTCGTTCTCAAATGCCTCGGCGAAGGAGCCGGTGTGAAGTTCAATGAACTGGCTTCCCGTTCGCGCGGCCGCTTCCACCTGCGCGCCCTCCGGCGCAATGAACAGGCTGACCTCGATGCCGGCGTCGTTGAGCTTTTTGCGGGTTTCCGTCAACGCATCGACCGCGCTGATGACATCCAGCCCGCCCTCGGTGGTGATCTCCTCGCGTTTCTCGGGAACGATGCAGACGATGTCCGGTTTGACATCCAGGGCGATGGCGACGATCTCGGGGGTGTTCGCCATTTCGAGATTGAGGCGGGTTCCGATCTGCTCCCGCAAAGCCCGGACATCGCGATCGAGGATGTGGCGGCGATCCTCGCGCAGGTGCGCGGTGATGCCGTGGGCTCCGGCGGCCTCGCAGGCCAGCGCGGCGGCGACGGGATCGGGCTCCCCGGTTTCGCGGCCCTTGTAGCGCGCCTCGCGCAGCGTGGCGACATGGTCGATGTTGACGCCGAGTTTCAACATGGTCTGCATCAGAGGGGGCCGCGCGTCTTGGCCTTGGAATCGGTGTTGGCGGCGGGCGGCGGTTTCGGCGCCGGAGGAGCCTGGGGCGCTCCGGGCATCGGCATGCCGGCGTTCTTCCGCAGGGGCAGGAACGGCAGCCGGGCGCGACTCAATGGGAAATCCTCGTCCCCGATCCAATAGGCCAGGGTCATGATCTCGAACGCGGACAGACCCAGGTGGGACTTGCGCACCAGCTTCAGTTCACGCGCCGTCTCCCGGGTGATCTCGGTGGCCGTGTTGCCCAGGCTCTTGCTGATCGCCGTGACCCACTTGTCGCTGGGCAGCGCGGCCGACATCTTGGGCTTGTCCGACAACAGGGTGGACAGCTGGAAGACCGACTTGAGTTGATCGAGGCGCGCCTGGGTGATCTCCCAGTCATAGTAGACGAGGTTCTCCCGCTCTTCGACAAATCGGATCAGGCCGGCCGGAGGCGGATTGGTGAAGGAACCGCGGCGCACCGGCAGCAGGCCCAGCTGCACGAAGTCGTCGTCCGGCTCCTCCGACACACTGAGAAACGGGCGGACGATGGGAAAGGCGTTGACCCAATGGATCGTGGAGGTGTGCGCGACATTGGTGATGGAGCCCATGCCGCGCTTGGCGAGCTGCTCCCGGGAGAGCGTCTCCAAACGCTTCGCCAGGCTGCCAATCTGATTGGTCGATCCCGCGGCGGGCGCGGCGGCGAAGGAGAGGTAAAAGGGCCCGTTCATCGCCCAGCTGAAAAGCTGGTTCGGCGTCTTTTCCAGGCTCACGCCCTGGTAGAACTCCTGTTTCTCCAGCCAGGAGGCGATGCCCTGGACCGCGGTGAAACTGATCAGCGGGTCGTGGATGGTCTTCGTCGGGATCTTCCATTTCTCATGCTCGAAACCCAGATCCTCGGGAAAGACCGCGCTGCCCGTCGATCGGATGTTGTCCTTCTCGATCTGCGACTGGATGTCCACAAATGGCAGCCCTTCCCAACGCGTCCATTTGAACTCCTCGACCAGCCGCGGAAAATCAACGGTGAACGCCAGCGTTGTTTCGTCGTCCATCGGGCCGGGTTTTCCGCCGTTGGCGATGCGTGATGCGAGCTCGGCCTGCAGGGAGGTTTCCATGGCGCCCTTGCCGAACACGACCCAGCCCTCCAGCGCGAGGAAGCGCAACACGCCGGAGCCGTCCTTCAGCGGGGCCGCCCAACCGCGCGCGTCAGCGGTCTCGATCGCCTTGGCCTCGCCGACTCCGGCCTGCGTCACTGCTTTCTTCAATCCGGCGTTCCAAGCGCCCGCGCGGTCGGATTCCAATCCGACGGCCAACGCCCACTCCGGGGCCCCGCCATCGTTGGCCCGCGCCTCGAGGAAGGATTCAGACGCGG
>JAYPGD010000077.1:4291-15629 GCA_038126655.1 Verrucomicrobiales bacterium
CGGCAAGATCATCCAGCAACGGGCGGATGGACGCCGCGACCCCGGCGGTGATGTTGGACGCCAATCCGCTGGCGCGTCCCGGCGCGGTGGCGAG
This sequence comes from Verrucomicrobiales bacterium, assembly GCA_038126655.1. Taxonomy (GTDB): domain Bacteria; phylum Verrucomicrobiota; class Verrucomicrobiia; order Limisphaerales; family JAYPEY01; genus JAYPEY01. Next base: position 4,386 of record JAYPGD010000077.1, read on the forward strand.
CCTGGCAAAAATCATCTCCTTCAGGGCGGCGGTCTCCGGAAGCGCACCGATGCGATTGAGCGTGGCGGCGTTGGTGTCGGCAGCCAGTCGCTTCGTCCCGACGAAGTGGATTCGCGCCAGGATCTCGCCGGAAGGTTCCTCGGGCTGCGAAGTTCCGGATGCATCGCCCTTGTCGGACGGGGCCGTCGCCTGTGAAGCCGGGGCGGCGGGTTCGGGCGCCGGTTTGCGGCATGCCGTCGCGCCGAGCGTCAGCAATGCGAGGAGAACAACAGATACGCGTTTCATGAGGCGCCTTCCTTGCCACAAAACCGGCGGCATATCAAGTTGCGCGACACGATCCGCTTGACCGCCCGCGTCCGGCGAAGGATACCTTTGGTCCATGACCCGCCGATCCTTTCTCGCGGCCTCCTCCCTGGCCGCCCTTTCCTCCCCCGCTCTGCTGAACGCACAAGACAAGAAGCTGCGCGTCGCCGTGATCGGCCACACCGGCCGCGGCAATTTCGGCCATGGACTCGACACGGTCTGGCTGAAGATCCCCGAGACGGAGATTGTGGCCGTCGCCGACGCCAACGAGGCCGGACTGCAGAAGGAGCAGAAGAAGCTGAAGGTCGACCGCGGCTTCAGCGATTACCGCAGGATGTTGACCGAGGTCCGCCCGGATCTGGTCGCGGTTTGTCCCCGGCATCCGGATCAACATCGCGACATGACGGTGGCCGCCATCGAGGCGGGCGCGAAGGGCGTCTACGTGGAGAAGCCCTTCTGTCGGACGCCGGCCGAGGCGGACGACCTGGTCGCCGCCTGCGCGAAACACGGCGCCAAGGTCGCGGTCGCGCATCGCAACCGTTACCATCCGGCGCTCCAGGTCATCGGCAAGCTGATCACCGATGGCGGACTGGGCCGATTGCTGGAGATCCGCGGGCGCGGCAAGGGCGATCGACGCGGCGGCGACGAGGATCTCTGGGTGCTGGGTTCCCATGTGCTGAATCTGATCGCCTGGTTCGGCGGCGCTGCGAAGTCCTGCTCGGCGGTGATGCTGCGTGACGGCCGTCGCGTGACGCGCGAGGACGTGAAGAAGGGCGCGGAAGCTCTCGGTCCCCTCGCCGCCAACGAACTGCACGCGCGCTACGAATTGTCGAAGGGAGTGATCGCAACCTTTGATTCCATTTCCAACGACGGCACAAAGAACGCCGGCTTCGGACTGCAGTTGATTGGCAGCGAAGGCATCGTGAACATCCAATGCGACAGGAATCCTGTCGCCCACCTGTCGCCGGGAAACCCCTTTCAACCGACCGACAAGCCCCGTCCGTGGATTCCCATCACCACCTCGGGCGTCGGCAAACCTGAGGGCAATGCGGAGCTCGTCGGCCAGGTTCACAATCACGTCGTTCCCGCGCGCGACCTGATCGACGCCGTGCGGAATGATCGCGAGCCCCTGTGCGGCGTGAACGATGGCGCCGCCACGGTGGAAATGATCTGCGGCGTGTTCGAGTCGCACCGGCAGGGCGGCCGGGCGGTCGCGCTGCCGCTGGAAGAGCGCGGGCATCCGTTGGCAAAGTTGTGATGAAGGGAATCCATTCCCATCTTGCCCGGATCGCGCTGGCGACAACCCTGCTGTTCGCGTCCTTCTCCGTGTCGGGCGCCGCGTCCCGCCCCAACATCGTCCTCATAATGGCCGACGACATGGGTTGGTCGGACCTGGGTTGTTATGGCGGCGAGATCCCCACGCCAAACATCGATTCGCTCGCCCGCGATGGATTGCGCTTCACGCAGTTCTACAACAACGCGGTCTGCGGCGCGACGCGGGCCTCGCTGCTGACCGGGCTCTGGTGCCAACAGACCGGCCACTCCGGCCGCGCGTGGAACCAGCCCAGGGATTTCTCCAAATGCGTGTTGATTCCCGAGGTCCTGCAGGCCGGCGGGTATCACACCATGATGGTCGGCAAGTGGCAGGGCCGCGACCTGGCGGTGAAGCGGGGCTTCGATCGCTTCTTTGGACCCAACTGCCAATCCAAGATCAGCTACTTCCATGAGGTCCACGGCAACGACTTCTATCTCGACGACCAACGCTGGCGCTTTCCGAAGGAGGGTTTCTTCATGACCGACGCCTTCAACGACCACGGCGAGCAGTTCCTGAAGAATGCGGTCAAGGGCGACAAGCCCTTCTTTCTCTACATGGCCTACATCGCGCCCCACTGGCCGCTGCATGCGCCCGAGGAATACATCGCCCCGCATCGACAACGTTATCTCGACAAAGGTTGGGACGAATGGCGCTCGATCCGGCATCGCAGGCAGATGGAGATGGGCCTGATCGCAAAGGACACGCCGCTGGCCCCAAAGAACCGGGCAGTCACGGCGTGGCGGAACGATCCGGACAAGGCCTGGCAGGCCGAACGCATGGCGGTCTACTCCGCGCAGATCTCACGCATCGATCACGGCGTCGGGCGATTGCTGAAGACGCTTCAGCAATCTGGCCAGGCGGACAACACCGTGGTCCTGTTCCTCTCCGACAATGGCGCGGCCCTGGATGGCGGAACACGACCGACCAAGAGCGGCTTTGGTTTCGGCCCCGGCGCCAAAGGGTCGAAGTTCCGTCGCGACGGCGTGCATCCGGTCGGCGGCAGCGGACCGGACAATCCGCCCGGCGGACCCGAGACCTTCGCCGGCTATGGCGTCAACTGGGCCACGACCAGCAACACGCCGCTCCGCGCCCACAAGTCCACCGCCTACGAAGGCGGCATCCGCACGCCGCTGATTGTCCGCTGGCCGTCGCGACTGCCCGACAAGGGCGCCATCACCGGTCAGCCCGGTCACATCATCGACTTCATGGCCACTTTTCTCGATCTCGCCGGCCTGGATTACCCGACCCGTTTCAACGGCCGCAATCCCCTGCCGCTCGAAGGCCGCAGCCTGAAGCCCGTCCTGCTTGGAAAGCAACGTGAAGCCCACGCCGCGCTCTACTTCAGCGTTCCCCGAAACCAGGCATTGCGGATGGGCGACTGGAAGATCGTCAACGCCGCGCGCGGCAAACCCTGGGAGCTCTACAATCTCGCCGACGATCCCACCGAGACCAGGAACCTGGCGAAGAAGGAAGCGGCGCGCTTGAAGAAGATGGCGGAGCGCTTCAAACAGTGGCAGGCGCGGGTGGGGGATCGATGATCCGGGCGTGATTAAGCCGCGAGGAGGCAACGTGAACGGAGCGCGGCTGTGTCGGAGACCAGCCGCAGCAGCGCAGCAAAGCGCCGATTTTCAGGTTAGGACGCAGGCGTATCCGATACCCGGGTTTCTGCGGCTGATCCCGAAGACGGGACACAACCGCGCTCCAACCATTCGCAATGGCCTCTTTGGTTTCGTCGCGCTGCGCCGTGATACAGTTTGGGCGACAACCGTTGCCTCGCCGCGGGCGATTTCGACCACGGTTGTGGCTGTTTCAGTCGTCCGCGCCTTTCCCGCGAGCCCATCCCCTTTTTTCACTGACGGGATTTTGATCGTTCGCGCATAATCCGGGTCCAAATTGTAACGCGTATGACCGACACCGATCCATTGCTCAAACTGAACGGGGTATCCAAGGCCTATGAATCACTGGCCGACGGCGGCTCGGTGGATGTTCTCAAGGGAATCACGCTCGAAATCGCCGCGGGTGAATCTGTGGCGATCGTCGGTCCTTCGGGCTCCGGCAAGAGCACCTTTCTGAACATCATCGGAACGCTCGATCAGCCGAGCGCGGGCTCGGTCCTGCTCGAAGGCGAGGATCTGGCCGGTCTGGACGAGGAGCGGCTTGCGGAGATCCGCAACCGGGAGATCGGCTGGATCTTCCAATCTCACCACCTCCTGCCGCAGTGCACGGTGATCGAGAATGTCCTGGTTCCGACACTGGCCTGCAAGGACGCGGAACTGAACAAGGACGCCGAGGCCCGCGCCCGGCGGTTGCTGGAGCGTGTCGGTTTGAAGGATCGCGTCGCGCACCGGCCCGGACAGCTTTCCGGCGGCGAACGTCAGCGCGTCGCGGTCGTGCGGGCCTTGATCAACCGACCCAAGCTGTTGCTGGCCGATGAACCGACCGGCGCCCTGGATCGCGTCTCGGCGGACAACCTCGGGCAACTCCTGGTCGAGCTGAACAAGGAGGAAGGCGTGACCCTGATCATGGTCACCCACGCCCCCGATCTCGCCGCGCGCATGGGCCGGTCATTGGAACTGCGCGATGGCAATCTGGTTTGAGGAGGCAAAGAGATTAAGAGCAACGCTTCCATGGAATTTGGAGCTTGGAGCTTGGAGCTTTCCTAGGCCTATGTCTTCCCGTCGAAAATTCTTTCGATCATTGATGACGCGGCCTTCCTCGCCGCGCGAACGGGCGCAGCGGGAGTTGAAGAAGTATTTCATCCGCGCCAGCGAACGGGGCATCGAGGTCCGGAAACCCACGCGCGAGGTTACGACGATCAAGTGGGAGGAGCTGCGCACGATTCTCGTCCAGGCGCACGAGCCCGTTCCCGGACTGCCCTCGATGATGTGGATCCTCAGCGGCGACAACGCGGTCTGTGTCGTCCCGGAAGGCGCCCGCGGCGAGGAGAGCTTTGTGAAATGGATCGAGCAGCTGCCGAAATTCCGCAACGACGAACTGGCCACTTCGAAGTCCTGCCGGGAGGAAAAGACCTTCACCATCTGGGAGCGGCCCTCCGCCAACGATCACGATGACCACGACTAAGCTCATCCTCAGCAGCCTTCGCCACCACGCGCGTTCGCATTTTGGGACCTTTCTCGGCGCGGCGGTCGGCGCGGCCATCCTGATCGGCGCGTTGCTGGTCGGCGATTCCGTGCGCGAAAGCCTCAAGCGCATGGCGCTGCTGCGCCTCGGGCAGACCCAGGCCGTGTTGCTTTCCAACGACCGCCTGTTCCGCGCCGAACTGGCCGATGATCTGGAAAAGGAACTGGGTCGCCCGACCGCGCCCGTGTTGATCTTCCTGGGCACGGCCTCGGCCAATGGCGGCGAGGCCCGGGCGAATCAGGTGCAGATCCTGGGAGTGGACACGCGATTTCACGATTTTTCCATGATGACCGAGGAGATCGCCAAGGACGTCTATGCCTTGGACGACGACTCAGTCCATCTGAACGCACAGCTTGCCGCGCAACTTGGCGTCAAACGGGGAGACGAGATCCTGTTCCGCCTGCCCAAGCCCTCCCTCCTTTCCCGCGAGGCGCCCATGGCTCCCGAGGAGGACAGTTCGGTTGCGATTCGTCTGGAGGTCGCGGAAATCCTGGGCGACGAGGAGAATGGCCGCTTCAGCCTCCAGGCCAGCCAGGTCCCTCCCTTCAATGCCTACATCAGTCTTTCCCTGTTGCAGGAGAAACTCGAAACGCCGGACAAGGCGAACCTGATGCTGATCGGCGGCAAGGACTTCGCGGATGAAGAGGCATCGGCCGCATTTCTCAACCAAGCCAATGACGCGATCAAGAAGCATTGGCGGCTGGCGGACGCGGAATTGAAATTGATCGAAGTGCCCGACCGCGCGCGGCCCACGTTGGAATTGCGGACTGATCGCGTCTTCCTCGATCCACCCATCGCTGAAGCCGCAACGCAGGCGGGCGCGGAACCGAGGAGGGTTCTCACCTACTTCGTGAATCAGCTCCGAGTCGGCGACCGGACGACGCCGTTTTCGATGGTAACGGCAATGGATCCGCCGCTGGTTCCGGCGGACATGGGCGAGAACGAGATCCTCATCAACCAGTGGCTGGCCGACGATCTCGAGGCCAAGGTCGGCGACAAGCTGGACCTGAGTTACTACATGGTCGACGCCGGCCGCAAGACCGTGACGCGCACCAACAGCTTCACGGTCCGGGACATTCTCCCCTTCAAAGGCGAGATCATCGATCCCTACCTGATGCCGGACTTTCCCGGCATGACGGACGCCAAGAACTGCCGCGACTGGGACACCGGCTTCGAGATGGACACCGACGCCATCCGCTCGCAGGACAATGACTACTGGGTGGAGCACAAGGGGACGCCCAAGGCCTTCATCTCCTTGATGGCCGGCCAGCAGATCTGGGGCAACCGCTTCGGTGAACTGACCGCAGTCCGCTACGCGGCGTCAGCCTCGGCGACCAATGAAATCGCCGCGAAACTCATGGCGGCCATCGAGCCGGAAGAGATCGGCCTGATCGTGACCGATGTTCGAAGCCGCGCGCTGGACGCCGTCAACCAGGGCCAGGACTTCGGGATGCTCTTCATCAGCTTCAGCTTCTTCCTGATCTTTGCCGCGTTGGCGCTGATGTCGATGTTGTTCCAATTCAGCGTGGAGCAGCGTTCGAAGGAGACCGGCACGTTGCTGGCTCTGGGCTTCACGCCCGCGCGGCTGCGGAAGCTCATGTTGGTTGAAGGCGTGTTGCTGGCGGTGGCGGGATCCGTCTTCGGCGCGGCGGGCGCCGTGGCCTATGCGCGCGGGCTCCTGCACGGATTGTCTACGCTCTGGGTCGATGCCGTCGGCACGTCCGAACTGGCCCTGCACCTTCTTCCGGCGACCTTGATTGGCGGCATCGTTGCATCCATCGCTGTCGCCGCCTTCACCATCTGGTTCGCCCTGCGGAAACAGGCCGGGCAGCCGGCCCGCGAATTGTTGATGGAAAGCGCCGACCTGGAGCCGGCCGTTGCGGCGGACGGCAAGAGCCGCGCCGGCAAGATCGGAACCGGCAGCGTGGTGATGGGACTGGCCTTGCTTGGTTTTGCCTTCTCCCAAGGCGATCTGAACCCCGGCATCTTCTTCGGGGCGGGTTCGCTGTTGTTGATCGGCGCGCTCGCCTTCTCCAGTGCCTGGTTGACGAAGCTGGATCAATCCGAATCCGTCGCCCGCCCCACGGTCGCGGCCATGGGGCTGCGCAACGCTAGTCGTCGGCGTCGCCGCAGCCTCGCCACCATCGCCATCCTTGCCTGTGGCAGTTTCCTGGTGGTCGCGGTCGGCTCCTTCGAACTCGACGCCAACCGCGACGCGGACAAGCGCTCCTCGGGCACGGGCGGCTTCGCCTTCCTCGGACGTTCCGCGCATTCCATCGTGCACGATCTGAACACCGACAAGGGACTCGATTTCTTCGGCCTGGAGAAGGCGGACATCGAGGGCGCCGAAGTGGTCTCCTTCCGCGTGCGCGATGGCGAGGAGGCCAGTTGCCTGAATCTCAATCGCGCGCAGAAGCCGCGCATCATCGGCGTCGATCCGGCGGCGTTGGATTCACGCGGCGCGTTCACCTTCGCCAAGGTCATCAAGGGAGCGTCCAAGGAGAACCCCTGGCTCGCGCTCCATCAATCCACCGACGACGGCAGCATCCCGGTCATCGGCGACATGGCGTCGTTGATGTGGGCGATGGGCGGCAAGATGGTCGGCGACACCATCGAGTATCCGGAGCCCGACGATCAGGGCCGCCCCATCCGCTTCAAGGTGGTCGGCGCGCTGGCGACCACGATCATGCAGGGCAATCTCATCGTCGCGGAGGACCGCTTTCTGGAGTTGTTCCCCACCGAGGAAGGCTACCGGATGTTTCTCATGGACGCGCCGGCTGAACGGGCGTCGGACATTTCCGCGACCCTGAGCCGGGCCTTGGAGGATGTGGGGCTGGAATTGACTCCGGCCGTGCGGCGTCTGGCCGAATTCAACGCCGTGCAGAACACCTACCTGACGACCTTCCAGATCCTCGGCGGCCTGGGCCTGTTGCTGGGCAGCGTGGGCCTGGGCGTGGTCGTCCTGCGCAATGTCCTGGAAAGGCGCGGCGAACTGGCCGCCTTGCTGGCTGTGGGTTTCCGAAGGAGCGCCGTTCGTTGGCTGGTGATCAGCGAGCACGGCGCCCTGTTGATCATGGGGCTGCTGGGCGGGGTGGTCTCCGCGATCGTCGCCGTCCTGCCCGCATTGACCACGCCGGGAACGGAAGTTCCCTACGGCACGCTTGCCGCGACCCTGGCTGTCGTCCTTGTCAGCGGCGCCATCTGGACCTGGGCCGCCGCCTGCCTTGCCTTGCGCGGCGAAATCCTGAAAGCATTGCGCAACGAATGATGACTTCCCGACCTTTGATGTGCCTGGCCGCGTGCCTTGCGGTTTCCCTGCTCTCCATTCCGCTCGCGGGCGCCGACGCCGAACCGGTTTACGCCAACGATCTGGAGAACGAGGACATCGGCTTTGAGCCGTTGGACTTCCTGATCCTCGAGGGCGACTTCAAGGTGAAGCAGGGAAATGACAATCGTGTCCTGGAACTGCCCGGCTCGCCGATCGGACGCTTTGGTTTGCTGCTGGGACCGACGCAACAGGATGGACTGGAAATCCGCGCCCGCGTTCGCAGTGAAAGCAAGAAGCGGCTGGCGCCGTCGTTCGGCGTCGGGTTGAACGGCGTCGGCGGCTACAAGCTGCTGTGTTCGCCGAATTGCGGGGAGATCGAATTGAAGAAGAACGGCGCAGTCGTCGCCAGGCAGCCGCTGAAGTGGAAGTCCGGCGCGTGGACTGAATTCCGTCTGCGCATCGTCAAGGTGAAGGACGGGGAGTGGAAAATCCAGGGCCGGCTTTGGGAATCCGGTTCTGCGGAGCCAAAGAGTTGGCAGGTGGAATTCATCGAGAAGGAGGAGCCGCCGACTGGACGCCCCGCCATCTGGGGGACGCCCTTTTCCGACCAGCCGATTCAATACGACGATTTGAAAGTGTTCGCCGTCAAGGCGGAGTGAGGTCTTCAGAGATCCCCCCACGGATAAAATCTTCTCATCCGTGGGTCGGCTTTGCCATCCGTGGGGAAACCTCCCGATCCTGGCCAAGTGAACCGCCTTTGATTACAGACCCGCGGTCCGTCCGCAGTCCGGCGCTACTCCCCGATGCAGATGATCTCCTTGATCGTATGGGCGTAGAGCTTGCCGCCGCCAAAACTCAGACTCGCGCGGTTCCATGATTCCCCTGCCGGCCCCAGGTCGTTGATCGAGACCAACGCCTTCTCATCCAGCTTCGGCGCCGCCCAATCGATGACGAACACCGAGCCGCCCATGATCGGAACATAGAGGCGCTTTCCGATCGCGGTCGGGATCTGCGTCGCGATGTGCCCCCAGCCGTTGCCCTTGGAGCGGATATCCCCGACGACCACGAAGCCTCGGGAGTTCTTCATGTCGTTGTGCTTGAGCGACCAGTAGTTGACCTTCAGCGGCCCTTTCGGCTTCCTGCCCCACGGCGTGAGGGAGCCTGCCTCGGTCCAATGCAGGACATCGGCCTTCCCCGGCTCCCGAATCAACTGCGCCGGCAACTGCAGGTATTCCACCCGCTCCGTCCGCAGGTTCACCCGCCCCAGGTAGTTGCGCTGGTAACAACGAAAGTAGGAATAGTCTCCGACCAGCATATTCGACTGCTGCGTGATCTCGCGCTTGTTCCTGCCCGGTTTGATGGAAACGCGCTCTGTCTTCCAGCCGTGATCCGTATGCAGTCGCGCGGGGATGTCCTCCACAATGGAGATGCGTTTCCGGATCTTCCCGCTCTTGGCGTCGACCTTCAGCAACTCCGGCCCGTGATAGATCCAGGCGTGGTCGCCATGGACGCTGATGATCTGGGTGGACATGAATCCTGGCAGCGGCAATGTCCAGATCGTCTCGCCGGTATCGGCGTCGACCATGGAAACGCCCTCTGGCTTCTCGGGCGGCGAGTGCCCTCCGCCGCGACCGACCAACAGGACCTCGCTTCCGTCCTTCAACTTCTGCGGCAGGGGCACGCTGCCCATGTTCACGCCGCAGGTGGTCGTCCATTTGACTTCGCCACTCTTGATGTCCAGCGCCTGAAGTTGCGTCCATTGATCCAGCGGCGCGTTCTTGTGTTCGTGTGTGAAGTGACCCTGCCCGTCCGGCGCATAGACCTGACGGATGTAGTGGACCAGCCCCTTGCGCAGGAAGGGCTGCGTGCGGCCGACGACCAGACGCTTCACAGACCACAGCTCCTTTCCGTTGAAGTCAAAGCACGCGATGGTTCCCGACGCGTTGCAGAACACCACGCGTTCGCCATCGGTCACCGGCGACGGAGCGCTGCTGTCGCTGAAGCAACCGGACAGGCGCAACGGATGTTCGCCCTCGATCCTTCGCTTCCAGAGAATCTTCCCATCGGAGGCGCGACAACAATGGGCGATGACGTTCCGCCCCAGTTCGGAGTCCTGCTGGACCGGCTCCATGATCGTGAAGAACAACCGGTCGCCCCAGACGGTCACCGTGCTCTGTCCGGTCTCCGGCAACGTGAGACGCCAGGCGATGTTCTGGTCGTTGACCACGCTCCAGGTTGTCGGGGCGTCGCCTCGGGCGACGGTGAAGTCGGCGTTCGGCCCGGCGCCTTGCGGCCAGTTCTGGGCCGCGACGGAAGCCGCAACCATGAGCGAGACAAAGAGTGGCGTGAAACAACGGGATCGCATGGGGCGGGATGATGAAGCTGCCGCTGAAAAAGGCGAAACCTTTTCCGCATGCTGCCGTTCTCAATGAAGAGTATTCCCCACGGATGGCAAAGCCGACCCACGGATGAGAAGACAGGCCGTCTCGTTGTCGGAATGGATGGGCTTCCCCCATGCTGCGCCAACCAACCGGCCCTTGGAGAAATGCACGGATACCTCCTACTGTTAGAGCCCCCATCCGCGGGTCGGCGCTGCCCTCCGTGGGTCGGCTCTGCCCTCCGCGGGTCGGCTCTGCCATCCGTGGGTCGGCTTTGCCATCCGTGGGGTGATCTCCGCCTCAGGACGCTTCCAGCTTTTCGAATCCCTCTTCGATGAAGGTGGTGTTCTGGATGCGCGCGAGCTTGGCGTAGATGCCGTCGAGGGTCATCAGTTCATCGTGCGTCCCGCGTTCGGCAATCTCACCGTGGCGGATGACGAGGATTTGGTCGGCGTTGCGGATGGTGCTCAGGCGGTGCGCGATCACGAAACTGGTGCGGCCCTGCATCAGGTGTTCCAGGGCCTCCTGGATCAGTTTCTCCGTATGGGTGTCCACGCTGGCCGTGGCCTCGTCGAGGATCAGGATGGGCGCGTCGGCCAGGATCGCGCGCGCGATGCTGACGCGTTGCTTCTCGCCGACGCTCAACTTGACGCCCCGTTCCCCGACCCGGGAATCATAGCCGTCCGCCAGGCGCTCGATGAATTCGTGACAGTTCGCCGCCTTGGCCGCGGCCAACATTTCCTCTTCAGTCGCGTCGAGCTTTCCATAGAGGATGTTCTCGCGGATGGTCCCGTTGAAGAGGAACGCCTCCTGCGTGACGATGGCGATCTGGCTGCGCA
>JAYPGD010000078.1:0-7470 GCA_038126655.1 Verrucomicrobiales bacterium
CGACAGGAACCGGCGTCGCTGCAGGACGGCGCCATCGGTCGCGGGCTCCTCCGCCGGCTTCAGGTCGGTCGCGTTCCATCGTTCCACGAACTTGATGGCATGCGTGGGGCAGACGCCGCCGCAGGTCTGGCAGAGCGTGCAGTCCGCCGTCCGGGTCGTGAAGTCGGGCTTGATGGCGTCGAAGGGGCAGACCTCCACGCATTTGTTGCAGTTGACGCAGGAGGTCTCCACCTTGCGTTCGCTGACGCGGAAGAGGTTTGCGATGGAGAACACCGCGCCACTGGGGCAGACGTATTTGCACCAGAAGCGGGGGCGCAGTAGGCCGAGAAAGAGAACGCCGAGGAACAACGCGATCGAGATGAAGTGGCCGGCGTTCATCGGCGCGACGAGCCGCCAACCACGGAGCGCGCCTGTCTGCAGCGGTTCGCCCAGGAACAACGCGCCGCGCGTGATCACGGGTATGGCCGCGACAAAACCTGAAATCAGGACGCCGCCGATCGCGCAGATCAACACCGTCGCCAGCAGCCAGTATTTCGCGTGGACCCACCAGCCGCGTTCCTCCACCCGGAAGCGCTTGAACCGCCGGCCGACGATCCGGTCGAACAGATCGATCGTCGTTCCCAGGGGACAGAGATAACCGCAGAAGCCGCGCGGTATCGCCACGCAGACGATCAGGATGATCGCGGCGCAGACCAGGGACCAGACGACATTGCGCGACGCGATCGCCGTTGAAAGGCTTACCAGCGGATCAATGACCAGGAACAACTCGGCGGCGAGCCTCTCCTTCCGCGCCAGATTGTCGGCATGGTGCGACGGCCAGGCGTCCGGCGCGCGCTCGTGCAGCGCCACGGGGCCCACATGAAGCAGCAGACTGTTGAACGCTTCCGGACTGAGGGGCGCGGCGGGCGTGAGTTCGAGGCGCCCGGAGTCTTCCATCGTGGATTGAAAGGCGGCTAGGGCGGAGTCGCGGCCTTCGTCGAGGACGAGATGAACGGTCTCCACCTCGGCGGGCCATCGGTCGGCGTCGGACGGGGCGGACAGGCGCACGCGGCCATCGGATTGATCGACGGAATCAACGGTCCAACCGCGGGCGATGCGTCCCGGCGGTTCCGGAGCCGCCGAATAGGGCCAGCACACATGAAAGAACGACCAGAGAAACAGGGCCAGGCACAGCGCCTGGATCAGGCGGCGCAGCGGCGCGGAGAGCAGGGAGACCCCGATCCACTTCAGTCCCTTTCTCAACGTTCCCGGTCTGGCGAACCTGTAGTCGGAGAACCAGGCCGCGGGCAGCGCCGTTTTCAGCGCGACGCCGGCCCGTTCGAGCCTGGAAGGCGGTTCGCCCTTCCGGCGTCGACGCAGAAAGGGCAGGAAATGGTTGAGCTGGAAACCGCCGGCGCCCTTGTTCCGACCGCCGAGGGCGGACAAGGCCGTCGCCAATCCCAGGAGCAGCAGGACGCCGCCGACCGTCAGCCGAAGAGCGGGCAGGCCGGGCGCCTCCCCGCGGGGAAGCGCGGCGCCTTCGACGGACAGGATGGCCGCGGCTCCCAGCAGCGCCATGGCGGCGCCCGTCGCCGCCGCCCTGGCCGAGGGCGCGTTCATTTCGCGCCCTTGGCCAGGGCTTTGGCGGATGCGTTGATGATGGCCTCCGCGGTGATCGTCGCCCGGCTGGTTGCGTCGACGCCCTTCACGCCCTGCTTGGCGACGATCTGCGCGGGTGTGTCCCGCAGCGCCGAGTAGAACTGCTTCTCCTGATGTTTGACCACCTTGACCGACTCGATGCGGCCGCCCTTGACCGCGACCTCCACCTCGACGCGTCCGGCGTAGCCGAGACTGCCGTCGCGGTAGCTTCCATCGGCGACCTTCCGGACATCCGACAGGTCAAACAACCTGATCGCGGCCAGGTTGGCCCGGGCGCGATCCTGGAATTTCTGCAGTCGTTTGGCCCGGTTGCCGCGCGCGGGCGCATCGATGGCCTTCTGGTAGTGCGCGATCGCCTCCTGGGCGCGATGCGCGAGGCGGCAGGCGTCGCCGGCCAGAAGGTGGGCCTCCTGCGGGGCGCCTCCGGCCTTCACGTAGCGGTCGGCCAGCGAAATGGCGGCTTCGGTCTCGCCCATGTCCCCAAGCAGCTTGATCATGCCGGCGCGCATCGGCTGTCCCCGGAGCGCGTCCTTCGCCATCTCCTTGGAGCCCATCCGGAAATAACACTCCGCCAGCGCCACCGCGTCGTTTCCATTCTGCCGGGTCCCGGCGCGTCGCCACCACGATGCCGCGCGGGGATAATCCTGGAAGAAGCGGAAGTGCATGGACGCCAGCGAGGTCATCACGCGCGTCCGCGTGGCTCCGGGGCGTTTGTGCACGTCGAGCAGGTGGTGCATGAGGCGGATGCCCTCGCGCCAACGGCCGGTGTTCGGGTTGACGGTGTCCCAGATGTGCTGCCCGACGTTCTTGTTGCGGTTCCATGGCTTGGGCGCCGGCATCGGCCAGTTGAGATCCAGGGTGGCCGGATGATTCAACCGGGTCGTTGCCAACCACGAAGGCGGCGTGGAGCCGACATCGCGGATCAACGCCTCCACCTCCGCCTTGGTCCGGGTCCTGGCGGCCCCGCTTGGCGGCGTCGACGCGTCCGGCGTCGGCTTCGGGGTCAGGACATGCCGCCTGCCCTTCATGGTCACGGCGTGAATCTGCCCGTAGCCGTAGGTCTGGGAGCTGGCGCGTCCGGCGACGACCGCGCGAAAGGTGACGGTCCGGCCCTTGGTATCGATTGCGACGACCGCGCCTTCCAGTCGGCTGCCGTTGAGAAACTCGATCGTGTCGGCCATCGTCGACGACGTGAGCGCGGCAAGGATGGCGAAACAAAGGATCGTCGTGATCCGGGCCAGGGCGGCGTGTATGATGCGCAACGTCATCCCTTCATCTAACCCCGTGAGTCGCGCGCGTCAGCAGGAAAAGGAGAGGCACGGCGCGTCCCGGATCCGGTCGCGTGCGCGCGCGCGCCGCTCACCGCTTCACAAGCTCATTGAAATACTTCTGGAATTCGGCTTCGTCCTCGTTGAGCGCCACCATCCAACACCAGTCCACGTAGACGAGACTGTGCCTGGCGGTGAACGCCGCGATGCGGCGCGCGGCCTGGTCGGGATCCTGCGGCGGCGTGTGGACCGAGCAGCAAAGAACGGTGGCGGTGTTGTTGGTCTCCAACCCGTAGAAGGTCATCCCCAGATCGGTCTCGAAGGCGAAGCTGTCGGCCGCCAGCCGTCGGCTGCCGCCGACGCTGAACCCCTTGAGCGACTTCCGGTCGCCGAGCTTCTTCCTTGTCTTCCTGAGGTCCAGCAAGGCGTCAAACAAGGGCGCGCCGATTTCCTCGCGCACGTGGATCCGCCGAAACCCCGAGCCCTGGCGGCACTCCTGGTAGACGCGTTCGACGGCCGACATCTCGGAGCGGATTCCCGGCAGGTGCGACATGGAGATGAACTCGATCTGCCGCCAGTCGTCCTCGTGGATGGTCAACCGCTTCCGGGGCGGGCATTCCGTATCGCCGGGTTTGGGCGTCGTGGTGTCGATCGAGGGCAGGCTGAAGAGAATCTTGTCCGGATCCGCGAGTTCAAGGCGGCGCAATGTCAGAGTCACCGCGCCGGTCGTTGCGAAGTCCCTCTTGAACGCCGGCTGCGCCTCGACGATCTCGTAGCGCGTGTCAGCGATGGCAATCTCGCTCTCGGTGTCGAAGACATCGGGCAGCTCGTCGAGCGGGACCTCGGAGACGCTGAAGGGCTGCCCGCTCGCGGCGTTCACAAAGACCACGCGTATGGTGGAAGGTTCGTCTGACATCGGAAGGGCGGCAGTCTGGGCGAACGGGCGGCCGATGTAAACCGGGGTGTGATGGAAACCGGATGGCGCGCGGTCCGGGGACGCGCGCGCGGCGACAAGCAAATCCTTTCCCTTGCCGGGCAAAGGGCTTAACTTCCGCCACTCTCTGGCAAAATGAAACGAACCATCCTTTCCCAAACAGCCACGGTCGCGGCCCTGATCCTCGCGGCCGGCATGTCCTCCCACGCGCAGCTTTCCGAATCGTCGCCGGAGCCCATCTTCGGCGCGCGCATGCCTGCGCTCAGCCCCGACGGCAAGCGGATCGCTTTTGTCTGGCGCGGCGATGTCTGGGTCGGCGATGCCAAGGGCGGCAAGGCGATCCCGCTGACGCAGCATGTGGAAGCGGACGCCTATCCGAGGTTCTCGCCGGACGGCGAATGGATCTCCTTCTCCAGCCGCCGTCACGGGAACTGGGACATCTTCGTCGCGCCGGCCGAGGGCGGCTCGCCCCAGCGCATCACCCGTCACGCGGCGACCGACATCGCCTACGGCTGGAGCCCCGACGGCAAGGAACTGGTCTTCAGCTCCAAGCGCGACTCGGCGAACTACCAGATGTTCACCATCGATGTCCGGACGCTGCGGCTGCGTGAAATCACCGAGGATTACGCGCGGATGAATCACGCGAGCTTCTCGCCGGACGGCCGGCGGATCGTCTACGGGCGTAACGGCTTTCCCTGGACGCGTCCGCGCTATTCCGGCTCCGCGGCCCAGCAGATCTGGATCCACGACCTGGAGCGCTCGGTGCGCTATCCGATTCCGCGGGAGGAGCGGCAGCATCTCTGGCCGCAATTCCTGCCGGACGGGAAGCGGATCCTGACGGTCACCACCGGCAAGCCCTCGCCCAGTTCGCACGGGCTTGAGGAAACCCCGCCCAAGCTGATTGACGAACCGATCAACACGCCGAATCTCTGGGTCGTCGAACCGGATGGCGAAGCCAGGCAATTGACGGAGTTCAGCGGTTGGGGCGTGCGCTGGCCGACCGTCGCCGCGAAGAGCGACAGCATCGTTTTCGAATACGCGGGAGACCTGTGGCGCACATCGCGTCGCGGCCGCAAGCCAAGGAAGCTCGCGTTCCACGCCGCTTCCGACGACAAGGAGACCAATCAACACTACGACAAGTTGACCAAGGGCGTGGAGGAGGCCGAGCCTTCGCCGGATGGAAAGACGATTGCGTTCGGCCTCACGGGCGACATCTGGACCATTGCGATCAGCAAGCCCTCCGGCGTCGCGGGCCGCCGGGCCCAGTTTGCCCGGCAGTTGACGAAGTGGGCCGGCGATGACTCGGATTTCTCCTGGGCCAAGGACAGCAAGAAGGTCTACTTCGTCTCGGACCGCGACTTCAACTACGGCATCTACGAGGTCGATGTCGCGTCCGGCAAAATACGCCCGGTCTGGAATGAAGACCGCGACGTCACCCACATCCGTCTTTCACCGGATGGCGGGAAGCTCGCCTTCTGGGTGACCGGCGGCGAGGGGGGGCTCTTTGCCGTGGACCTGGCCAGCGGACGCTCCCAACGCATCGTGCGCGTGCCCGGCCCGCAATGGCGCGGCTACGGCGGCGGCAGCTTCGACTGGTCCCCCGACGGACGCTGGCTCGCCTACACGCGCGTCGAGGAAAACCGCTCGCGCAACATCTGGATCGTGTCGGCCAAGGGGGGCGATCCGGTCAAGGTCACGCGCCTGAACGCCTTTCACAGCCAGCCGGTCTGGGGCCCCGGAGGGCGCTACCTCTTCTGTTACTCCAGCCGCGACGGATCGGGCATCTATGCGATTCCATTGCAGCGCGAGGATGCCCGCGCGGCGGACACGGACATCAAGTTCAAGAAACCGGAGAAGGACAAGCTCAAGGTGGACATCGATTTCGACGGCATCCACCGCCGCATCCGGAAGATTCATTCAAAGACCTCGATCTCCAGCCTCTCGGCCACGCCCAAGGGCGAACTCACGTTCACCTATCGCGGCGATCTCTACACGCTGAGCTACGATGGCAAGACCGCCAAGAAGATGAGCACAACCGGCGGGAATTCGCTCATGCGCCCTTACGCCGACGGATCCAAGGCGACCTTCGTGCGCGGCGGGGAACTCTACACGACCCGGCTCACCAGCCCCTCGGCCGGGAGCAAGGTCGGTTTCACCGCGGATTGGCGACACGACGTGCGCGCCGAGCGCCGGGCCGCCTTCACCGAGTTCTGGCGCTCCTTTGACCGCGGGTTCTACGACGAGAACTTCCACGGCCGCGACTGGGCGAAGATCCGCAGCCACTACGAGAAGTTTCTTGGCTCCATCGACACCCGCGACGAGTTCGCCGAACTCCTGAACATGATGGTCGGGGAGCTCGATGCCTCGCACGCCGAGGTGAAGCCCGCCAGCGGCGGCCCCGATGGCCCCGTCACGCCGAGGCTCGGCTTCACCTTCGATTACGCCCACGCCGGTCCCGGCATCCGCGTCGACCAGGTGCCGGACGCCGCGCCGGGCTCCTACGACAAGACCCGGATCAATCCGGGCGACTACATCCTGCAGATCAATGGCGAGGACGTGGAGCTGAGCGAACGCTACTACGACCTGGTGAACCGCAAGGACGGGCGCGACCTGACCCTGCTCGTGAACGACAAGCCGGAGAAGAAGGACGCCCGCAAGGTCACCTACAAGGTCCTCAGCCAGAGCGAATGGCTGGACCTGAACTACAAGGCCCGGACCGAGCGGCTGCGGCGCGCGGTCGAGGAGAAGACCGATGGCCGGATCGGCTACCTGCACATCGCCTCGATGGGCTCCAACGACCGCACCCGCTTCGAGCAGGAGGCCTACGAGTACATCCTCGGCAAGGAGGGCATGATCATCGACGTCCGTTTCAACAACGGAGGCAACATCTCCGACACATTGATCGACTGGCTGGAGCGCAAGCCGCACGGCTACACCAAGCCCCGCGACGGCGTCGCCACACAGTCGCCCTCGCGCGCCTGGACGAAACCGATCGTGGTCCTGATGAATGAACACAGCTATTCCAACGCCGAGATGTTCCCCAGCGCCATCCGCACCCGTGGATTGGCGAAACTCGTGGGGTGGGAGACGCCGGGCTATGTCATCTGGACCCAGTCGCTGCGACTCGTGGACGGCACGTCCGCCCGCATGCCGGGAGCCGGCGTCTACCGCCTCGACGGCTCGCCCATGGAGAACCGCGGCGAAAAGCCCGATGTCAGACTCTGGCTCCATCCCGACGATTATCTTGCCGGCAGGGATCCCCAGCTCGACAAGGCCATCGAGATCCTGACCCAGGGCGAGTAGGACGGTCCTTCCGGGCGCTCCCTGGGTCGGGCGGCAGCGCGGCGTCAGGGCTTCGCAAGAGTTGCAGATGAAACCCCTTCTCAAAGCATCGCTGTTTCTGGGCCTGGCGCTCGCGTCGACCGCCGGCCTGCGCGCCGCTGATGCCGGCAAGGCGGAGCCCGCCGCCGCCGTCATGCTTGCCGGAGACTGGCTGCCGGAGGATCCGCACCAGATCGATTACGCGAAACTGCCGCGCGTCCCCGCCGAGCATGCGATCATCAGCGACGTCCGCGACCGCGACGGCCGGCGCGTGCATCAACACGCCTACCTCGCCCATCATGGCGGCCT
>JAYPGD010000078.1:7480-15628 GCA_038126655.1 Verrucomicrobiales bacterium
GTCTGAGGCCCACATGGGCGTGATATTCCTTTCCGCCCCTGAAAAGATCGAATTCGGCGTTGCGTTTCCCGTTACTGTTGGACTTCTCTACTGGCCTGACGCCGACTACTCGGCCCTCACACCCGGCACGACTTTCCACATCTGTGAAGGCTCAAAGATCGTCGGCAACGGCAAGGTTCTCGACCGATGAAAGCCCTGTTCAAGACATCCCTGTTCCTCATGGCGGCGTTTGCGCCGGCGACCTTCTCACAGACCGCCGACGCCGGGAACGACGGGTCGGACAGCGCCATCATGCTGGCCGGAGACTGGCTGCCGGACGACCCGCATCAGATCGACTATTCGAAGCTCCCGCGCGTTCCGGCCGAGCACGCCATCATCAGCGATGTCCGCGGCCGCGCGGGCGCCTGGGTTCATCAGCACGCCTATCTCGCCCCTCACGACGGCCGCTATTGGGCCATGTGGAGCGACGGACCGGGCCTCCCCAAACCCGGCGTCACTCCGGAACAACACCGCAACATCGTGCCCGGCCATGATCGACCGGGCACCCGCAACTCCTACGCCACGAGCAGGGATGGGTTGCATTGGAGCCCGCCCGCCGACCTGACCGGCCCGCCCCGGATCGAGGGCTTCGGCTGGATCGCCCGCGGGCTCTGGAAGCGCGAAGGCGAACTGCTCGCCCTGGCCAGTCATTTCAATGCGCCCGGCTATCCCGGGCCCGGACTGAGCCTGGAGGCCTTTCGTTGGAACGACGTCAAGTGGGTCACCCATGGCACGGTCCTCGACGACGCCATGAACAATTTCCCTCCCAAGCGTCTCCCTTCGGGGGAATGGATGATGACCCGCCGGGATCACCGGCGTCAGGTTTCCGTCATGATCGGCGGAACGAATGCCTTCAACGACTGGCGCATTCATCCGCTTGCCGCCTACACCGGCGAGGGCCGGCCCGAGGAGCCCTATTGGTTCATCCTCCCCGACGGAAGAACCATCGCCGGCCTGATTCGCGACAACGGCGGATCGAAGTTCCTGTTGCGCGCCTTCTCCCATGACAACGGCAGGACCTGGAGCGGGATGCGTCAGACCAACTTCCCGGACGCCACCAGCAAGTTCTTCATGCACCGGACCAGCCGCGGCTACTACGTGATGGCGTCCAACTCGAATCCCCGGAAACGGGATCCTCTCACGCTCGCCATCAGCCAGGACGGCCTCGTCTTCAACAAGCTCTTCCGGCTCATCGGCGGTCGTCATATCGACTATCCCCACATCATCGAACACGACGGCCACCTGTTGATCGCCTTCTCCGGAGCCAAGCAGACGATGGAGGTCATGAAGGTCTCGCTCGACGAACTGGAGCGACTGGAAATGCCGAAGTCCGTGGCGCTCGATCGGCCTCTCCCCCCGGTCCGCAAGGCTCCCCAACAACCGCCGCGGCCCCAAGCCCATTGGATCGATCTGGGCGACGAGGGGAAAACACTCTACGTCGCCGCTGAACTGGCGGTCCCGCAACCCGGCGGTCAGGTCGCCCTTGCCCTCGCCACGGCCGGCGGCGCGGAGCGTGTCGTCATCGGCGTGGACCAACAGGGCCGCCTCAGCGCCCAGCTCTACCAGGCGGCCGCAACCGGCCCCAAACTGGAGCCCGGCAGTCGGCATGCGCTGCTGATCCGCATCAACAGCCGCCAAAAGAAGCCGGATGAACTCTTCGTTCAACTGGGGCGCCCCGGCAGAATTCCCGCCGAGCCGGAGGTCTGGACATTGGCGAACACAAAGGGCGACAGCGCGGCCAATCTGTCCCGCGTCGTTCGGCGCGGTGACGCCGCCGCCCCCGCCGGCTTTGGCGCCGTCCGCGTCGCTTCGACCCATGCCGCTCTCCTCAAGGCTCAGGCCGTCGCCCAACCCGGGAGCCGGTGATTCCCGTCGGATCGAGGCTCCTTCCGCGCTTGTGGCTCTCCTTCACGGGGTTGCAGGTTCATTCAGCGCAACTTTCCGCGTTGGATTTCTTCGGGGGCGGCAGTAGCAATATGAAAAAGCGCTGAACACGATGGAATCCGCCTTTTTCCGTGAATGAGATGACAAGCCAACTTCGCACAACCGGAGCTCCGGGGACCCGGAGCAAATCTCGCGCCCGATGGGCGTGCTTCCTCATGCTCTGCGTTGTCGCGGGTTGCATCCTGGGAGCATCCGCCGCCGAGGCGGCGCCGACGAAACCCAACATCCTCTTCATCGCCATCGACGACCTGCGGCCCGAGTTGGGCTGCTACGGTTCGCCCATCGCCAAGAGCCCGAACCTCGACTCCCTGGCCGCGGATGGAATGCTTTTCGAACGCGCCTATTGCCAGCAGGCCATCTGCAGTCCGTCGCGCGCGAGCCTGATGACAGGCGCCCGGCCGGACACGATCGGCGTGGTTGAGAACACCGCCTACTTCCGCGAGTTGAATCCGGACATCGTCACGTTGCCGCAACATCTCATCAAGCATG
The DNA here is from genome assembly GCA_038126655.1 of Verrucomicrobiales bacterium. GTDB lineage: Bacteria > Verrucomicrobiota > Verrucomicrobiia > Limisphaerales > JAYPEY01 > JAYPEY01. The sequence continues at coordinate 9,953 of JAYPGD010000078.1, forward strand.
GCTACGAGACCGCCTACTGCGGCAAGATTTATCACGGCAAGATGATCGACAAGGAGAAGTCGTGGAGTCGCGGTCCCGCCTGGAACAAGATGACGATCAAGCGCACGCCCACGCCGGGCGGCTACGCGCTGCCGGAGAACCAGGCGATCCAGGCCGCGAACCGGGAGAAGATGGTCGCCAAGTATGGCAAGGAGGCGTCCTATGGCCTGGTCCAGGGCCCCGCCTACGAGGCCGCCGATGTCGAGGACCATGTCTACAGCGACGGGTTCAACGCCGAACTCGCCATCGCCACATTGAAGTCGCACCTCTCCTGGAAACCCAACAAGCCCATTTTCCTCGGCCTTGGTTTTGTCCGGCCGCACCTGAACTTCGTCGCGCCCAAGAAGTATTGGGACATGTACGATCCCAAGGACATCAGGCTGGCGACCCAGACCGGCGCTCCCAAGGATGGCGCAGCGACCGGCATCCACGCCTCCTTCGAACTGCGCGTCCGTCACGGCATCCCGAAGTACGGGCCGATCGGCGAAGACCTTTCCCGGACCCTGCTGCACGCCTACTACGCCTGTGTCAGTTACGTCGACGCCCAGATCGGCAAAATGGTGAAGGCGCTGGATGACCTGGGCATCCGCGACAACACCATCATCATCGTCTGGGGCGACCACGGCTGGCACCTCGGCGAAATGGGCGTCTGGGGCAAGGCGACCAACTACGAGATCGCCGCGCGGGTCCCGCTGCTCATCTGGACGCCGGACATGAAGGCCCGCGGCAGAAAGACCAAGGCCCTGGTCGAGCTCCTCGACATGTATCCGACCCTCTGCGAACTCGCCGACGTCCCGCTGCCCGGCCATCTCGAGGGCAGGAGCTTCGTTCCGCTGCTCGACAACCCGGACCGGGAGTGGAAGGCGGCCGCGCTCAGCCAGTTCCCCAATCCGGCGCTGCGCGAATGGGCGGCCAACCCCCTCTCGCCCGGCATGCGCGAGACCTTCTTCGGTCCGCTCATCAAGGAGGTCGAAGCGCGGATCATCGAGCAACAGGGCGACGCCTGGGATCGCGAGCTCTTCGAGAAACACCTCATGGGTTATTCGTTGCGCACGGATCGCTATCGCTTCGTCTCCTGGCGGGACCACCGCAACCGGAAGGCGCCGCCGGTCTTCGTCGAACTCTACGACCACAACTCCGACCCGACCGAGACGGTCAACGTGGCGGAGAAGAACCCGGCGGTGGTGAAGCGGCTGAGCCGGCAGTTGGGAGGGTTCCTTAAATGACGAAATACCCGAACACCCGTGAGCGAACTCTCACGGAGAACTCGGCGCGGCGGGACGAAAGCTCCAAATCCCAGGCTCCAAGCTCCATGGAAGCTCCAATTCTCAAATCGCAAACAAAGGCAGTGATGCCGTCTGACGCGAGCGTTTGTTGGGCGGCGGGTTTTTCATCCGGTCTTCGACGATCCGAGCGACGCATTGGAGCTTGGAACCTGGAGCTTTTTTGGAGCTTGGGATTTGGAGCTTGGAGCTTCTGCTCCCCCGTCTCCTGACGCTCATCCCACACGTGAACATGAACTCCCCCAACCACCTCTCCCCCCTCGGCCGCAATCTCCTCGACCGTCGATCCTTCCTGCGCAACACCGGCGGCGCCATGGGCGCGCTGGGACTGGCGCAGTTGTTGCAACAGGACGGCCTGCTCGCCGCGGATTCGGAAAGCGGCACGATCCATCCGGACATCGATGCGGACAATCCCTACGCGCCGCGTCCGCCTCATTTCGCGACGCCGGCCAAGAAGGTCCTGGTGATCTTCTGCCCCGGCGCGGTGAGCGCGGTGGACACCTTCGACCACAAGCCCTCCCTGACGAAACTGCACGGGCAGAAGGCGCCGTTCATTCCGGCGGTGACCTTCGAGGGGCCTCCCGGAAATGTCGCCAAGCCCTTCTGGGACTTCAAGGCGCGCGGCCAATCCGGCAAGATGACATCGGAACTGCTGCCGCATCTGGGCGCGATGGCGGATGACTTCTGCTTCCTCCATTCACTGCACACCGACACCAGCGCCCACCCGCAGGGGGAGAACTTCTTCCACACCGGCATGACCATGGAGGGCTTTCCCTCCTTCGGCGCCTGGGTGACCTATGCGTTGGGTTCGGAGAACTCGGAACTGCCGGCCTTCGTGGCGATCAACGATCCGCGCGGCCTCGCGCGCTCGGGCAAGAACAACTTCGGCAGCGGCTTCCTGCCCGCGGCCTTCCAGGGCACGGACTTCAACGCGAAGAATCCGCCCGCCAATCTCGGACGCCCCGCCTCATACACCGCCGCGGACGACCGCGCGACCAACGACCTGTTGGCCCGCCTCAACAACAAGCATCTCGAACGCTACCCCGGCGACGCCAATCTCGCCGCCCGCATCGCCAGCTACGAACTCGCCGGCCGCATGCAGACCTCCGTGCCCGAGGTGATGAACGTGTCCAACGAACCGGACTACATCCACGACGAATACGGCACGAATTCCGGCAGCGATCTCAAGCGCGAGTACGCCAAGAACTGCATCCTGGCGCGGCGCCTGATCGAGAAGGGCGTCCGGGTCGTGCAGCTGTTCAATGGCAGCGATCCCGCCGGCGGCAACGGCGTCACCAACTGGGACTCACACGCCAACATCCTCAAGACCCATGCCATGCAGGCCGAGATCATGGACCAGCCCACGGCGGCGCTGATCGGCGACCTGAAGCGGCGCGGATTGCTGGAGGACACCCTCGTCGTCTGGTGCACGGAGTTCGGTCGCATGCCCTTCCTGCAGGGCAATGGCACCGGCCGCGACCACAATCCCGACGGCTTCACCTGCTTCCTCGCCGGAGCCGGGGTGAAGAAGGGCTACAGCCATGGCGCCACCGACGAATTCGGCTTCAAGGCCGCGGTGGATCCCGTGACGCTCTACGAATTCAACGCCACGCTGCTCCATCTCATGGGCCTCAACCACGAGCGGTTGAACTACTACTACAACGGCCTCGAACGCCGCCTCACCAGCGTGCACGGCCACGTGGTGACGGATGTCCTGGCGTAGCGCCGAGAGCCAGACGGGACGCGTTCAGTTCTTGTGCCCTATCCTGGATTGCCGGGCGTTGGGCTTGCGCAGTTGAACGACGCTGAAGACGAACGTTGAACGTGCGCGTTGCCCCCATCAGATCTCCGGATCCAACGGCAGCCTCCGCTGTTTCTTCACGCGGGGATAACGGCGGTCCTCGCTGGTCGCCTGGGCGTTCTTGTCGCGGACGTATTGCGCGCTTGGATCGAAGCTGGGCGCCTGATCCCATTGCGGCTTTGCGCCGTTCTTCTGCGCCTCCTTTATCCATTTGCGGTTGCGTTGGCTCTGGATCACCTGGCGGCGCATCTCCGCGCCATCCCAGTCCTTTTGCACCAGATCGCGCAGGTCATTCAGGCGCGGGCGATACATGGGGTCGTTCGCGCAGTTGACCCGTTCGTCCGGATCGTGCGTCAGGTCGAACAGCATCGGCTCCTGGTCCTCGACATGGACGTATTTCATGCGCTTGTTGATCGCCAGACGCATGGGTTGCGTGACGCCCTCGCTGTAGTACTCCGAGACGACGCCCGGCGATTGGCGTTCGTCGTCGCCGAGCAGCATGCCGCAGAGGCTCTCGCCATCGAGACCCTGCTCGATTTCGCGGCGGTCCTTGAGGTCGGCGAGTTCAAGGAAGGTGGGCATGAGATCCACGAGGCTGACCTCGCGGTTGATCTGGTTGTCGGGCTTCACGCGCTCCGTGCCGGAGACGATCAGGGGGACATGGATGGAGGGCTCGAAGAAGGTGCGTTTGAACCACATGCCCTGCTCGCCCAGCATCTCGCCGTGGTCGCTGGCGACCACGATCAACGTGTTGTCCAGCAGCTCCAACCGCTCCAGCTCCCGGGTGAGTTCGCCCACCTTGGAATCAAAGTAGCTGATGGCGCCGTAATACGCGTGGCGGGCGTTGCGCGCATGCTCCTCCTCCAGCGGATACACATCCATCATGTGATGGATCTGCAGCCATTGGTTGTAAGGATGCATCTCCTCGATCGGCATGCCCGCGGCGGTCGGCGGGTCGATGGCGTCGTGGTCGTAGAGATCCCACCAGGGCTGGTTGATGATGAAGGGCTCATGCGGATGCGTGAAACTGGAACAGAGAAAAAAGGGCCGGCCGGCATCCTTGCGGCGCGCGTAATCGCGCAGGTATTCCAACGAACGGAACTGGACCTCCTCGTCATGATCAAGCTGCAGGCTCCATTCGCACAAACCGGAATCACGGATCTGATCCACCGCCGTGCCCGGATTGTGAACCGGTCCCTGCGTCCAGTCGGGCGTCCAGTCGAAACCCGAGGGATAGATCTCCGGCGTCAGACGTCGCTGGAAACCGTGCATCTGGTCCGGCCCGATGAAGTGGGCCTTGCCCGAGAGAACGACCTCGTAATCCGCGCGCCCCAGGTGATGCATGAAGGTCGGGACGCCCGCCGGAAAATCGCTGCCATTGTCGAACGCGCCCAATCGTCCCACATGCAGGCCCGTGGCCATGCTCGCCCGCGAGGGCGCGCAGATCGGACTGTTGCAGTAGGCGTGACGGAAGAGGGTCCCCTTGGACGCCAAGGCGTCGATGTTCGGCGTCTTGACCAACGGATGCCCATACGCCCCCAGATACCGCGCCGACAACTGGTCGGCCATGATCAGCAGAATGTTGGGTCGGGTGGGGGTCATGGGGATGATCCGCTACGCCACGACTTCCTTCACGCGTTCGAGGCCGAGCTTGATGACCTCAAGCGGGTCCTGCTGCCACAGTTCCGGATTGAACAGCTCGAGGCTGATGCAGCCCTGGTAGTTCTTCTCCTTGAGCAGCTCGATCTCGCCCCTCAGGTCGCAGACGCCGTCGCCGACCATCACGCGGTCCGCGTCGATCTGCTGCATCTGGGGCCGGCCTTTGGCGGCGTCGTCGATGTGATAATGCGCGATCTTGTCGCCGGGGATGGCGGCCATGTCCTCGAGGGTGGAGGCGCTGTTCCAGTTGTGGAAGGCGTCGAGGATGATGGTGGCGTCGGGGTCGTTGGCATTTTGCACGACCTGCCATGCCTGCTTCGTGCGGAACACGGACTTGAAGAAGCTGATGTATTCGAAGGTGGGCTTCACTCCGGCCGCGCGACCGATCTCCAGCAGGTCCCTATAACGTTCGGTGATCTGGTCGATGCTCGCGGGCATGAACGGCGGCGTGGCCACGATGTAGGGCGAGCCGATGCGCGCGGCGAGTTCCATGCGGCGCTTCGCCTCGTCGAGCTGGATGTTGTATTCGAAGCCCTCGGCCTCGCCCCAGAGGCGCAGCGCAATCGTGCAGGGCACGAACAAGCCGGTGGCGTCGAGTTCCTTCTCGATGTCGGAGACCTCGCCGCCCTGGCCGATGTATTCGTAGATGTCGTTGATCCAGAGTTCCACGCCGTCGTAGCCGGCCTTGGCGGTGAGGCGGATCTTGTCCATCAACTTCTGCGGTTTGATGGTGCTGGTGTTGAGCGTGATCTTGAAGGACATGGCGTGGTGCGTGGTTCGCAGTTCGTGGTTCGCAGTTCGCGGTTCGCAGTTCGCGGTTCGCGGTTCGCGGTTCGGGGTTCGTGGTGCGTGGCTTGTCACGACGAAGTTCCGGCTTTGCGGAACGTAGGCGGA
>JAYPGD010000079.1:0-1958 GCA_038126655.1 Verrucomicrobiales bacterium
TTCGTGGACGGTGGCCAGATCGACGCCGGGGATGCCGGCGGAGCGTCCGCCGTTGACGTTGTGGCAGGTGACGCAGCTGAAGGTGTTGAGGTCGACGCCCACCAGATGATGGCCGTCCTTCACGGCAATTTCGCTGAACTCCGGCTGCTTAAGGTATTCAGGTTTTGCGTCGGCTTTGGACAAGGCCGTCAACAACGGTTCGACCGGGGCGGCGGGGAAGCGCGGCATGCGGGTCGACATGAAGTAGCGGATGCGATGTTTGTCGGAGGTCACGATGTCGCGCAGCGCCTTGGTTTTCAGCTTGGCGCCGACGCCGGTCAGCGTGGGCGGCAGTCTGCCCTCGTCGCCGAGGTCGATCTCAATGGTGGTGGTGAACAGTTCGTCGCGTTTGGCGTCGGGGCCGCCGATGTCGTTGCGTTTGTGGCAGGCGTAGCAGTTCATCGCGGCGAGCGAACGGGAGATGAGCTGTTCCGGCTTGAGCGGTTGGGCAAATCCGGCGCCGCCGCCGAGCGCGGCCTTGATGGCGGCGCGTTGGCTGTCCGACAGGCGGAAATTGGGCAGGCCTTTCCGGATGCCGGGGGAAAGGCAGCCGATCGGGGAATCGAGATTGAGCTGTGTCAGCGGCTTGGCGGGCCGCAACGGGGCCAGGCCCTCCATCTTGTGGCAGGAAACGCAGCGCAGCATGGCGAACATCTGTTTGCCCATGCGCGCCTGGCCGGGGTCGACGGTGAACTCCTCGCTCTCCAACGGCGTCATCGGCGTGAGCCTGGCGGCGGTGAGCAGCCGCGACGGAATGGCGCCGCGCCTGCCCTTGGGGGCCTTCCATTGCACGCGGAATTCCGCGCCTCCGGCGGCTTCGAAATACTGGACTTCGATCTCGTGTGCGCCCTCGGACAGCATGATTTCCTTGTTCTTCTCCTGGGCCGGGTGAATGCCGTCAGTGTCGACAAGCGTCTCGCCGTCAATGATCAGGCGCGCGCCGTCGTCGGATCTGAGCCAGAACCGGTATTTGCCCTTCCTCTCGATCTTCAGGTTGCCGTGGAAGCGGATGGCAAAGTTGTCGGCGCGGACCTTGACGTCGGGGAGTTTGAGCTCGAGCCCCTTGGTCACGCCGGCGGCCTTCGGCTTCAGCTTCGTGAAGTCCGGCAGCTTCTTGAGCGCGACTTCGAAGTATTCGAAGCGCAGTCCCTCGGCGGCCACTGGTTCGGCGGTCTCGTTCTGCGGGTTCCGCATCTGCTCCCGCAGGAGATGGACCGCGATGCTGCGGGCCTCGGACTTGGAAAGCCCGAGATGCGGCATGCGGCCGGCGGGGCGGATCGACGCCGGATTCTCGAGGAACTTCGCGAGTTCCTCGACCGTTGTCTTCATGGCCAACCGACCCAGGGGAATCGACGGCGTGGTGATGCCCTCGGCGTTCTCCGGGGCGTGACAGGCGACGCAGCCGATCGAGTGAAACAGGCGTTTGCCGGCGTCCGCAACGGATTCGTTGATCGGGGTTTTCGACGCCTTGATCGGGCCTCCGAGCGAAACGAGGTAATGGGTGAGGAAGTCGATGGCACCGGACTTGGAGAAGCCTTCCGAGGCGTGGAAGATGTCCGGCATGGTTGTGCCGGGCTTGATTGTGTGGGGCGCATCAAGGAAGGCCCGGATGTATTGAGGGGTGAGACGCGAGCCCGCCTTGCTGAGATCCGGGGCGGACTTGATGGAAATGCGGGCGGGCGCGACCTCGCCGGGGGCATGGCATGACGCGCAGTTCAATTCGCCGAGCAGGATCTCGCCCAGGCTCGCCTGGTCGAAATGCGTCCCGTCCTTGAACCGTTCGTAACCCGGGACGAGGGGCTCGGCGAAGAGGCCCGACATTGTCGTGAGCATGGCGAGCGGGATCAGAAGCGTGTTTCGCGTCATACGTTGAATCATGCGATGAGCTGGCTTTCGGTTCAAAACAACGGGAGCGGCGT
>JAYPGD010000079.1:2045-6700 GCA_038126655.1 Verrucomicrobiales bacterium
CGGGCGCGGTTGCGCGCCCGGAAAAGGGACTGGGATCGTTCCTGTTCACGGGGAAAAGATCAATGGCTTTTTGCTCCCGGGGGCAAGGTTGTTTCCGCATTCCCTAAAAGCGCTGGCCTGTCGCCGAAGAATCCGGTAATCAGTCTTGTCCCACGCCAGAAACCAAGCGCCCGTTTCCATCATGAAAGACGATTCCTCCCGCACCCGAATTCAGCCGCGTTTCACCGCCGCGTTCCTGACGGCCTTCCTGTCTTTGACGTTGTTTGCGCCGGTGCTTGTCCGTGACGCCTGCGCCGACGCGCGTCTTCCGGCTGTGTTCAGTCCGAACATGGTCCTGCAGCGCGACGTCGAACTGCCCGTATGGGGTTGGGCCAGAGCGGGGGAGAAGGTCGAGGTCTCCATTGGGAGCAACCGCGCTTCCGCGACCGCGGCCAAGGACGGGAAATGGATGGTTCGGCTGAAGCCCATGTCAGCCGGCGGTCCGCACAAGCTCGTCGTCAAGGCCGCCAACCGCATCGAGTTGGGCGGCGTATTGATCGGCGAGGTCTGGATCGGCTCCGGCCAGTCGAACATGGCGATGAGCGTCAGCCGGTCCAAGGACTACGAGAATGAGAAGCGCGCGGCGGATTTTCCGCTGATCCGCATGTTCTCCGTCTCTCGCGCCTCGGCGACATCGCCGCAGGACGACTGCCAGGGCGAGTGGAAGATCTGTTCTCCCGAAACAGTCGGCGGCTTTTCCGCGACGGCGTTCTTCTTCGGTCGCGAGGTTCACAACAACCTCGGCGGCGTGCCGGTCGGATTGATCAACACCTCCTGGGGCGGCACCGCGGTAGAAGCCTGGACCAGCATGTCGGCGCAGATGTATCTCAAGGGATTCGACCAGGTCATGGCCCCCTGGAAGACGCAGATCGACGGCTACGATCCGGCGAAAGCGAAGCAACGGCACGAGGACGCCCTGAAGAAGTGGACGGCCCGCGCCGCGAGCGCCAAGGCGCAGAAGAAGCGCGCGCCGCGCAAGCCGCAACTGCAGGGCGATCCGCGCAAGAATCAGAACCACCCGGCCAATCTCTTCAACGGCATGGTCAATCCGCTGATTCCCTACGCCATCCGCGGCGCGGTGTGGTACCAGGGCGAGCGCAATTCGGGGCAGACCTTCGCGCATCTCTACGACGAGCAGTTGGGGACGTTGATCGCGGATTGGCGCAAGCGCTGGGGGCAGGGGAACTTCCCGTTTGCCTGGGTGCAGTTGCCGAACTACATGGAGCTCCAGACCGAACCCGTCGAGGATCGCGGCTGGGTGGTCGTTCGCGACAGCATGCAGCGGGCGCTGAGCGTCCCAAACACTGGGATGGCGATCACCACCGACATCGGCGAGGCCAAGGATATCCACCCCAAGAACAAGCAGGATGTGGGGCGCCGACTTGGCTGGTGGGCGTTGGCCGAGGTTTACGGCAAGGACATGGCTTCATCGGGGCCGTTGTTCCGTTCGTTTTCCATCGCCGATGGCGAGGTCGCGGTGTCCTTTGATCATGTTCCTGGCGGTTTGAAAGCAAAGGGCGGAGAACTCAAGGGCTTCGCCATCGCGGGCGCCGACAGGAAGTGGCGCTTCGCCAAGGCGCGCATCGAGGGCGACAGCGTTGTGCTTTCCCACCCGGAGGTGAAGGCGCCCGAGGCCGTCCGCTACAACTGGGCGGCCAACCCGATCGGCAACCTGTTCAACGGAGCCGGCATTCCCGCCGCTCAATTCCGCACGGATGATTGGAAGCTGAACGTGACGGGGCGGTAAGGGGGCGAGGCTTGCTTACTTTTCCTTGCCGGCCAGCGGATACAGATCCAGGCGGCGGTAGAAGAGTTCCGCGTTGTTGGACTGAATCAGGATCTTGCCGGACTTCGGATCCGCCTTGCGGCCGTCGACCATCACGCGGCCATTGATGGAGAGCTTGATGCGTCCGTTGTGGTTGATGATCTCGATGGTGTTCCACTCGCCGAGCGGTTTTTCCACCTCGTCAGGGCCGCGGAAGCCGAGTTCGTTCTTCCATTCTCCCTTGCCCGGGCGGTCGAAACGCTTCACGCCGTTGACGCCCTTGACGGTCAGGTCCGCGCCGCGAATGAGGCACAGGTCGCCGGTGCCGCCCTCCAGCAGTTGGCATTCCTGCGATTTCATGAACAGGACATCTTCGCCGGTGGCGTTGAAGAACAGTCCGGCGTCGCGGCCTCGGCCCTTGCCGTCCCAGGTCTTGCCGCCCCACTTGAACTCGGCGACGAGGCGGTAGTTCCCGTAGCTCTTCTTGGTGGCCAGGTAGCCCATGTGTTGGCCGCTGACGCGCAGGACGCCGTCCTTGTAGGTGTAGACCTTGTCGGGATCCTTGTTGAGGTCCGGTCCGTTTTTCCGGTCCGTGGAGTTGCGGATGAAGGTGTAGAAATTTGAAAGGTCCTTGCCGTTGAGCAGATGGACGACCTTCTTGTCGGCGGCATTGGAGGTTGTGAGGAAGGCGAGGGCCGCGAACAGCGTGGCGAGGGAGAGGAGAGTGTTCTTCATAGATCGGCGCATGATGGGGGAGCCGGAGGGAATGTGGAAGTCTTGTTGTGGGTTCAACGCCAAGCTGTTTGTGTTGATTGGAAACGGGTTTCGAGACTCGGGATTTCAGCCGGTCCTGCCTCCCGGGCAGGCGGCCGTCAAGAGGGGCGTGGGCAATGTCGAAGCCCTATGTTCAACACGGAGTTCACAGAGAACACAGAGAACCACGGAGTCGTGAATTCTTATCTCCGTGGTTCTCCTTTTCTCTGTGTGCTCCGTGTTAAGCCGCACGCCTCGGCGTCGCAGAGAAGCCTGGGGTGTGTCAGGCGCCCCACCGGCGCGCTTGACGCGAGAGGTTGCGGTCGTTGAACTGGTCGCATGCTTCTCAAACGTCTGGTGTTTCCATTTCTTCTACTCGCCTCCCAAGTTTACGTCTTCGCCCAGGAGCGGACCGAAGTGTTCATCGACAATGGCCGGCCGACGAATGTCGCCGAAGTCAGCGGCGGTTGGGAAAGCGAGGGCGATTTTCATGTCGCCGAGGGCACGGCGGCGAAATTGATCGGCGGGCTTCAGGTCGGGCCGGGAGACTTCGTGGTCCGCGCGGAATTGATCCTGGAGAAGATGGATCGTTCGGCCGCAGCCTTGCGTCTGGGGCGCAGCCATTTCGGTTTTGAGGGCGCGCATGGGAAGATTTTCCTGACCGGCGCCTTGTTTGACGACGCGAAGGGAACGCCGATAGGAGATCCGGAGGCCTTCCTGAAGGACGGGAGGTTGTTTGTCGTGGAGGCCGTGCGGCGCGGCGAGGAACTGAGGTTTCTCATCGATGGCAATCTGGTTCACAAGCGGAAGGTCTCCCGGCGCGCGATTGGCGCGGTGGGCCTGCTTCCGTGGCGCGCGAAGATGAAGGTCCGCAAATTCAGCGCGACCGGCAACCTGGGCGAGCGCTTCGAGATTCCACTTGAGCCGGCGTATCGAATCAAGCAGGTCGCCGGCGTGGAGAAGAACCGGCTCTTGCCGCCGGGGAAGGGCAACCAGCGCAACAGCGAGGGGGATTTCATCCGGCTCAAGGACGGGCGGATCCTGTTCATCTACACTCACTTCACCGGAGGCGGAAGCGATCATGCGGCCGGGCATCTGGCGGGGCGGTATTCCTCGGATGGCGGCGGGACCTGGACGAAGGAGGATGTGGTCATCGTGCCGAGGAGCGGCGGTTTCAACGACATGTCGGTGTCGTTGCTGCGATTGCGGGACGGGCGGATTGCCCTGTTCTACGTGCGCAAGAATTCGCTGGAGGACTGCCGTCCGGTTGTCCGCTTTTCCTCGGATGAAACGAAGACCTGGAGCGAGCCGGTCGAGGTGATCACGGATCAGATCGGATACTACGTGTTGAACAACGACCGAGTCATCCAATTGGAAGACGGGCGTCTGATCCTGGCGGTGGCTCTGCACAACCTGCCGGAATACGGGCAACCGGACTGGAAGGGGAAGATCATGTGCTACCTGTCCGACGACGCGGGGAAGAGTTGGCGGCGAAACAAGTCCATCCTGCTGGCGAAAGGCGAGGGCGGTCGACGTTTGACCGCGCAGGAGCCGGGCTTGGTCGAGTTGAAGGACGGACGGTTGATGATGTTCGTGCGATCCGACGCCGGCGTTCAGTTGATCTCGCATTCCAGCGACCGCGGCGAGACCTGGTCGGCGTTGACGGCGTCGACTTTGAAATCACCGCTCTCGCCGGCGACTATTGAGCGGATTCCATCGACCGGCGATCTGCTCGTCGCCTGGAACAATCACGAGAACATCGACGACAAACGGAAGGGCCGCCGCACGCCCTTCAACGTTGCGATATCAAAGGATGAGGGCAGGACCTGGACGCGGGCGCGGACCTTGGAGGACGATCCAAATGGCTGGTATTGCTACACGGCGATGGACTTTGTCGATGGCCATGTCCTGCTGGGCCATTGCGCGGGCGATCGGAGGTCGGGCGGCTTGAACCTGACGCAGATCACGCGGTTCCCGATTGAGTGGCTTTATGGGGAGGGGCGGTAGGTGGGGAATCTGCAGCCCCAACGGGGCGAGACAACAAAGCCCGGGGTGAAACCCTGGGAGTTGGTCAAAAAAACGAAGAGCCCTGTAGGGG
>JAYPGD010000079.1:6710-15451 GCA_038126655.1 Verrucomicrobiales bacterium
ACATTCCTCAGGGACCGGGGTCGATGGTTGTCGCGCCCCGACAGGGCGCCCCGTTATTCCGACATCACCCCAGGGTTTCACCCTGGGCTTTGTTGTCTCGGCCCTTCAGGCCTGAAATGCGTGTAAGTCCCTTGCGATAGGATCGAGACCTCGTGAGCACGAGAGGTTCATTGCGAAAGGCGCCGCTTTGTGTCGCCGTCTTTTGGGCCTATATATGGGCTGCGATGCAACGCAGCCCTACCGGGCGCTTGTTTGATGGGGTGAACTACTTCGCCGGCACGCTGAACAGGATCCGCAGATTCTTGGTCTGGCGGGCGGCGGCGATGATGTCGGCGTAGCCATCGCCGTTGAGGTCGCCGGCCTTGATGTCCTCCACCGCGATCTCGCCATTGGAAAGAACCGTCTCGCGCCACTTGTTTCCGTCCTTGTCCATGGGGGTGAAGAACTTGATGCCGGGCACGCCGCGCGGATTCATGCCCCGCCAACCGAGCACGATCTGGTCGGAGCCGACGCCGAGGTAATCCGCGACCGCCAGGGCATGGCCGTCTTTCAGGGCGTCGGCCAGGACGGTCAGACGCTTCCATGCGCCGCCCTTCTTGTCGGGTTCGGCGTAGGCCGCCGCGCGGACGCCGTGCATGGGTTCGATCGTGGTGAAGAAGCGCTTACCGTTGGGGAGCCTGCCGTCGCGGATCTCGCCCGACCATTCGCGGGTCAGTTGTTCGCCGAGCCATTGGCCGTCCTTGCGGTCGAAATGCCAGGAGCCTTCCTTGGTGGCGATGATGAACTCCTCTTCGGGATCGTCGTCCCAGTTGACCGGGTGGAAGTTGTGGGAAAGGTGGAGGAAGTTGGCCGCCTCGCGCGTCTTCCATTCGGCCTTGGGATCCTTGGGCATAATGTATTCCAGCAGGCGGAAACCCGGTCCGACGCCTTCGACCGAGCCGCGACCGCGCAGGGGCTTGACCAGCAGGGAGAACTTGCCGTCCGGGCCGGCGAGCCAGTGCATGCGATGCGTGTTGGGCTCGTTGTAGAGCTTCACCGGCGTCCATGGCTTGGTCCGGTCCTTGGGCGGAATCAGGTAATGAACGGCGCCGTCCTTCTGGGTCTCGCGGAAGTTCCACTGGCCGCCGACGGCGATCTCGCACTTGCCGTCGCCGTCGATGTCGCGGGCGGTGATGCAGACGTTGTCCCGCACGGTGAGGTCCTTGGCGATGATGTGCTTCTGCCAGGTCGGATTCTGATACCATTGGATTGTCTTTTTGTCGGCGAGGACGATGTCGGGCTTGCCGTCGCCGTCGACGTCGGTGATCTGGAGGCCGTAGCCGATGTCGATCTTGTCGATCTCGACCTCCTTCCACTTGAATTCCGGCGGCGCGGCGGAGAGCGCGCAGGCGAAGGCGAGGGAAAGCAGGGCGGCGAGGCAGGGGTTCGGGAGGCGTTTTTTCATGGGTTGTAGCGCGCATAGTGAAGCGAAACGCGCGCGAGCGGAATTCAATTCTTTGAGGGTTGGGAACGAGGGGGCGTGATTGAAACTGGGATGAGAGGCATTGACCGCAAGGCTCCGAAGCCGTCGGCGGGGCGCGGAATCTGTTCCGCTTCCACCTCCGGAAACTGACGGCCCACGGTCACGACCCCGCGGCAGGATTCTCCATGATGAAGCGGAATGAATTCCGCGCTCCTCATCCCGGTTGCAATCACATGGCGCGGGAACGAGAACGATGATGACGCGCAAACCGTTGTAACTTGAGCGAAGACAAATGCGTCCAGTCAGTATACGTTTTCCAGAATCCGCCATGAACAAACTGATTGTCACCCCCGACGAGAAACCCATCAATCGCCGCGCCGCCATCCGGGCGTTGGGCGCCACCGCCGCCATGGCCTTTCTGCCGACCCTGCGGGCGGCGAAGCCGGACAAGGATTCGCTGCCGATGCAGTTCTACAAGAGCCTGAGCGACGAGCAGCGTCAGGCGATCTGTCTGCCGCTCAATGATTCCAAGCGTCAATTCGTCAGCAACTGGTGGTACATCAATCCCCAGCAGCGGTTGCACACCTTCTACACCGACGACCAACGCGACCTCGTGCAGAAGATCTTTGATTCGCTGCATCACCCGGAACATCAGGAGAAGATGCGCTGGCAGGTGCAGAAGGACCTGATGGGGCAGATTAAGAACACGCCGTCCGTCGGTTTCTTCGGGACGCCGGAGGATGATGATTTCGAGTTCATCTACACGGGGCATCACGTGACGCGGCGTTGCAACGCACACACGGACAAGGGACGCGGCTTCGGGGGACGGCCGATTTTTTACGGCAACTTTGCCAAGGCCTTTCGTGAGGGACCGAAGCACGAGGGCAATCCCTTCTGGTATCAGGGCGTCGTGTTCAACGAGTTCGTCAGTTCGCTCGACGGCAAGCAGCGGGAAAAGATTTTGGTCGGGCGGGAGCCGCGTTCGGAGAAGCCTGCGGCTGTCATCAAGAAGCGCAAAACGGACCTGCCGGGGTTGGCCACGGCGGACCTGAGCGCGGATCAGAAGGAGAAACTGCTGGAGACCATGCGCCGGATGTTGGTTTGTTTCCGGGCGGATGACGTGGACGCCACGATCAAGACCATCAGGGATCGCAAACTTGTCGATCGCTTGTGGGTCTCCTGCTACGGCGGGCGTTATGACATCGGCCGGGACGGCGTCTGGGACACCTGGCAGATCGAGGGCCCCGAGATGGTCTGGTATTTCCGCGGCATGCCGCACATTCACGGCTACTTCCACGTGACGGCGTAAGGCTGTCGGCAACCTCATGTCGGCTGCCGTGAGATTCAGGGGCGATGGAACCGAATCGCGGTGAAGCGGTTCATGTTGGGGATGACGACGGTCAGGGTTTCATCGCTGACCTTTGCGACCGGAGACTTGTGATGCGTCGGGGAGATGTCGGAACCATCCTGGGAGCTGATGTCCTTGGTGATGACGTGGGCGATGTAACGTTCCCCCTTTGCAAACCCTTCACCGCGGAAATCGATCGAGGACTGGTCGTTGTTGTAATGCCTCCCGGTCCTGATTGTTGAAGGGATGCTCACGGTTGCCGGCGCGCTGCCATCGGCGCCGCTGGCAAAGACAAGGACGGTGAAGGACTTCCGCGTTCGGTTCCAACCGGCGATGCGGTAGCGTTCGTCGCCGCTGAATCCCTTGCCGGCCACGATGATGTCATTGCCGGATTCTCCCGCGACAGCGTGGCGGATGACCTCGTCGGAGCCTCCAGCGATTTGCGCGTACCACGTCCAGATGTAGTAATGCAGGTGGTTTGGATCGGGCGGATTGCTGTAGTTGGCGACGCTGTATTGATGGCCGCCTCCGTCGACGATCTGGAAGCGGTCGTCCGGGCCTTGCAGGCTGAGTTTGCGGGTGACGATGTCCGGGCCGCCGTCATTGGCGGGAATGACGATGTCGGGGCGGAGTCGCCTGATGCGGCCGTTGTAGTCAAGGCGTTTGGTCAGCCCCATGGCCCAGGAGCTGGAATTGTCGGACCAGGGAAGATTGATGGTGTTGAGGCCGCGTTCCAGGCATTTGCCGAGAATGGTGATCGTCTTGAGATAAGCGTCCTGCTCGGTCTTGGCTCCGTCGCCGTCGATGTCGTGGGCATTGCCGGCGTCGTCCCAGACGATCCAGGATTCCGAGGACAGGACGGATTTGGATTGAAGACCCGCCTGGTCCAGTTTGTCGCGCACGAGGTCGTATTGCGACCAGCAGGAGGGGATGATTTTGCCGTCCATGGAGCCGTAGCCATTGGCGTGGTCGGAGATGTTCAGGTTGAGGGCGTCGACCGTATTCATGAGGTCGCGGTTGGCGATCATGAGGTCGTAGAAGCGATCCACGGCCTTGGCGCCTCTTGCTTCCAGTCCTTCCCTCGGCGCGCAGGTTTCACAGGGCGACATGCCGGTGGTGGAAACGAGCACAGGCGCCGCCGGTTCGGCCTCGTAAACCTCGCGGATGACGCGCGCGCCCTTGAGGAGAATCTCGTTGATGACGAAGTGAACATCGGCCCCGTGCATCAGGCCCTGATTGTTGGCTTCGTGCGAAAGCTGCCAGGCGTGGACGCGCCCCTTGAAATGCGTCGCCATGCGGCGGACATGTTCCTCGAACAGCCCGTCCTTCGGTTTGTGACCGCCGGCCTTGCCGGATTCGGAAGCCCAGGCCGGACAATGTAAGAACACGAATTCGACTTTCTTCCCGCGGGCAATGCAGGCATCCACCGCGAGGTCCAGGGTCTGCAGGCTGGCGGAGGGATTCGCCGTGTAGTTGGTGTTGGCGGGCATGGGTTCCATGGCTCGCCAGCTCGCCCAGAATTGCACGTAGCTGCTGTCGCGGGCCAGGACCGGACGATTGGCGTCGTGGGCGTTGTTGGCCGGCCGTCCGGCGAACGGTTGCCAGCGCACGCCGACCTGCAGGTGGCTGGTCGTCCAGGTGTAGTCATTCGCGCGGGTTGCCCCGGGCTCCCTTGCGTCCTGCCAGGGCGGCGGCGCTTCGGCCGCGCCGATGGCGTTCGCGCAAAGCGCGGCGAGGAGGGTGAGTGGCACTCTTGTCACGGCTCGACCCTCATTCCGCGGACTTGAGACGTTTCTCCTCCCATTTCCTGCGATCGCGCTCGTAACGTTCCAGATGCTCGTCGATGAGTGTCTGCGCCTCCCGGAGTCGGCGGCCGAGGTCCTCCAGCCGAAGAGTCTGGATGGCCTCGTTGCGAATGCGGCGCGTCTGGTCGCGGGGGGGCAGCGATTCGTCGACCGGGAAGGGGAAGGGGACCTCCTCCATCTTCCAGTCGTCGCTTCGTTGGGTGGCGTAGGGGAGGTCGTTTTGATCTGATGATTGCAGGTTGCCCATGGGGTTGCGGCCCCAGGCGTAGCGGAAGTGAACGGGCTCGGGCACGTGCGGGCTGGTCAGGACGATGGCGCGACGATCGTATTGTGGGCGGTTGTTGCGATCCTTGCCGGTGACCAGATGCTCCGCGTCGGCGGGATGGAAGCGTCTGTCCCGGCCCGCAATGGCGAACCCGACGATGGGGCCGTCGTCGACCGCCTTCACCGGCGTGTCCATGCGCAGGATGATCCGGTCGTCCTCAACCTTCATCCCGGTGTGCATCGGCGGCTTCCATTTGATGTCGCGCTCGAAGCCGTATTGGGTGGCGAGGGCCCAGCGAGAGATGCGTTCACCCACGGGGATCTTGACCTGGGGGTGATACCAGGAGCGGCGTTTGTCGAAGCTGCTGGCGAAACCGATGTTCCTGTCGCCGGCGTTGAGGAAGTCGAGGAAGGTCCGGTACTGGGCCTCGCGGATGTAGATCCCGTTGTCGTACATTTTTTCGAGGTAGTCGTCGCGGGACTGGGGATCGCCGGCGGTGCACAGGGAGATGATGCCGAAGGGCATTTCCGGATCGTTGAAGGCGGCGCGCCAGGCGGTGATCATCTTCCCGAAAATCTGGTGATACATTGCGGCTCCGGACGAGCCGGAGCCGAGCGCATTGTTGAAACCCTGATGAAAGATCGCGCCTTTGACGGACAATCCGGCGATGGGCGCGATCATGCTGTTGTAGCAGGAGCCCGGGCGGTTGTGATCCATGGCCGGGCCGGGGCGCAAATCCGAGGGGACGGTCATGTTTCCGGGGATCGTCCGCCCCTGCTTCTTCAGGTTTTCCACCCGGCGATGGTGGGCTTTCACCCGCTTCTCCAGGTCCGCTTCGGCATCCCAGGCGGCCACCTTCTCGTCCCACTCGGCGAGCAGTCCCTTCACTTCCGGCGTGTCGATGCCGGCCAGGACAGCGGGCGGCGTCCAGGTCTCGACAGTGGTGCCGCCCCGGGAGGCGTCGATCACCCCAATGGGAATCTGCGACGCCATGTGGATGCGCCGGGCGAAGACGTAGCCAATCGCCGACAATTCCCTCGCGATCTCGGGGGAGCAGACATCCCAGTCGCCCTTGCGAAAGTGCCGACTGAACCAGCCGCTCCACTCGTGCAATCGCGGGAAGCCGGGTTTTGGCGTCGGTCCGTTCTGCGCCGGAACGGTCAGGATCCGGATATTGGAGAAGTTTGCCGACACGATTTCCAGGCTGCCGTTCTCCACGCGGCTGAGCGGATGTTCCATGTTGCTCTGTCCGCCGAGGATCCAGACATCGCCGATCAGGATGTTGTCGAGCGCGAGGTCCTTCGTCGCGCCCTTCACTGTGAGGGACTGCGGTTCGCTGTTGGCGGGCATGGGGTCGAGGGTGACTTTCCAGGCGCGGTCCTGATTGGCCGTGGTCGTCCTGGTTTGTCCGGCGAAGGCAACCGTCACCTTTTCGCCAGGGGCGGCCCAGCCCCAGATGGCGGCGGGTTTGTCCCGTTGCAGGACCATGTTCGATTGGAACAGGTTGTGGAGGCAGAGCGCTTCGCCGATGGCCGGGGTGTCGATCACGTCCTCCTTCGGCATCGGTTTCGGCGGGGCGGCGGCGTTGGAGCGGGCCTGCGCGACGGCCCGGATCTTCTTGCGCGCCTGCTCTAGGCGGCCGGGCCAGACGAACGTCGGGGCCGAGGAGGGATCATAGCCTTCGAGGTGGCCATGAAGGCGGGTGGCGGGCTTGGTGTATTTGAGCACGGTGTTCCCGAAGACTTCGCGGCAAAGCGCGGCCAATCCGGGGTCGTAATCGATCAGTTCGGCGCGGGTGTTGACGTGGTTGTGATCGTGGACGTTCTCGCGATTGTCGTCGAACCAGCTTTGCACGCCCTCGGCGAAATACTCGTGATGGTTGACCGAGGCGTATTTCCCCTTCCAGAGCCCCGCTTTCATGGCCGCGTCGTAGGCCTGCCTGACGCGGTCGTCAAAACCGGGATCCACATTGGACATGCCGCGCAGGTGGATGTTGTGGGCGAACTCGTGGATGAAGATGTTCTCCGCGGCGTAGGGATCTCCCGGGTAGGCGAGCAGGTTTTCCTCGGCGCAGGAGCAGAACGGATCGGTCATGCTGCCGCCCATGCCCCGGGCGCGGGCGTCGCGATAGTCGCGCGTCGCAATGCCGGGGAAGCCCGGAACCGGATGTTTCGCCATCCAGCGCCACTCCGGTTGGTCGCAGGTGAACTCATTCCACGCCAGGATGCAGAGCCGCGCGCCGCTCTTGATCATGGCCTCCCGCACATCCGGCCGCTTGGCCAGCATCATGTCCGCAAGATAAACGGCCTCCTTGAGCGCGTAGGGATTGACCTTCTCCGACGCGACGATGGGGAAGCCGCCGGCGCTGGCGCGCTGGGTGTAGAACGCCGGAATGCCGTCCTTGTCCGGGGGATCGAACCGGAAGCCCTGCACGAATGCCCGGCTGGCGACGGCGACCTCGGACTTGTCCTTCAGACCGACGACGACAAAGCGATGACCCAGGGTGGTTTGAATGATGATGTCCTCGCCGGGGGCGACCCTGCCATTGGACACGCGCTCGTTGTCGGATTTGAGCCAGAAGATCTCCATGGGTTGGTCGCTGCCGTTGAGAAAGCGGAGCTTGGGGCGCGGCATGGCCGCTTTTCCGGGGTTGGGCTGCTTCACGCCGTGATTCGGATCGTCACGGCCGGCGAAGTATTTCTCGCGAATCCATCCGGGTTGCCAACGGTCAAGCACACGCTTGCTGTTGTCGTAAATCGGCGTCTTCGGTTCGGGGTTCTCGACGCTCAACGGATGCGGGTCGCCGAGGCGTTTCCGATGGGACTCCATCAGGGCCATCAGGCGCGAGGCCTGCGCCTGATGGGCCCTGGATTCCGCGAGGTTCGTCGTCTCGTGCGGGTCGGCCGCAAGATCGAAGAGGAGTCGGTGATTGATCTTCGGATATACGTGGAGTTTCCAGCGTCCGTCGCTGACGGCGCGTTGGTTGTCCTGGAACGGGAGGAAGACGGAATCGTGAATGCGGCCGGCATCGCCGGTCATGACCGGGCGAAGGGACCGGGCGTCGACGCCGTCGGGGCGCGCAATGCCGGCGAAGTCCGCGAGAGTCGCGTAAAGATCGTGAATGTAAGTGTAGGCGTCGCTGGATTTTCCGCGGGGGACTCCGGGGCCGGTCAGGATGAGCGGGGAGCGCATGCTTTGTTCGTAGACGTTCTGCTTGCCGAGGAGGCCGTGGCTTCCCATGGCGAGGCCGTGGTCGGCGGTGTAGACGACCAGCGTGTTTTCCGCGTGCGGGCTTTGCTCCAGGGCCGTCAACACGCGGCCGACCTGCTCGTCGAGGTGGGTGACCAGCCCGTAGTATTCACAGAGTTGATCGCTGACGATCTCCTTCGTTCGCGGCCAGGGGGCGAGGCTTTCGTCGCGGCCGGAGGTGGCTTGCGGAGCATTCTGAAACGGGTGCTGCGGAAGGAAATTCGGGGGCAGTGGAGGCCGGTCCCTGTAATACATTTCGCGATACTTTTCCGGCGGGTTGCGCGGGTCGTGCGGCGCCATGAAGGCGACGTAGAGGAAGAAGGGTTTTTCTGTATTCGCGTCCTTGATGAACTTCACGGCCTCGTCCGCAAACAGCGCGCTGGAAAATGATTCGGCCTGGCGCTTGGGGCTGAGACTGCCGTCGACGAGATCCTGCACCTGGAAGTCGGCGTGATTGGCCATGCCTCCGAGGTAGAGCGCGCGTCCATTGCGGAAGGACTTGTCGAGCGTCCCTTTGCCATTGTGCCATTTGCCGACGATGAAGGAGTTGTAGCCTCCCTTTGTGGTCAACAGCGCCGGGAGGGGCGTGGCGTCCGCCCAGTTTGATTGGGG
>JAYPGD010000080.1:0-9465 GCA_038126655.1 Verrucomicrobiales bacterium
CCTGCTGTTCCTCGGCGCGGGCTCGGTCATCTGCGCCACGCATCACGAGCAGAACATCTGGAGGATGGGCGGTCTGCGGGACCGGATGCCGTCCACCTATTGGACGTTCATCGTGGGCACAGCCGCCCTGATGGGCCTGCCGCCCTTCAGCGGGTTCTACAGCAAGGATTCGATCCTGTCGGCCGCCGCGCCATGGATCAACGGACACGGGAACGTCATCCTGTTCGTCATTGCCCTGATCGTCGCCTTCCTGACGCCCTTCTACATGACGCGGTTGGTCTGCGTGGCCTTTCATGGAGGCGCGCGGACAGACCATGCCCGCCACGCCAAGGAGTCTCCCGGCGTGATGACCAAGCCGCTCTGGATTCTGGCTTTTCCCGCGGTGTTCGCCGGATGGGCGGGGATCGACGCCATCTTTGCCGATCATTTCGGCGCGCACGCGCATTACGATCATTGGTATTCCTACATCGTGGGTCCGATGGAGCACGCGCCGTTCGTGGCGGCGATGGGAACCGGCCTCGCCCTGCTGGGCTGGTACATGGCGAGTCTGCTCTACAAGGACGCCGAAACCGATCCGCTGCCGGAGAAGCTCGGCGCATTGGGCTTTGTCACGACATTGATGCGTCGCCGTTTCTTCTTCGATGAGATCTACCAGCGTGTCTTTGTCGCGGCCCACGACGCCTTCGCCAGCGTGGCGAACTGGTTCGATCGCTGGATCATCGCCGGCCTGCTGGTGCGCGGCTCTCATGGGACGACCGAACTGGTCGGCCGCGTCGTGCGCATGTTGCAGACCGGCAACCTGCAGACCTACGCCGCATTTTCGATCCTTGGCGCCGTCGCGCTGGTGATCGTGTTTTTGATTGCCTGAACTGATTGATGAACAACCTGACGCTAATCATCGCGATTCCGTTTCTGGCCGCGCTGGGGATGCTCTTCCTGCCGCGTCGGGAGAAGGATCTCGCGCAGCAGGTCGCGATGCTGGCCACCGGCGCCACGGCGCTGCTGGCGATCGCGTTGTTCTTGAAGTTTGAGACCGGCGTCCCGGGATTCCAGTTCGAGTCGAAATTCCCCTTCGCGCGGGCCTTGGGCATCTGGTTTCACTTCGGCGTGGATGGCGTCAACGTCGGCCTCATCCTGATGGGCGCGATCGTGGGCTTTGCGGCGACCTGTGTCTCCTTCGACGAGATCCAGGACCGGCAGAAGGAGTTCTACATCCTGCTGCTGGTGATGATCGGCGGCATCCTGGGCTCCTTCGCCTCGATGGACATCTTCATGTTCTTCTTCTTCCACGAATTTGCGCTCGTGCCGACCTTCGTGATGATTGGCGTCTGGGGCCGCGGCGTGGACAAGAACTACGCCACCTTCAAGATCACGCTGTATCTGGTCATCGGCTCGATGATCTCGCTGGCGGGTCTGATCGCCCTGTATCTGCAGGCGCCGGAGCCGCGGACCTTCAACATGGTGGAGTTGGCGCGGGTCTTCCGCGAGAACCCGATCACCTTCGGCCAGCAGAACCTGATCTTCCCGCTGCTGATGTTCGGCTTCGGCATCCTGGTTTCCCTGTGGCCCTTCCACACCTGGGCGCCGCTGGGATATGGCTCGGCTCCGACCGCCACGGCCATGATGCACGCGGGCGTGATCAAGAAGTTCGGCCTCTACGGCCTGATCCGGATCGCGGTTCCGATGTGCCCCGACGGCGCGCAGAATTGGCTGCCCGTCCTCGCCTTCCTCTGCCTCGGCAACATTCTCTACTGCGGTTTCGTCGCCATGAAGCAGAAGGACCTGAATCTCCTGATCGGCAACTCCAGCGTCGCGCACATGGGATTCGTGTTCCTTGGCATTGCCAGCCTGACCCTGATCGGCGTCACCGGAGCCGTGCTGGTCATGGTGGCGCACGGATTGCTGGCCGCATTGACCTTCGGCCTGAGCGGATACCTCTACGGGCAGACCAAGACCTTGGACATGGACAAAATGGGCGGTTACCTGAACCAGCTGCCCTTCATTGGCGCGGCCATGGTCATGGCGATGATGGCCGGCTGCGGCCTGCCCGGCTTTGCGAACTTTGCGGGCGAGGCGATGGTCTTCTTCGGCGCCTGGAAGGCCTTTCCCTTTGTCACGGTCCTTTCGGTCTGGGGCGCCCTGGTGATTGGCGCGGTCTACATGCTGCGCGCCATCCGGAACATCCTCCACGGCGAAGAGAACGCCGACAACAAGGTCTCCCTCAGCGACGCCGCCGACTGGCGCAAACGCGCGCCCTTCGCGTTGCTGCTGGCGACGCTGCTGGTGTTCGGCTTCGCGCCGCGCCTGTTGACCTCGAAGATCCAGCCCAGCGCCAAGGCGATTGTCGACGCGGCCAATGGGATCGAGACGCGCCTCGTCGAGGTCGCGCAACTGGACGCCCCGGCAAGGGGCGTTGAATCGGATTTGAACGACGTCGAATGAATGCAGGTTTGACCATACTGGAAATTGCGGTGGTCGCGCTCGGTCTGGGCGTGATGCTGCTCGACCTGTGGACGCCGACGGAGAAGAAGCGCGACCTGGGGCTGTATGCGGCCGTGGTTGTGCTGGGCATCCTTGGCGCGAGCTTTGTCCTGGATCTCAGCGGCGAGGCCTTTGGCGGGATGTATGTCATGGACGGCATGGCGATGTTCTTCAAGCGGCTCGCCCTCTTCGCCATGGTCGTCGTGCTGGTGATGTCGGTGGAGGTCGGCGACCAGCTCAAGAGCGGCATTGCGGAGTATTATTCACTGACCTTGTTTGCCGGGGCGGGAATGATGTTTGCCGCTTCGGCCAACAACTTGGCGATGCTGTTTGTTTCGCTGGAGCTGATCACGGTGACCTTCTACGTCCTGGTCAGCGCGCAACGCAGCCAGGCGCGTTCGTTGGAGGCCGGCGTCAAATACCTGATCATCGGCGCGCTCTCCTCGGCGGTGATGGTCTATGGCATCGCCCTGGTCTTCGGCATTGCCGGCGATCTGACCTTTGCCGGCCTCGCCGAAAAATCCGCGGAGCACAGCGGGAGCCTGTTGTTTCTGCTGGGCGTGTTCTTCATCCTGCTGGGTCTCGGCTTCAAGGTGTCCTCGGTCCCGTTTCAATTGTGGGCTCCGGATGTCTATCAGGGCGGCATCACGCCGACCTCGGCCTTCCTGGCCGTCGGCTCCAAGGCCGCCGGCTTCGTGCTGATGCTGCGGTTGTTGTTCGTCGCCTTTCCTTCCATTGCGGCGGACTGGGCGACGCTGCTGGCGGCGATCTCCGGAATCACCATTCTCTACGGCAACCTTGGCGCCATCCCGCAACGCAATCTCAAGCGCCTGATGGGCTACTCCAGCATCGCGCACGGCGGCTACATCATGATGGGCGTCGCCGCAGTCAACGCCGCGGGCCAATCGGCGACCCTGGTCTACCTCGGCGGCTACACCTTCACCGCCTTGGCGGCGTTCGCCGTGATTGCGATCATCGCCCGTTCAGTCGAGGGCGAGGACATCAGCTCGCTGGCCGGGCTGCATCGCCGTTCGCCGGTTCTGGCGCTGGCCCTGACGCTGGCGTTGATCTCCCTGACCGGCCTGCCCCCGATGGCCGGCTTCTTCGGAAAGTTCATGTTGCTGAAATCGGTCATCCACGCGGCCGAGGGCAACAGCGCCTACTACTGGCTGATCGCCGCCGCGGTCTTCGGCGTGGTGGTCTCGGTCTACTACTACTTCAACGTCATCCGCACCATCTTCTTCGTCGAAGGCAACGACGACGAAACGCCTATCGAGATCTCACGCCCCTTGTCCATCAGCCTCTTCGCCTGCGTGGCCGGCATGCTCGTCCTCGGACTCTATCCCGACGCCGTCGTCAGCTTCGCGGTCGAGGCGGTCGCGGCGATTGGGTGATTCGAGAGTTCGAACACTTCAAATCTTGATGGACGGCAATGACGTCAGATTCAAGGCCTGTTCTTCCTTTGTCTGGGGCCGAGCTGGATTCACCCAAGGCAGTTCGAACTACGGAAGAAACGGAATACGCGGAATCCCACGCTGTCGTTTGATTGTGACTTCGGGGCGCAGAATGGGAGACAACGTTTCGATGCGTGTCCATGATGCACGGCTTGACAAATTGGGCGCATCGGAGCCAAGGAAAGGCATGAAAAACAACGGAGTGGAAGTTGGAACTGGTCGTCATACGCGGCATCGGGCGGCTGCCCGATATTTCGGGAAGATTTGCATCGTATGTCTGCTCGCCATGGCGCTGGCGACGATGGTTGGTTGTTCGACTCCGGGTTCGCAACACGTCCCGGAGCCGTGCATTTGCAGAAAGCTTACCGATAACACCATGATTGGATGCGGCTGGTGCAAGCCGGCGGCCGGATCCCGGAACGTGTCTTCGAACTGTCAGTGCTCAGATTACAAGGGTAACCCCGCCAAAAAAGGCTGTGGCTGTTCCCAATGCGATGTGAATCAACCGTTTCCCTCCACCGCGCTCCGGACGGGACGCTTTGTCATGGAGGCGGATGTTGAGGGTGAGCCCTACTCTTCGGGAAGGCGGGCGGACTGGCATCTTACGAACGTAAAACCGGGAAATGGTAAGAAAGCGGGTTTCGAGATCTGGTCGAACACTGCGTGGTGCCAGATCAGGACCGTCGGCGATGGTGTTGACGAGAAAACCTGGTGGACCTTCGATTTCACGAAATCGGAAGCATGGAAGAAGATGGCGGCCATCAGAACCCTGGAAAGCGTGAAACTTGAGCTGGAACTCTACAGCAGCGTCGAGTCGGTGAAATGCAGCACAGTTCGATGGACGACGCCTTTCGGGAAAGGGAACCCGATGAGAGGGGATATCAAGAATCTGCCGCAACACCAACCCACGACGGTCGTGTTTGAAAATCTCTTGTGTCCGGCGACGGTTGGTCCCATCACGCGTGAAGAATTCGCCTCATTGCTGTTCCAGGAACCAGCGGGCAAGGTGCACTTCATGTTTGAAGATGACGCTTGGGTTTCCAAGGCCAGAATGGTCGTCACGGGCGAGGCGTTCGTGAAGTAGGCGCTGAGTCGCACAACAGCCATGCGTTGCATTGAACTAACAGGATCGGGCGCGCTGCGTTCCTTGCTGCGACCCTCTTCGGGGTCGATCTCGTTTGTTCGAGAAACCGGGGGTGGCATCCGCTGTCGCGGATTTACTCCCGGCTACATGGCTGTAAACCCTTCGGGTTTTGAAGGAGCTCGTTGGTTGACACTCGCGTTTGTTCTGGGCTCGTCCGTCGTCTTGTTGAATGCCATCGAAGACTGTTCGAACTACGGAAAACACGGAATACGCGGAAACCGAACTTCTGCACGTGAATGCCCCGTCGAGGCTTGGAATGCAGGGGATCCCTCGTCTTGCTCTTTTCAGTGTAATCCGCGTATTCCGTAGTTCCCAATCCCGCAGCAAGACTCGCTGCAAGAATCGGGTGGGAGGATTTGGGCTTCGGGCTATGCTGTCCCGCATGAACGACTACGAACGCGTGGCGCGGATCATCCGTTTGCTGGACGAGCGGCAACAGGAGCAGCCGTCGCTGGAGGATCTGGCGGCGGCGGCCGGGTTGAGCGGCTCGCGCCTGCATAGGTTGTTCGTGGAATGGGTGGGGATCACGCCCAAGGACTTTCTGCAATGCCTCACCCTGCAGCACGCGAAGGCGGCGTTGCGCAATGGCAGTTCCGTGCTCGACGCGGCGTTGGACAGCGGCTTGTCCGGGCCGGGACGGTTGCATGATTTATGTGTGTCCTTGGAGGCCGCCTCGCCGGGCGAGGTGAAGAGCGGCGGGGCGGGTTTGGAGATCATCTATGGCGTCGGCCCGACTCCGTTTGGCGATTGCTTGGTGGCGGAGGCTCCAAGGGGGATCTGTCATTTGTCTTTTGTCGACGGCCATGGGATCGAGGCGGGCATCGATCAACTCCGAAGGGACTGGCCAAAGGCGGGACTGAGGCGGGAAGATTCCGCCGCGGAATGCTCCTTGGGATGGATGTTCTTCGGTCAGCCGAATCCTGGTGAAAAGAACCGCAATCTCCGCGCCTGGGTGCGCGGCACGGAGTTCCAGGTGCGCGTCTGGCGGGCGTTGCTGGAGATTCCTTGCGGCCAATTGGTTTCCTACGGACAGTTGGCGGAGGCCATCGGAAAGCCGCAGGCGTCGCGCGCTGTGGGGACGGCGGTGGGATCCAATTCGTTGGCGTGGTTGATTCCGTGTCATCGGGTCATCCGGGAGACGGGCGCGATCGGCGGCTATCGTTGGGGAACGGGACGCAAGCGCGCGTTGATCGCATGGGAAACCTCGGCCGTGGCGGCGGCATGAATCGCGCGGGACTCATCCGGTTGATCCTGCTCTCCATGATCTGGGGCGGGTCATTCCTCTTCCTGCGCGTGGCGGCGCCGGAGTTCGGGCCCTTGGCGCTGATTTTCGTGCGCGTCTCCGTGGCCGCATTGGTCCTGTTTCCGATCCTGTGTGTGCGGGAGAACTGGAGAATGTTCCGGCGTGTCTGGGGGAAGATGGGCTTGGTCGGGATTCTGAATTCTTCGATTCCGTTCAGCCTCTTGGCGTTTTCCACGTTGCGCCTGGAGGCGGGTTTCACTTCGTTGATCAATGCGACCACGCCGATCTTTGCGGCCGTGGTCGGCTGGGTCTGGTTTGGCGCGCGGTTGGGCCGGGTCAATATTGTCGGACTCTGTGTCGCGCTTGTCGGGGTGGCGGTGTTGTCCTGGGACCGGATGGAATTCAAGGAAGGCGGGGCTGGTTGGGCCGTGGTCGCGGCGTTATTGGCCGCCTTGAGTTACGGCGTCTCGGCGAATTTGTCGAAGCGTTGGCTGTCGGGTCTGAATCCCCGCATGGTCGCCGCGGGAAACATGACTTTAGCCGGCATTTCGATGGCGCCCCTGGGAGTGATCTACTGGCCGGCGGTTCCTCCCTCGGCGTCCACCTGGGCCTGCGCGGCGGCCTTGGCGGTCGTCTGCACGGCCGGAGCTTACCTGCTCTTCTTTCGATTGCTGGAAGACGCCGGCGCTCTCGGCGCCACCTCGGTCACCTTCCTCATTCCCGTGTTTGCCGTCATCTGGGGCGTCTGGCTGCTGGATGAACGGCTGGACGCGCGGCTGTTTGTCGGGATGGCGGTGACGCTGTTGGGCACGGCGCTTGCCATCGGGCTGATCGGCGGAGAACGCGGGAGGAAGTAATCAGTATCCCGTAGGCCAGAATTCAGTGGGTCGGGTGTGGCCCTTATCGAGGCGCGCGCGCCCGATATCCGAATACTGAATACAGATCGCTGAAGACTCCCCTTCCTCCTGCTCAATAAGATTGACAGCAGACCGGCGCCGCCTACCGTTGCGCGCCAATTTACTCCAGCACACGAGCCATGCCTGACTACGAGAACAAATGGAAAGACAACGTGAAGGGACGCTTCTACGTCGATGAGGAATGCATCGACTGCGACCTTTGCCGTGAGACTGCGCCGGACAATTTCACCCGGAATGACGACGGGGGATACTCCTTTGTCTACAAGCAGCCGGAAAACGAGGACGAGGAGCAACAGTCCCGCGAGGCCATGGAGGGCTGCCCGGTGGAGGCGATCGGCGAGGATGGCCCGACCGGAGACGAGGGCGAGTCCTGAGCAGGTCGGGCAATTCGATTGATGTTCAGAAGCGCCGCCGGTTTCGAACCGGCGGCTTTTTTGCGGCGGGTTTCGGTCGGCTTGGGGGCCCTGGGGGCTTCTGGAATCACGCGCGACTGGAGACTTTCACCAATCGCCGGCGCAACAGCTCCAAGGCCTGTTGTGATGTGACCAGCTTGAAGGTCTCGCGGTCGTAGGGGTTCAGGAACTTCATTGCCAAGGCCTTGGAGTTCTTTGAAGCCAGACCGATGAACACCGTTCCGACCGGTTTGTCGGGCGTCCCGCCGGTGGGGCCGGCGATGCCGGTGACGGAGAGGGCATGGTCGGCGCCGGTTTCGCGAAGCCCGCCAGCCGCCATCTCCCGGGCGGTTTCCTCGCTTACTGCGCCATGTTCCGCGAGCGTCGCGGGGCGAACTCCCAGGAATTTCTGTTTGGCCTCTTTGCTGTAGGTGACGAGGCCGGCGAGGAAGACCTGCGAGGCGCCGGAGACATTGGTGATGCGATTGGCGATCAGGCCCCCGGTGCAGGATTCGGCCAGGGCCAGCGTGCCGCCTGTTTCCGTCAGCGTCCGGACAACGATCTCCTCCAGCAGTTCGTCGCCGCTTCCGTAGACGTGCTTGGGCAGGGTCGCGCGGACGATCCGTTCGGCTTCGGCCACAAGTCCGCCCGCAGCGTCCCCCACACAGGCCAGGCGCACATCGACGCCGCCGGGGCTGAGGCAGAAATGGACGCCCAAGCCGCGCCCGACCAGTCCGGCCAGGGGTTCGGCGAGATGCTCTTCGACCAGCGATTCGCCCATGCCGCAGGTGCGCAGATTCACGCAGGCGCTTTCGGCGCCGAGGGGCATTTCACGTTGGAGGAGGGGCGCGACCTGTTCGTCGAACATGGGATACAGCTCGCGAGGCGGGCCCGGCAGCATGATCAACCATGAAGCGGCGCCATCGCGGAATTGACCGCCGGCGACATGGATCGCCAGACCGGGCGCCGTGCCATGGGCGTTGAGCAGGAGCGTCGCGCCCGCCGGAACCTCCGCCTGGACCTTGACGCGCTCCGGAGTCTCCCGTTGGCGGGCTGCAAAGAACGCGTCCAAATGTTCCAGGACCCGCGCGTCGGTCCGCAGCTCAAGATCAAGCAGCCCGGCGATCCGGTCGCGGGTGACGTCGTCGGAGGTCGGGCCGAGTCCGCCGGTGACAATGACCAGGTCGGCGCGGGTCAGGGCCTCGGCGACGCCGGCTTCGATGGCGACGCCGTTGTCGGGAATGGAGACCTGGCGCGCAACCCGGTAACCCAGATCGTTGAGTCGGCGGCCCAGCCATTTCTGGTGGGTATTCTGGCGGAAACCGAGGAGCAGTTCGTCGCCGGTGTTGATGATCTCGATGTTCACGGCCCGCGGAAGTTAGCAGTTTTGGAAAGCGGCCTGCAAATCCCGGTTTTCAGTCCGCGGCGGGCCCTTCAAGAAGACCCGAAAAAATCGTCAAACAGGGCTTGCATTGGCATTGGGCGATGCCTAGTCTCTGCGTTCTTTCGGTAAAAACCGGGACCGGGCGGTCGATATACAGACACGTTTTCGACGCGTTCGAGCCCGACAAAAACAGATTTAAGAGATTATGGCAGTCAAGATTCGACTCAAGCGCGTCGGCGCTCGGAACAACCCGGTTTATCGTGTTGTTGTCACGGACGGACGCAGCCCGCGCGATGGCCGGTTCATCGAGGAAATCGGCACCTACATCCCGACCAAGAAAGAGGGCTCCAAGTTCGACCTGCAGCTCGATCGCGCCGAATATTGGATCGGCGTGGGGGCCCAGCCTTCCGAGACCGTGACCAGCATGATCAAGAAGGCGCGCAAGGCCGC
>JAYPGD010000080.1:9565-12895 GCA_038126655.1 Verrucomicrobiales bacterium
CGCCGCGTAAGCGAGGCGACGGAGCTTTCGCCCGATGAAGGCTTTTCTGGAATATGCGGTCAAGGGTCTGGTCGACCAGCCGGACGCGGTGGACGTGACCGAGGTCGACAGCAACGGCATGACCGTGTTCGAGCTGCGATTGGATCCGGCCGATGTCGGCAAGGTGATCGGCCGGCAGGGCAACACGATCCAGGCGCTGCGCTCCATGGTGACCGTGGGCATGGGCAAGGCCGGCAGGAGCTCACGCTGCTCGGTGGAGATCGTCGAGGACCAGGCTCCGGCAGGCGAGGCCGCGGCTGAGGAATAATTTGAACCAACGGGAGTCGGTCCCGTGCTTCGACCGACATGAAGATTGATGTCCTGACGCTCTTTCCCGCGATGTTCGCGGGGCCGCTCGACGAGAGCATCGTCAAGCGCGCGCGGGAGGCGGGACTGCTGGATCTGAGGATCCATGATCTGCGTGACTACACGCACGACCGGCACAGGACGGTCGATGACCGGCCATTTGGCGGCGGCCCCGGAATGCTGCTGAAGCCGGAACCGATTTTTGAGGCGGTCGAAGCCATCGCCGGTGAGGACACGAAGGTGATTCTCACCACGCCGGGCGGAAAGCCGTTCAAGCAGGCGGTCGCCCGGGAGCTGGCCGACTGCGAGAGTCTGCTGATCATCTGCGGCAGTTACGAAGGCGTGGATGAGCGGGTGCGGGAAGCGCTCGTCGATGAGGAAATCTCCATCGGCGACTACGTTCTGACGAACGGCGCGCTGCCCGCGATGGTGATGATTGACGCGGTCACGCGGCTGTTGCCCGGAGCCTTGGGCGACGAGGACAGCGCGGCGGACGAGTCGTTCAGCGACGGGCTGCTGGAGTATCCGCACTATACGCGGCCGGCGGAGTTTCGCGGGATGAAGGTCCCGGATGTGTTGCTGTCCGGCCATCACGGCGAGATTGCAAAATGGCGCCGCGAGCAGTCCGAGGCCCGGACGCGGCGGACGCGGCCGGATCTGAATTTGGATTTGAAGATTGAGAACGACGACTCCGCTGAGGCGGCGTCCTGAGAAAGAGAAAAGTTATGAGCCAGGCCTTGTTTGACAAAATCGAATCGGAGCAGTTCCGCAAGAACGAGCTGAAGTTCAACGTGGGCGACACCGTGAAGGTGCACACGATCGTGACCGAGGGCGAGAAGTCCCGCCCGCAGATCTTTGCGGGCGTGGTGATCGGCCGGCGCGGCCGCGGCATGAACGCGACCTTCACCGTCCGCCGCATCAGCTACGGCGAAGGCGTCGAGCGCATCTTCCCGGTCCACTCCCCGAACGTGGAGAAGGTCGTCGTCGAGCGCGAGGGCCATGTCCGCCGGGCGAAGTTGACCTACCTGCGCGGCCGCATCGGCAAGCGCGCCCTCGCCGTCAAGGCGAAGGATCCCCGCGCGAGATAAGCCGCCGCGGCGCGAGGGCATTGCCACTGAATTCGAAAGCGAGGCTCCGGCCTCGCTTTTTTTTGGCGAATGACGAGCGGCGGGAGGAAGACCCATGAATGCGGAAGTCTTGATTCGAGAAACAACGCCCGAGGATGTGCCGTTGATCCTGGATTTCATTCGGGGCATCGCGGATTACGAGAAGCTCGCGCACGAGGTGGTCGCCACGGAGGAGTCGCTGCACGATTCCCTGTTCGGCCCGAAGCCCTGCGCCGAGTGCCTGCTGGCGTTCCTCGATGAGGAACCGGCAGCCTACGCCATCTTCTTCCACAATTTCTCCACCTTCATCGGGCGTCGCGGTCTCTATCTCGAGGATCTGTTCGTGAAGCCGGAGCATCGGGGGCTCGGCATCGGGAAGAAGTTGTTGGTCCATCTGGCCGGCATCGCCAGGGAACGCAACTGCGGCCGCTTCGAATGGGTGGCGTTGGATTGGAACCGACCGGCGATCGATTTCTACGAGAAGCTCGGCGCCGAGATGAAGCCGGAGTGGGAGCTGTTCCGCCTGGATGAGTCCGGCATCGCCAAGGTGGCGGAGATGAGCTGAACGCGGAACGGGGAATGCGGAATGGGGAGTGTGGAATTGGGAATGGTTGAATGCGCCCGGAGGTGGCTGCCGTATTCTTCAATCCGATTTCCGCGCTGGGGTCATCCGCGGTAGACGCACTTCGCCGTGCAGGTTTCGGCGACGACGATTTCCTTGAGCAGGGGCAGTTCGGGCTTCAGTCGATCCCAGATCCATTTGGCGACGTTCTCGCTGGTCGAGTTCTCCAGCCCGGGGATTTCGTTGAGGTAGTGGTGGTCGAGTTGCTCCCAATACGGCTTGAAGGCCCGGGAAATGTCGGCGTAGTCGATCAGCCAGCCCAGTTTCTCGTCACATTCGCCCTCGACCACGATCTCGGCGGAGAAGCTGTGGCCGTGCAGGCGGCGGCATTTGTGGTCCTCGGGCAGATGCGGCAGCAGATGCGCGGCCTCAAATTGGAACGACTTGCGGAGTTCGATGTTCATTTGAATGTGGAGTCTTGAATGCGGAGCGCGGTTGTGTCCCGTCTTCGGGACCAGTCGCGGCAGCTTTTGATCTTCGGGCGCCTGAAATCGGGTTGGGTTTTGGCGGTCGTCAAGACTGCTGCGGCTGGTCTCCGACACAGCCGCGCTCCGGGTTCCCTATTCCGCATT
The DNA here is from genome assembly GCA_038126655.1 of Verrucomicrobiales bacterium. Taxonomy (GTDB): domain Bacteria; phylum Verrucomicrobiota; class Verrucomicrobiia; order Limisphaerales; family JAYPEY01; genus JAYPEY01. The sequence goes on from JAYPGD010000080.1 coordinate 12,211, forward strand.
CCGCGTTCTGCATTCCGCGCTGGGTTCATTGTTCCCAATCGGTCCAGGTGACGAGGTTGGCGAGGGCGGGTTGTCCGTCGTGGCGCCAAGTGATCGGCGGGTTCTGCATCCGGCCGAGGGGGCAGACACGAGTCGCGCCAAAGCGGGCGAAGGTGGTGGCCAGATCCTCGAGCCGTTCCTCCGGCGCGGCCAGGCCGACGGTGGAAAGGTGTTCGCGGACGGGCTCCAGATTGCGCAGAACCTCGTCGGCGTCCTTGATCTCCTTGACGTAGACGAAGCGGTTGCCGCAGGACGGCTGCCACTGGGGGTCGGACTCGAAGACGACGGTCCAGTTCGTGGAGTCTTCGCTCCGCCACATGCGGGTGTCGCCGCTGTCGGCGGCGCGGAGTTCGTAGATGGATCGCCGGGTGGCGATGTCGGCCGCCTCCTCGTCCGTGAGTCGTCCGCGCGGCTGCTTCTTTTCCAGTTTGTCGAGTTCCTCGGCGAGCTGTTTCGCGAAGACGCGCGGCGCGACCGTTCCGCCCTTCTCCACGTAGACGGCCTGCGGTGAAAGGCAGCCGCGCTGGTCCCAGGCGGCGATGTCGAGCGCGGCGTTGTGCAGGGTTTCCGCCGCCAGGAAACCGTCGAGCATTTCCTGGCTGATGTAGGCGAGGCTGAGTTTGTGGCCGTAGCCGAGGAACCGGAC
>JAYPGD010000080.1:12905-15437 GCA_038126655.1 Verrucomicrobiales bacterium
GAACCGGACCGTGAGCGGCAGGCGTTCGCGCACGGAGCGGATGGTCTCGTCCGAGCCGGTTGCGGTCACGCAGGACGCCTCTTCGAACAGCGGGTCCTCGAACTGCCGGTTGCCGCCCTCCCATTCCGCGATCTCGAAGCAGGCTCCCATCTTGGGCTCCTCCTCGTAGATCGAGTGGGCGAAGGCGCGGGGGATGAAGGAGGCGCCGCGGCTGCACTTGATGAACTGCGCGGAGCCGACGAGCAGGCCGGACACCATGCTGGAGAGCGTGGGGTTCGGCAGGGTTCCGGCGCAGATGTGCGCGATCAATTCCGGACCGGTGGCGAGGGCGGAGCGATCGGAAAAACGCTCCTCCTTGTTGGTCGACATGCCGTCGAGTCGACGCATGTGGCCGAATTCCTGGGAGATCAGCGCCTCGAGGTTCTCCTTCGTCAACTGATCGAAGAACGAGGCCAGCCCGCGCTCCAGCGTCGGCGCGGAAAAGCCGGTCTCCTCCGGACCCTTTTCCAAGACGAGCCTGCGAAAGCGGTAGTCCGGATTGCGCCAGTTCTCCCCGACCGTGGCGAGGGCGCGGATCATGTTGCCCGTGGAGCGCCATTCGAGGAACTCCCTTCGATTGCGCCGCAAGGCCAGCGCCGCCTCCCGCACCAGCGTGGGCGTCAGCGCCTCCTCCCCGCCGAGGTCGGCGAAGTAGGATGTCGTGAAATCGGAGTCGCTTTCCATTTCCATGGCCGTGTCGCTTTCTTCTCAGACAGTCATGCGCGAGCAGCCGCGAGGTTCCGCCATCGAGGCGCGTCCGAGCAATTCAAAACCAGTGTCGCGTCGCACGCCAAGATCCTCGGTCTGGAGGGCGGCGACGGATCGGACGTTCGCGAGATCGACGATGCGGACGAGTCCGGTTTCGCCTTCGGCGACCTCGAGTCCGGTTTCCGGCGAGATTACGGTCGCCCGGGCCCAGGGCGGGAATTGGAAGGCTCGATCGGCGCGGGCGTAGGCCTGTGAACTGAGTTCGCTCATGCCGTATTCCCGGAGGATGGACCCGGCGTCGACGCCCAGGCATTGAGCGATCAGGCGATGCAGCTCTTCGCGGGACAGCTCGCGCGAACGCCCCTTGTAGCCGCCCGTCTCCATGACGCGCGAACCGTCCGGCAACGCGAAGCGGCGACCGGCGGACTGCAGGCTGTCGATGAGGCGCACGAACAGAAAGGCTGTTCCGAGCAGGACCACAGGGCGTTGGTCGGCGACGGCGGATTCGAGAAAGGCGAGGCAGGCGTCCGCATCGATGATCCAGGCGCCGGAGTCGTCGTGCGCGCCGAGCCATTGGGAATCCGGCGAACCGAAGGCGCCCCTCACGGTTTCAAACATGTGGGCCAGCGAGGAATGGGGCGCCAAGTCCGCCGGCGGGGTCAGCAGGCCGAAGCGCGCGGGAAGAGTGAAGGCGTCCAGGACGTTGCGCTCGAACCAGGGCTTCAGCGAGGCTTCATACAACGTCATCGACCCCTCGTCGTGAAAATGCCGGCTGGGCGTCTGATTGGTGGTGCCGCTGGAATGAAAGACCTGAACCCGTTGCTCCGGGGCCAGGGAGGTGACCTCGAGCTCCTTGAAGGCGGCTGTCGGCATGGCCGGAATCCGACGCCAGTCGTCGATCGAGCCGGGCAGGACGCCCCTCGCCTCGCACAGCCTGCGGAATGGGGCGTTGGTCTTGAACTGAAGCGCCGCCAGATCGAGGGCGAGGCGGTTGAAATCGGCTGCGGACGACACGCCGTCCTCGCATCGGGAGATGAAACTGCCGATGCGCGCGCTGATGTCCGTGAAGCGTTCTTCGAGATTCATGCGGTTTTGTTCAGCATCTTGCGGCCGCGCTTGGGAGACGCGCGGCGCGGTCCGGCTGGTTTTCCGCAACAGCCGGGAGGGAGAGGTAAGCCTGGAGGCGATCGGGCGCAAGCAAGTTCTTGCCTGAAGCGGTCAGCCGGGCGCGCTGTGGACGGAACGAATCCCGTTCCCGAATCCAGAATAGGCTCGCCAGCCTCCGAGGTTCTGGAAATAGTCCACGACCGCCCTGCGGAGCGGATTTTTCCCGGGATTTTGCATCGAGAAACCGTGTTTGCAGGCCGATAGATTGATGATGAACGAACCCATAGGCGTTGTCGGGCTCGGATACGTGGGCCTGCCCTTGTGTGTGCATTTCGCGCGGTCCGGCGCAAGTGTCGTCGGCTTCGACGTCGATGAGAAGAAGGTGGCGACGCTCAACGCGGGCGAAAGCTACATCCTGCACATCCCGGCCGAGGAGATCCGATCCGCGGTGGACGGCGGCCGGTTTGAGGCGACGACGGATTACGCAAAAGTTGCGGAATGTCGCGCCGTGATCATCTGCGTGCCGACGCCGTTGGGGCGGCATCGCGAGCCGGACATCCGTTATATCATTGAGACCGGCGAGGCGATTGCGCCGCATCTCAAGCGCGGCGCGGTGGTGGTCCTGGAATCGACGACCTATCCGGGCACGACGGACACGGATTTGCGGGAGGTCCTGGA
>JAYPGD010000081.1:0-15406 GCA_038126655.1 Verrucomicrobiales bacterium
TGATCCACACCCCCGTTTCGCCGAACCAGGTCTCGGTCTTCGCCATTCTGGTCGGCGTGGTCGCCGGTTGGTTCTTCACCCGCGGCTCCTACACGGACATGGTCATCGGCGCGATCCTGCTGCAGATCTCCGCGGCCATCGACTGCGTGGATGGCGACATCGCGCGGGTCGTGTTCAAGGAAAGCGTTCTGGGCAAGTGGCTGGACATCATCGGCGATCAGGTGGTGCACATCGCGGTGTTTGTCGGGATCGGCGTCGGGCTTTGGCGCATGGGCGTGGAGGCGCCGGCGCTCCCCCTGACGGCGAGCGCGGGCGTGGGCGTGGTGATTTCCTTCCTGGTCGTCCTGCGCGGAATGACCGCGCCGCCCGGGAAACAGAACGCGCGTCTGCAGGCGCTGATCGACAAGATGACCAACCGTGATTTCTCCGTCGTGCTGCTGGCCCTGGCGATCGCCGATCAGATGCAACTCTTTCTCTGGATGGTCGGCATCGGCGTGCACGTGTTCTGGGTCGCGGCCTTGGGCGTGCAGATGACCGGACCGCGGAAGAAGGCGGACGCGAGCTGAGATGAAACGAAACCTGAGAATCTTCTTCTTCCTGCTGGGTCTGGGGATCTTCGCCTTCTTCATTTACCAGACCGGCTGGGACAACATCTGGCCGACGGTTTCCAGTCTCGGTTGGAAGGCGCCGCTCTGCCTGTTGCCCTATCTGTCGGTGTTTGCCTTCGACTGCATGGCCTGGAAGATTTCCTTTGGCAAACACGGGACGCCGGGCGTTCATTGGTGGACCTTGTTCAAGATCCGCTGGGCCGGCGAGGCGGTGAATTATGTCCTGCCCACGGCCTATGTCGGCGGCGAGGCGGTCAAGGTCTACCTGCTGCACAAGCGCGGGATCGATCCCAAGGTCAGCGCCGCGGCGTCCATCGTGTCCAAGTCCTCGCAGACCCTGGCCATGGTGATCTTCATCGCGATCGGGGCTGTGCTGTCCCTGAGATACATTCCGCCGGACACCGGCGCACGGCAGGGAATGCTGATCGTGACCGTGCTCGCCTTTGTCGCTGTGGGAGCCCTGTTCTGGATGCAGAAGCACGGCTTGTTCACTTCATTGCTGCGTTTCCTGCGCTTCTTCAGGATCCGCGTCAAGAAGCTCAAGGCCGAGGAGGAGCATCTGCGCCACATGGACGCACTGACGCTGCGTTTCTATACCAAAGAGCGCCGCGCCTTTGTCGAAACAACGCTGGTCTTCCTGCTCGGCTGGTTCGCCGATGTGTTGGAAATCTGGTTCGTCTGCTGGCTGTTCGGACTGGAGTTGGCGTTTACCCAGGCATTCGCGATCGAGGCCTTCATCAGCGTGGCCAAGGCCGTGGGCATGTTCTCGCCCGGTTCCATCGGCGTGCAGGAGGGCGGCATCGTCTTCCTCTTCAAGTTGTTTGTCCTCTCCGCTCCCGTCGGCGTCGCCTACGCGCTCATCCGTCGCGTGCGGGAACTGATCTACGGCGTCATCGGCTGGCTCCTGATCTACCAGGAGGAAGGCGCGGTCAAGGGCATCACCAGCAAGGCCAAGGAGGACGCCAAGGCGTTGGATTGAGTTATTTGCTGTTGCATAACGTCCTTCCTCCGCGTTTTCATGCGCGCTCATTTTTTTGCCCGAACATCATACAAGACCATGACGACCCCACGCAATTTTGACATCGGCTCCGCGGAGGCCTGGGATGCGACGCTTGACCCGGAGCGCGTATTCTTTGATTTCAGCGAGACCGCACAGGCCGAACTGAAGAGCTTCCTCGACGCGCAGACCGTCTTTGAAGGCATGACCGGCATCCAACCGATCGAGGCCATCCAGGTGGACGCGGGCGCGATCCCGACGGTCGCCGCGGAAATGAACCGACTGCGCGCGGAGCGGATCATGGGCGGTGTGAGGATGGCGCTGGTGCGTCCGGTCCGGAGCCTGAGCTTTGAGCAGCAGATGGCCGTGCCCTGGATCATTGGAAGCCTGTTCGGAGAATTATTGGTCCAGAACGAGGCCGGCGATCGCGCCTACATCATCACCGACCGCGGCGGGCGGATGGAGGAAGGCGCGCGCTATTCGCAGACGCGGCAGGGCGGCTCCTTCCACACCGATGGCGTGAACCTCAAGTCCGGCTACGACTGCTTCCTGCTCAGCTGCATTTCCCCCGCCCAGGAAGGCGGCGAGAGCATCCTGATCAACGGCTTCACCATCCTGAAGAAACTTCAGGAGAAGGCGCCTGAGGCGCTGGATGTCCTGAACCGGGAACTCGTCTGGGAGTACAAGGGCATCAAGGCGGACTTTTATCGCGAGCCCATCGTCAAGGTGGAGGACGGCAAGCTCATCTGGCGCTACCTGCGCAACTACATCGAGGAGGCCGCGCAGAAGACCGGCGAGGCGCTGAGCGCCGAGGCCGTCAACGCCATGGACCAACTCGACGAGGTCATGGACGACCGCGACATCCAGTTCCGCTATTACCTCAAGCCCGGCGAGACCGCGGTCATCAACGACCGCCAGATCTTCCATGGCCGCACCGAGTTCCTCGACGCCGAGGGCGCTGTTTTACTGGAGGACTACCTGACCGGCGATCGCTCCCGGACATTGAAGCGCACCTGCAGCCGCTTCTGGATCAACGACTAGCCTTCCCATGCCCGCCTCAGATTTCACCGCCATCATCCTGGCCGCCGGTTTCGGCAGCCGCATCGCCGAGGTCACCGAGGATCCAAAGATCCTGCTGCCCATCGGGGAGGAACCCATTCTGCATCGGCACCTCAAGATCTTTGAGAAACTCGGCATCCGGAATGTCGTGATCGTGGTCGGCTACCGGAAACAGCGGATCATCGACGCCGCGGAACCTTTCGCCGAACGCCTGAACATCCGCTTCGTCGCAAACGATGATTACACCCGCCTCGGCAACGGTTATTCCATGTTTTACGGCATCCAGGCGGCGACCGGGCCCTCGTTGATCTTTGATGGCGACCTCGTCTACGCCGAGGAGATCCTTGCGCGCTTCGTGGAGGACGAGCATGCCAGCGCCGTCCTCGTCGGCCCCGGCAGCCTGGAGGACATCGAGTGCGCCAAGACGCTCAAGGACGCGGATGGATTCGCCCGCATGACCGTGGACAAACGCGCGGTCACGGAAGCGGAACTGGCGAAGTATGACTTTGCCGGCGAGGCGATCGGCGTGCTCAAGTTCGATGAGGAATGTCGGGGGCGACTCGTTGCCGAATGTGAGGATTTCTTTTCTGATGAGGGGAACCTGCTGAAGAACTGGGAGCACATCATGAACCGCTTTCTCCCGGCGCAAGACGTCTGGGCGCACCACGAGACATCGGAGGCCTCGGTGGAGATCGACACCCCGGAGGATTACCAGGAGGCCTGCCGGAAGTTCGGCGGTGCGGATTGAGTTTCTAGCCGCGCCCTTTATCAGACCGGCTCTAAGAAACAGGCGACGTCCGTGTCGTATCTGACATGAAGACACGATTTCTGATCTCCGCCGTCCTGCTGCTTCTCTGCTCGGGCGCCCATGCGCTGACCGAGTTCCAGAAGATCAGCGCCCCCGCCGATTGCCCGAAGAACCTGCAGATCACCTCCAGAACCGACTCCAAAGACGCCGATTTCGTGGTCATGTCGGTGCGTTTCAAGCCGCGGGAATCCAATCGTTACAAGGGGCGGATCAAGGCGACCTGTTGGCTGGATCTCGCGAACGACGGTCAGATCCTGCTGAAGTCGGAGCTCAAGACCACGGTGAAGGCCGGCTTTACAACCTGCAGCTTCAGGATTCACGGGAACGCCCTGCGAGGATCCCGGCTCAACGTCAGTTCCCACCCGTTTGAGAAGGACGGCGAGGCCACGGTCGGAGGCGGCGCCATTTACGAGGTCCATCTGGCAGGGTGGGCGAACGACACGTCCGAGAAGCGTTGATGTCCCCCAGACAGGCCCAGCGACGAATCACTCTGGCTCCGACACCGTTGGCGCGGCGTTCGTGGACGCTGCAGCCGGCGCGGGCGCGACCGTATCAGCCGCCTCCCTCGCTTTCCAGCGCGGCGTGATTTCGCCCCACTGGGCATAGGTTCCGATTCCCAGAATCACCACCACCGCAACTACGGGAAGCGACAGGATGAAATACATGGTCCGCCTCTGCGCGGCGCCGGCCGGTTTGTTCTCGTTCTTGTCGTTCGCTGGCATGAAACGCCCATAGACAATGCCCATTCCCGCGAAAGTCAAGCGGCGCGAAGGCTGGGCTTGTACATGAGCTGTAAGAGCAATCACCAGAGGCATGTTGTCGCGTTCGCTGTTTCGGCGCGTTCGCCGGCTGTCGCATGATGGTTCCTTTTTTCGACTGACACAGCCGACGCTGGTGCGCTGTGAAGCTGTTGTGATTGCCGTTCATGCGAAGGCCCTGGCGCAAAGGCTTCCTGCGCCGCGTAATGCCGCCTGGTTAATTCGCTTTCAAGCCCGACCGAAGGCGGTCAGTCTTCCGCCGCCCGTCATCCATGAGCGTCACCGCCCCCAATCAGCGCAATCCAGCCTCCGCAGCCAGGCGAACTCCGTCGGCGTGGATGCAGGTCCATCTGGCCAACATGGCGTGGTGGACGGCGATCTATCTGGGCAGCTTTGCGCTGGTGACGGCTCTGGCCGGGATGGCCGAGCTGCTGAGAGCGGACGCCGCGGAAACGGCGGACCGCATTGATTCCGTTTGCCGGCTGTTCCAGGGCTGGTTGACTTGGGGGCCGCCTGCGCTGGCCGTCTATGCCGCCGTCGGTTGGATCTCCGCGCGAAAGGCGGCGCCATCCGGCCCGGCCCTCAGATCCTATCCCGTCTATCTGGCTTGGGCGTTCGCCTTTCGAAGGCTCGCCAACCGTCGGTTGCGCCCCGCCAGGGGAACCTATTGGCGACACCGGTTCATCCGTCATCGATGGCTGCTCCTGCTCATCAAGATCTATTTCCTTCCGATCGCCGCGGGGTCCCTCGCCGGCACGATCACCAACCTTTCCCGGATGATCCAACGCGCCGGGGAGGAGCCGCCGCTCCTCCTCGTCCTCGGATTCCTCATCGTTCTCGTCAAGATATCCATCGACGCCACGGACGCGGTGGTCTCCTCGATCGCCTACGCGGTGGAAACGCAACGCCCCGGCGGCAGCGTGAAGGCCGTGGACACCAACTGGCTCGGATGGCTGAGCTGCATGATCTGTTATCCGCTCGGTTGGCTGCTGACCTCGTCGCTGCTGACCAAGCGCATAGACGGGGAGTCGCAACTCTTTGCGCTGGAATCGGCTCCCGGTTACGTCTGCGCCGTCCTCGGCGTCCTTTGCTACGCGGTCTATGGGGTCACTGCCATCAATCTCGGGCTGCGCTACGCCAATCTCTCCTATCGCGGCACGACCGATTGGGGGCTCTTCCGCTGGGTCCGCCACCCTCAATACACTTCCAAGATTGGCGGTTGGTTCTTCGAGTGGCTTCCTTATTTCGCCGTCTTTTCGAACATCCTGACCTACCTCGCCTGGGCCGCGATCTACGTGACGCGCATCGTGACCGAGGAGCGGTTTCTGGGCCGTTTCCCGGAATACCAGGAATACCGGAAGAAGGTCCGCTGGCGCTGCATTCCCGGCGTCTGGTGAATCCTCCTCCCCCCACCGACGTCTGATTTGTCCCGGTTTCCTTGTTGAACGCCGGGGCCCGATCTGCAAGTCTCCGGCGAGGTCCATGGAAGCGACGCTGTCAAAACCGAGGTCCGAAACATTCTCCGCCAGTGAGAAGCAGGCGCTGGCGAAGCTTCTTGTCGACGACGATCCCGAGGTCTATCGCGCCATCCGCGGGGAGATCGTGTCGCGCGGCGAGGCGGCCGCCGAATGGATGCGTTCGTTTTCCCTCTGCAGCGATCCCGTCCTCCGTCGTCGTTCGCAGGAGATTGTCCGCCACTTCGGCCGTCGGAAGGCCGACAGCGAGTTTCTGGAGTTCTGCCAGAGGAACGGCGAGGACCTCGATCTGGAATCCGGTTGCTGGTTGCTCGCGCGGACCCGTCACCCGGATGCCAACCTGGAGGGATATAAGGCCGTCCTCGACAGTTTTGCCGGATCGCTGCTCGACATCATGGACTTCGGCGCCGAGCCCGAGGGCATGCTGGCCGACATCAACGAATACCTGTTCCGGCGCGAACAATTCCAGGGATGCAAGCCTGACAAGGTCGCGCCCGATGACTGCTACCTCAACCAGGTGGTCAATGAACGCAGGGGAGACGACCTGAGTCTGGGACTGATCTACCTTTTCGTCTGCCAGCGCCTTGGCCTGCCCGTGGCCGGCATCGGCATGCCCGGCCACTTCCTTTGCCGGTTCCAAACCTTGCGCGAGGAAATCTACGTCGACTCCTTTCACCGGGGCCGGTTGCTCACGAAGAACGCCTGCATCCGCTTCCTGCGCGAGACCGGACGCCGCTACGACGAACGCTTTCTTGCGCCCATCAGTCCGCGTCAAACGCTGTTGCGGGTCTGCGCCAACCTGCACCAGATCCATGCGCGCGACGCCATGACGGAGGAGCGCGACCGGATCCAGCGCTACATCATTGCGCTTTCCCGGTGACGCCGCCGCTTTCTGCTGGCAAAGGCGCCGGGCTTCGGCCACTAATGGGCCCGCGCAACCGCAGACATGGATCATCTTCACCCGGCTGACTGGCTCCTCATTCTTGGATACCTGATTGCTGTGATCTGGTTCGGCGTCGGGCTCGGCAAGGGGCAGAAGACGACCCGGGATTACTTCCTCGGCAGCCGGAACGTGCCCTGGTGGGGCGTCTCGCTTTCCATTGTCGCCACCGAGACCAGCGCCTTCACCTTCATTGCCATCCCGGCCAGTGTTTATTACACGAATCCGGACACCGGGGCGCCGGGGAGTTTCGCCTTCATCCAGGCCGTGATCGGATTTGCGATCGCCCGCGTGCTGCTGGCGATCTTCATGGTCCCCGCCTACCTGCGAGGCGAGATCTATTCCCCCTACCAGTTGATTTCCGACGCTTTCGGGCCGGGCGCGCGTCGCGCGACCGCGGGGGTGTTTCTCATTGCGGGAACGCTGGCGGCCGGAGTGCGGGTCTACGTGACGGCCGTGCCCATCGAACTGATGCTGGGCATCGACACCCTCACCGCAATCCTGCTCTTTGTCGCCCTGTCCCTGAGCTACACCTACGTCGGCGGCATCAAGGCCGTGGTCTGGACCGACGCCGCGCAGTTCTTTCTGCTGATCGCCGGGGGCCTGTTCACCCTGTTTTTCATTCCTTCATTGATCGACGGCGGCTGGAGCGCGGCCCTGAATGCGGCGGGTGAAAGCGGGCGGCTGGATTGGCTGAACACGCGCTTCGCCTGGACCGGGCCGATCAATATCTGGATGGGGGTGATCGGGGGAGCCGTCCTGGGCATGGCGACCCACGGCGCGGATCAACTCATCGTGCAGCGCGTGCTGACCTGCGGTTCGGTGAAGGACGGTCGCAAGGCGCTGGTCCTCAGTTCGTTGATCATCCTTCCCCTCTTCCTAACCTTCCTCTTTGTCGGCGCCTGGCTCTGGGTCTACTACCAGCAGCATGAGATGACGATCGCCATGCCGAAGGGCAGTCGCGGCTTTGCGCAGCATATCTACGTGTTTCCCATCTTTATCTTGAGCGTCATTCCAACCGGAGTGAAGGGGTTGCTGATTGTGGGCATCCTGGCCGCGGCGATGAGCTCCGTCAGCTCCGCCTTGTCGGCGCTGGCGTCGGTCAGCACGATGGACATCCTCAAGGATCTGGATCGGGACCAACGCAGTGAGTCGGACTACCTCCGCTTCAGCAGGCAATCGACGCTCTTTTGGGCCGGGGCGCTGGTCTTCGTCGCTTATCTCACCCGCGAGGTCCAGTCCGTTCTGGATACCGCGTTCGCGCTGAGCGGTCTCACGACGGGCGCCATGCTGGGCGCCATGCTGCTCGCGCTTTGGTGGAAGAAGGGACGCTCGGCGCCGGTGGTCGTCGGGATGCTCCTTTCCCTATTGGTCATGACGACCATCAAACTGAAGACCTCGATCGCCTGGCCCTGGTACACCTTGATCGGCGCCTCGGTGGCCTGCTCCACGGCGTGGCTGCTTCAAGGACTCATAGGCAACAAAACCAAAGCGAATTAATGGATTTGGTCATGATTTTGCCGCCATTTTTTTTCGAGTTTTTATTGGACACCAACCGGGGAATGCAGTATTTTTTTCTCGGTCTGAGTAACGGTACGTTTCTTCAGCGGGGTCCCCCACCCCCACCTCCTTGGCGTCTGTTACTCCGGCCACTTTTTTTGTACTTCTTCGGCTCTCCTGCAACTCCTTCCCCTGATTGACGTTTGACTCACGAATGCGGGGACACGCAAAAAGTGGGAACATCAAGAATTCCCCGCCGTTGATGAAGATCGCCGGACCTGCAACCCACCAAACGGCCCCGTCGGGGCGCGTCTCAAAGGCTCAGGTGGCCGAGAGCCAGGAGACCGTAGAAGGTGTATTCACAATCCAGATCCTCCTCCAGCCAGTTGCCGTAGAAGGAGCCGTCGTTGGTCCAGAGCGTGTCGATGTAGTCCAGGCAGGATTCCTTGATCGGATCGATGGGGGCTCCCATCGTCGCCAAGGCGTGCAGGGAGGTCGCGGTGGAAAGCAGATCGGGAATGGGCGCGGCGGGCATGGCGCGGAAACCGCCTTGGGCGTGGCGTTGATTCAGCAGCCAGTCGGCGGCCTCTGGACGAATGGGGGCTTCCAACTGGTTCAACGCGACGATGGCGGCGGCGGCGGCGTTGGTGGAGCCGGCGGCCGTTCGGGCGTTGGAATCATTCGTCCAGGCGCCATCCGGGGTTTCCAGTGTTTTCAATGACGCGATCAGCGCATCGGGATCGGGGCAATCGAGCCGCAGGTCCTGATTCGCGTGCAAGGCCAGGAAGGCGCCATAAGCCGTGCCGGTCTGCGCGCCGCGATCAGGATTGAAGCCGCCGTCGGGACACTGGTATTCCCGGATGCGTTCAGAGATGCGACGCCTTGATTCCTGAGGCAGCCGGTTCGGGTCAGGCAGGGCCGACCAGGCTCTGGCCAGGCAGGGCTGGTGGACGAAATCCAATCCCTCGCCGTCGCCGAACCCGCGCAGATGCTCCTCGATGGGCGCGAAGTCGATATCTGCGTTGAGGGCGATGAGGGAATCGATGGCGAAGACGGTATAGTAGAGGTCGCTGTCGCCGTCGCGGTCGGCAAAGCCGCCGTCGTCGTTCTGGCGGTTGCGGATGAAGGCCTCGACCAATCCGGTGGATTCGCCGAGGAGCTTGGGCGCGAGGCGCGCCACTTGGAGCATTTCGAGGCGAAGGCTCATGAGAGCCGGCCTTCGGGGAAACCGGCGTTCATCGGGCCTCGGCCGCTTCGGTGTCCTTCATCTCGGCGACCGCGCGTTGTTCCTGGAATTCACCGCACCAGCCGGTGATTTCGGCGTCGTTGAAGATCTTGCCGATCACGCGGCGCAGGAGCCCCTTGAGATTCGGGTTCTCCACTTCGACCAGCGAGTGAATGGCCGCTTCCTTGTAGCTTTCCAGGAGGGCCTTCGCTTTTTCGTCGGCCTTCAGCTCCGTATAGAGCGATTCGACCATTGCCCGGTTGGTTCCATTGATTGGCGCGCGCTTCCAGAGGGACTCGATGACCGGTTTCGACTCGCCGCGGGCGCGCTCATGGGAGACCGCCAACAGGATGCTGGGACGCAGGCCCTCGATATCCGTGGCCTCCTCGTAGGAACCGAGATCATTCAGATCATCGCGGATCTGGTAGGCGATTCCCAGGGCCTCGCTGTATTTGCCGAGGACGTCCGCATACTCGGCGTGGCGTCCGGAATAGACGGCGCCCAGACGCAGGGCCACTTCGAAGGCGGGCGCGGTCTTGAGGCGGAAAATCTCCAACACCTCCTTCACCTTCATCGGCTGCGGATCGCGGGTCCAGCATAGCTCGGCGCCCTGGCCGCGGCACAACTGCCGCTGCCCGCTGGCAGCGACCTGCAGCATCTCGGCGCGTTGCTCAGCGGATGTTTCGGAGTCGCCGATCAGTCGATAGCCTTCGCCGATCAGGAGGTCGCCGACGTTCAGCGCCACCGGCACGCCGTGTTCCTCGTGCAGCGTCCTTTCGCCGTAGCGTTCGGCGTCCTCGTCTTCGATATCGTCGTGGATCAGCGAGGCCTTGTGAAAGCATTCCACGGCGACAGCGATCTTCTTCAAATCCTCGGGCAGTTCGCCGCCCACATCCTCGCGCATGGCCTCGAAGGCGGCCACGGTCAGGAACGGACGCCAACGTTTCCCGGCGCGGCAGAGCCAGTCGTGGGCGATGGATTCGGTCTCCCCCTCCGGCGCGCCCATGATTTCGACGAGGCCTTCCGGTGTGAACCACGAGTCCACTTCATTGCGCAGAGCGGTCAGGTCTAGGCGACGGGTCTTGTCGTCGCTGGTCAGGTGGATGTAATCCCAGATCCAGTCCTCGTCGACGGTGGTGTCGATGCAGTCGTCCTGGAGCAGGGGAATGGCGACGCCCGGAACGGCTCCCGCTTCCATGTAGGGGAAGGCGCGTTCGAGAACGGAAATGCAACTGACGCCGACGATGGCGTCCACCTTGCCGGTCTGGATCAGAGCCATGACCACGGCGGAGCCCTCGGCTGTCAGCACGGCGTATCCCAGCTTCTCCGCGGCTTCCTGGAATTCCTGGATGGTGCAGAGGCCGCACTGTTTGCACAACAGGCCGAACTCATCAAAGGGCGCCGGACATCTGCTCTCCACCCGCAGGCACTTTGGCATGAGCAGCAACCGTCGCTCGAAAGGGATCGTCGCCAGGGTTTCCCGCCACATCTCGTTGTTCACCAGCACGCCGATGTAATCGCGGTAGATCGGATCGCAGCCCAGCTGTTCGATGATCTTGTCCGCGTGAATCTTGAGGTCCTCCAGCGGCTGCGGCGGCACGGGATTGTGCTCGGCGACGTAGTTCCGGATGAACTTCAGGATGGCATTTCGCTCTTCCTTGGTCTGCGGGATGTTCTTTTTCGGCGGCCGGATGCGCTGCGTCGGAACGGGACGTGGGATGGTGATGGGCGCCGTGGACATGTGTTTGAATCTGTTATTGACCGTCGGACTGAGGAGCTTGCTGCAGGAACTCGTTCATCGTCAAGCGTTTCACAGCCCGCAAATCAACTGGTTTTGTCCGGTAAAACCGGCGGTTTTCTGGGTGAAACGCGGAATTCCGCGACGCGTCCCGAACATCGACAGTCGTCCAAAGTCCGTAGATCCAACGATCTGTCAGCCCAAGTGGTTACCAAGGATTGTGCAGTTTATGCCAATTTTCGGCAAGTCGCTGAACGCGCTGCAAGTCCGTCTGCAACTGACGCAGGTTCAATCGGATTCCTTCAAAGGAATAACGAGGCCGGTCCCGGCTCATTCGCCGTCACCTTGGGGGATGGCGCTCTAGGCATGCCGCGCTTGTCGGCAATTCAGCAAGATCTCCTCGAGCAGCTTGAAGATGAGGGGATTGTGCTTGGTTGGCTCGCGGGTGATTTCGGATGCTCAACTGATTCCTACATTACATCGTCTTGGCAGACCACGCCTTTCCCGGTTTCGGACTACAAGTCCTTTGTCGATTCAACCACCGTCAGATCGGCAAAGTACTTCCGATAGAATCCGCGATCACGGGTCAGCAAACGGCCGGCCTGTCGGGCGGCATGGGCTCCGATCAGAAAATCAGTGATAATGCGGTCGCGTTTTCCTCCGGCTCTTCGATATGCCTTCCACGTCCTTCCTGCGAGCCAAGTCGTGTCCTCGTCCAACGAATCCACGGAAACTGTCAACCGGGAGAGAAACTGATCCAACTGTACCCTGCTCGCAAAGTGCGCGGACAGTTCGGAGTGAACGAGAGGGCAAATGACCAATCCTCCCTGTTCCCCCGCCAGATCGATCATCTCGGCGGCGTTGTCCACGAAATCGGGATTCGGTCGCGCGAGATCGAGCAGTATATTGGTGTCGATCGCGCTGATCATCGCCCGCGGATGTCTTCAATGAACTGGTCCACGTCGGAGGGGTCGCCGTTCAGAATTCCCTTGCAGGCTTCAATGTTCATGCGTCTTTGTCTCCGTTTGTCGTCCGCCTTCTTTCGAAGAATCAGCTCACCCCGTTCGACCACAAACTCAACTTCGGAACTGCCGCTCAAGCCAAACCTGTCGCGAAACGCCTTCGGAATCGTTACTTGGCCTCTTTCTCCAATTTTCATATTCAAAACATGGATTCAAACTTGATTGGTGTAAAGCGTGGAACTGAGTAGAAGCGATCCGACGTGAGTTCATGTTTTGGCGCGACGCGCCTGATGTGATCGCCCGGCCTTCTTCATCTTCTCATCCCGCCAAAGCAGGTGGATCAGGGCAGCGAAACTGACCAGCCACCAGATTCCCTGGGCAAACAGGGCATTCAACGGACCATCCTGAATCGATTCGCCCTCCCATCGCTGGAACAGGAGAACCGGGAGGAACCAGATCCAGAAGAGAACGAAGCAGCCCATGGGGAACAGGAAGAGTTGCGCGGCGAAATACGCCATCCGCACGCCGCCTGAGGCGCCGCGACTCCAGACCGCCCATAGGCCGCCGAGGTGGGCCAGACAACAGAGGACGCCATACCATTCCACCGTATGCAGATACCCGGCCAGGCTGACATTCCCGAACATGATCCGCACATGGCCCCACGTGAGCGGATCGTTGAAGCCCAGGGGATAGCCCCGTGAATCCCGGATTCCATATTCAGTCGCGTCGTGCCCGGTTTCGAGCAACCCGATGAAGAGTTGGGTCGCCAGGCTCAAGAGAATCAATCCGACGAAGACTTTCCTGGGGGTGGCTTCCAGTTGGCGGGGCATCTCAGAATGAGCGCAGTCAGGTCAATGAAACACGATCCGCCTGCGAATGTTGCGCGCTCTGAGCGAATGCGGGCGCAGCATTGCTCGCCAGACCTCCGCGTGTTTCTGGTCCGGGCCGAGAAATGCTCGGCGCTCCGAAGTTGGGCGGGCGTATCGGGCTTCGTGTTGCAGTGCGGCCGAACCGCCTTTCACTTCTTCTGCGCATCCAGGGCGGCCTGGGCCTTGGCGGCGGCTTCCTCGGCCTTCCTGGCGATTTCCTCGGGCGAGGGCAGGGACATCAACACTTCTGGCGGGATGTCGCCCTCCTGCACCAGCTTGGTGAGGCACTTCTTGCGCTCGTTCAGGGCCTTGTCGGAGCTGCGTTCCTTGGAGAAGCGGGACTTGGCGCGTTCGCTGCGCTGGCGAAGCATGTCGTAGACATCGCCGCCGAGCAGGGAGGAAATATCCACCTTCATCTTTTCGCGCTTCATGTCCGCGTCGCTGACGAGGTCGCCGTTGATGGGCCCGGACTTGTACTTCGGAAACATGATCGCCGCCTCGGGGCAGACGCGCGAGCAGGCGGGGCAGTTGGTCTTGCAGTTGTCGTTGTTGCGGACCTCGATCTGTTGGTCGTCATCGACGCCGTAGACATCGAACAGGCAGAAGCTCAGGCACTGCATGCAGTTGGTGCAGCGATCGTAGTCGATCACCGGAAACCAGGGTTTCCACTCGCCGTGCTTGGAGGTGTGGGTCTCCTCGCGGATGGCGTCGATGCGCTCGGCCAGGTCCGCGGGCGGTTGGCCGTCGATGTGTTCGAAGCGGACCTTGACCTCGCCGGCCGCATCCTCGGCCTCGGGCGCCTGGCCATTGTCGAAGCGACCGAGCGCAACGATGGAACTGCGGTCCGCCGGGGCGACGCGGCCATCCGAACCGGCGCGCGTCACGGTGTAACCCTTGGCCAGCAGGGCGGACAAGATGTCGAAGCGTTCCTCGGCCGGGAGTTCCGCGGCGCCGTCGCCCTCGTAGAGGACAACGCGCAATGTGTTTTCTTCGAGCAGGCTCATGGGCGTGGTGCGTGGTGGGTAATCGGAGCGCCGAGCATCGCTCGGCATGGTCTTGTTCAATCGGATTCCTGTCGGGCGATGCCCGGCGCTTCATCCGATTCATTCGATGGCGCGTCGGTTGCGCGGGGCTTTCCTGCGGGGATGTTGGGATTCAATTCGTCGGACAACAAGGCCCCCGAAACTTCCTCCGCGGATTCCACCCGCATGTTCAGGACTTCCGTGGCATCCTTGTCCAGCGGCGCGTCGGCCGCGGCGAACAGCCACTTGACCGCCCGCGGATAGCAGGCGGCTATCTTCACCGCGCCGCCCTCGGCCAAACGCTTCAAGCCGGGATCCCGCCGCGCCGACATCTCGCAAAGGTCCGCGACGGCATCAAACGCCGCGCCGGAATCGCACAGTTTGCGCAGCACGCCTTCCTTCACGTCCGGCGGCACGATCTTCGCGTAGGCGCAGTTGCAGTAGAGGATGCGGGGCTTGTCGGACATCAGCGTTTCAAAATACGAAATCAGAGAATCGAAATGCGTTCTGTGGCAACGCGAAACAGGGGCGCGGAATTCATTCCGCTTCCGCGTGCAGCGGGGCGAGGGGCGCAGACATGCTGAATGCCTGATTCGTCCGAAGGTTGAAGCGGAATAAATTCCGCGCTCCACCCGCCTGAGATCATGCCGGACTGCTTCATGGCATGGCGTTGGGATAATTCGTTCATTCGAATTTGTTTCGTATTTCGGATTCAGGTTTTCGAATTTATCCCGCTTGGCAAGTCATTACGCCGCCGGATCCGCAATCCGATGCGTCGGCTCGGGCTTGCCGGGGCGGAAATGCTCGGAGTGCTCGATCTTTGTCGCCACTTCCGGGAAACGTTCCTTCAGGGCGTCGAGTCCGTGTTCCACTGTCTCGCTCAAGGTCTCCGGCGCGGCCTCCGCGCGCATGTTGATGATGAGTTGTCCCGACTTCACGTTGTCGTCCAGTTCCTGGGAAAGTTCGGCGACATAATCGTTGCGCACGAGGTTGACCACGGCGATGTCGCCGATGCCGCCGTCGGGGCTGAAGGTCATTTTCAGATGCGCGATCTCGGCGTCCTGCTCAGCCAGCCGAGCCTGGATCCGCTTGCACAGGATACGCAGAGCCTTGTTCGCGTCGAAGTCCGATTCAGAAGAAAGCTGGACCGTGCAGTTGAGCCAGCCGAGCAGGGCCTCGCCCTCGGCGTAGACCTCGTAATCCACCTCCATTGCAACGCGCGCCTCCTGTTCGTGATCCCAAAGGTGCGCGAACCAGCTGTTCAATCCGTTGCCCTCGCGCGCGGAGACCTCGAAGATCCTGGCGTTGGGGTAGTTCTCATTGAGGCAGTTCCCGAGCATGGCGATGTCGCAGTCTTCTAGGATGTCGCACTTGTTGATCACAATGACGTCCGCCTCCTCCAACTGCTTCTTCTTCCTCTTCGTCTTCGTCGTCGTCGTCTTCTT
>JAYPGD010000082.1:0-9048 GCA_038126655.1 Verrucomicrobiales bacterium
CGCCAAGCCCACCCACGCGCCGAAGGAGATCGAGGACCTGTTGAAGGTCGATGCCGCCAAGCGTACGGAAGCGCAGACGAAGCGGATTCGTGACTTCCACCAGAACCTGGATGAAGGCTGGCAGAAGTTGCGTCGACCGATTGAGAAGCATCTCGCCTCGAAGCCGCCCTATCCCTCGACCAAGGCGCAGTCATTGACCGAACGTCGCAAGGAGCGTCGCGAAACCTACGTGCATGTCCGCGGCGACAACTCGCGCAAGGGCGAAGTCGTGAAGGCGGGCGCGCCCGAGTCGCTGCCCGCGTTGAAACGCCGCAAGGATGAGGCCGATCGCCTGGACCTGGCGCGCTGGTTGACCGATCCCGCCAATCCGCTGCCCGCGCGCGTGACTGTGAACCGCATCTGGCAGCGGTTGTTCGGCGTGGGGATCGTTTCAACCTCCGACGACTTCGGAACCAAGGGGGCGCCGCCGTCGCACCCGCTGCTGCTGGACTGGCTCGCCTCCGAACTGATCGCCAATGGCTGGAGCCGCAAGGCGCTCATCCGCGAGATTGCGCTGTCGGCGACCTATCGACAGTCCTCCGCCGTGCGCGCCGAACTCGCCAACTACAAGACCGGCAATCGATTGCTCTGGCGACAGAACAGCTTCCGCCTCGACGCGGAGTCTATCCGCGATTCGCATTTGAGGGCGAGCGGGCTGTTCGATCCGCGGATCGGCGGGCCGGGGATCCGCCCGCCCCTGCCGGCCTTTGTGACCGAGGTCGGCCGCAGCGTGAAATGGCCGGTCAGCGTGGGCGGCGACCGCTATCGGCGCGGACTCTACATCTTCTTCAAGCGCACCGTGCCCTATCCGATGCTGATCTCCTTTGACGCGCCGGATTCCAGCGTGAGTTGCAGCCGGCGGGAACGCTCCAATTCGCCGCTGCAGGCGCTGACCCTGTTGAACGATCCGGTCTTTTACGAATGCGCCGAAGTCCTCGGCAAACGGATGACCGCCAAACATGGCGACGATGATGCAGCCGCGTTGCGCGAGATGTTCGCCCTGTGCCTGGGGCGCGAACCCGGCGGTGAGGAAATGGCGTTTCTGAATGGCGCATTGAACGATCTGAAGAAGCTGAAGAACGACGAAACCACGAAACCGATGACCGCCCTCGCGCGCATCATCATGAATCTCGATGAATTCATCACGCGTGATTGAACAGCGAACCGACTTTGCACAGCTACGTCGCGTCAAGATGAACGCGAATTTACACGAATCCACCCGCCGCATTATCGGAGCGCGGAATTCATTCCGCTTCAACGCGAGCAAACCGTCGGGCGATGTTGTATGCCCGACGCGCTGTGGCGATCCGAAGGTGAAGCGGAATGAATCCCGCGCTCCGGGGCTTGTTCGCAACGGCAGCGCATTGTCGTTCCCGCGAACCCACCCCGATTTCAATTCGCTTCCGCTTGCGCGGCGGATTGAAACATCCCCTCCCCGGAGGGGACCGGCGCGTTGGCCCTGCATGTCACCAGACGCCTCTACCTCATGACGCCCCAAGACCATATCCAGACCAACCGTCGCCAGTTCTTCTCCACCGGCGCCAGCGGCTTGGGCAGCCTGGCCTTGGCGTCCTTGCTGAAGCAGGACGGCCTGCTGGCCGCCGATGAACCGCACGTCGCCGGCTCGGGGCCGCACTTCGCGCCGAAGGCGAAGAACTGCATCTACTTCTTCATGGAGGGCGGTCCCAGCCACATGGACCTGTTCGACCCCAAGCCCAAGCTGAACGAACTCGACGGCCAGCCCATGCCCGACTCGATGCTCGAGGCGGTGAAATTCGCGTTCATCCAGAAGGAAAGCGCGCGCCTGATGGGCTCGCCGCGAAAGTTCAAGAAGCACGGGCAATGCGGCATGGACATCTCCGACCTGCTGCCGCACCTGACCGAGTGCGTCGACGACATCGCCTTCGTGCGTTCGATGCACACCGACCAATTCAACCACCTCCCAGGGCAATTGAAGATGCTGACCGGCTCCGCCTTCCGCGGCTGGCCGACCCTGGGCTCCTGGCTGACCTACGGCCTCGGCAGCGAATCACAGAATCTCCCCGCCTATGTGGCCATGGTGAATCTCGGGCGCGGCCTTCCTGGCGGCGCGGCCAGTTGGTCCAGCGGATTCCTGCCGTCGAGTTATTCGGGGTCGTTGTTCCGCAACCAGGGCAGCCCCGTCCTGAACCTCGCCAATCCCCCCGGCGTGTCCGACGCCGCGCAGGCCCGCAGCCTGCAGGCGGTGAATGACCTCAATCGCCTGCGCCATGACCGCGTCGGCCACCCCGAAATCGAGAGCCGCATCAAGGCCTACGAACTCGCCTTCCGCATGCAGTCCGCCGCGCCCGAGTTGCTCGACCTTTCCGGCGAATCCAAGGCCACGCTCGACGCCTACGGTCTGAATCGCGAGGAGGTTGACGCCAGCGGCAAGCCGGGCGGACCCGGCTTCATGGGCTCCTTCGCCCGCAATTGCCTGCTCGCCCGGCGCATGATCGAGCGCGGCGTGCGCTTCGTGACCTGCTTCCTCTCCACCTGGGACCACCACAGCTATCTCGACAGCGGCCTCGCCTATAACTGCAAGATCTCCGATCAACCCGTCGCCGCCCTGCTCAAGGACTTGAAGGCCCGGGGCATGCTGGATGACACGCTCGTCGTCTGGGGCGGAGAATTCGGCCGCACGCCGCTGGGTGAAAACCGCGTCAACTTCAAGACCATCACCGGCCGCGACCACCATCCCTACGGCTTCACCAAGTGGCTGGCCGGCGGCGGCGTGCCCGGGGGGCAGGTCATCGGCTCGACCGACGAGATCGGCTGGAGCGCGACCGAGGAAAAGGTCCACGTCCACGACCTGCACGCCACGATCCTCCACCAGTTCGGCCTCGACCACGAACGCCTCACCTACCGCTTCCAGGGCCGCGACTTCCGCATTACGGACGTCCATGGAAACGTGGTGGACAAGTTGACGGGGTAGCGCAGGGCGGTGGGGCGAGGTTGGATTGGCGCCTGAATGCCGGCGCCGCCGGTTTGTCGGTGGCGCGTCCCCCGGCGACGCCTTCTTGTTCAATACGGAGAGCATACGTATGAGTCAAAGGAACCGTTGAAATCGTTTTGATCGGTATTCCAACCCGGAGGGTTCAAAGCCTGAGTAGCCGGGGGTAAGTTTGCGCCCCCCCGGTGTCGAGCCGGAAAGTGTTTCGACCCCGAAGGGCGTCGCAGCTATGTCCGTCCCGCTGGCTCCCCGCTGGGGAGCGACCTGTTGTAAGCGACGGTTTCCGGGGGTGCGCGGACTTACCCCCGGCTACTGGAGCTGAAAACGCTTCGCGTTGGTCCCCGAACCACCTCATGCGGGCTCCGGAGAATTCATCCTCGTGTTTGAATCCCCGGGCAAACAGGGGTAGATAACGGTTTGCCCGCCATCTCCCTCCGGAGAAAAAAACTTCCAAAATCGATTAACAAACCTCCCTCCCCAGTGTCGTGCAATATGAGCGCCCGTTTTCGCAACGCGAAGTTTGACCTGGTTGTTGAGCCGCAGGAATCGGATCGGGCATAGAAGTGAAATGGCCCCGGAGCAGACAGCGCTCGCCATGTCAGGCAACGACGGGCCAAACACGCCGGAAGCGGCCGAACTGGAACAGTTGTTCCACGACCTCGAGTCGCCGCTGCACGGCTATGCGCTCAAGCTCGTCCAGCGCCCGGACACCGCGCAGGAGCTCGTCCAGGAAGCATTCATGAGATTGCACGCCAGATACCGCGAAGTGAGACAGCCACGCTTGTGGCTTTACCGCACGGTGCACAACCTCGCGATGAATCATCACCGCGCCGCGAAGAAGATCGTGGCCATCGATTTCGAGGGCAATGGCGCCGGGACCGTCGGCGCGCGGGAGGGCGAACAGGTCGACGCCTCCAGGGCGCCGGACCAGCGTCCACCCGACGAACAGGCCGCCCACAACGAAGCGGTCGAACAGGCGCGGCGGAAGGTCCAGGACCTGGATCCGCGGGCGCGGGAGTTGATCCGGCTCAAGTTCGAGGAAGGCCTGTCCTACAGGGAGATGAGTGAACGCACCGGACTCAGCGTGGGCTACGTCGGCAACATCCTGCACCACGCCATCCAGGAACTCGCCCAGGCCATGGAACGGGAAGGAGGGCGGCGATGAGGGGGGCGTCAGCCCTGAAAGGGCGAAACAACAAAGCCAGGAGTGCAACCCCGGGTCGGATGCCCGTAAACTTCTGTCAGCCCTGTAAGGGCGGGACAACCGCCGGCAATCGCATGCCCCATGATTTGTCACGCCCTTTCAGGGCTCATCGCGTTATCGCCGCCACACCCAGGGCTTTGCCCTGGGCTTCGTTGCCCCAGCCTTTCAGGCCTGAATTCTACCAAAACCGCCATGCCTGCTGACGATCCATTCGCAAACGACCGGCGCGCGGAATTGGAGGCGCGCATCACCGCGCTTTTGCTGGGCGAATACGAAGGCAGCGTCGCCGCCGACTTGCAGGAGGCCATCAACGCCGATCCGGAACTGCGCGCATTGCATGATCGGTTGCAGAAGACGATCGGACTGCTGGACGTCATCGCGAAGCCTGCGGAAGACCTTCCATTGAACGAGGACAAACGGGCCGCGGTGTTGGCGCGGTTCAAGGAGCCGGTTCCGGAATCGGACGCAACAGCGCAAACCGCCCCCTTGCCAAGGAAAGACGCGGCTCCGTCCCGCGAGACACCAGCGCCATCAGTCGCCCCCTGGTTCCGTAAATGGGCGCAACCGATCGGACTGGCGGCCTGCCTGGGCGGGTTGTTTGTCGTTGGCGTGATTTGGTTCTTCGGTTCCATGGAGTCGCCACGCGGAACGGCGGGGTATCGGACCGCCCCACCCGGTTCCGCCGTTGCTGTCTTGGCGGAAATCGATGAAGAGACCGGGGCTTGGAACTGGAAAGAGGATGCCACCATCATCGAGGGAGACGAGACATCTGAACCTGAGTCCACGACGATTGTTCTACGGTCGATGGGGACGGTCCAGGCGACTCTCGACAGTTCGAAACGAACCATCGCGAATCTATATCACGATCCCAATCACCCTATTCGAGGAAGGTCCGCCGCGCCAACGTCCTCTTCTTCCACCCCGCAGTCCAAAGACCTCGCCCAAACAACGCGCGAACACTTCCAGACAGCTCGAACCGCGGGCGACCTCTTCCTGCCGGAGTCAGAAAAGGAAATCGCTGTGCTGAACCCCAGTTTTGGGAGGGACGACGATTCGTCTGAATACGATACAGCAGCCTCAATTGTGAAGCCGCAGTCCGATGATGCTTCCGCAAGCGAAGGCTTGCCGGTCTTCCTGGCGGGCAATAACGGACTCGTCGGCCTGCCTTCGGCAACGAAGCGCAGCATCACGGTCGGCGCCACTGAAGCGACTGGCGCATCCATCAACCAGATCACCGACCCGACTCATTTCGTCACCGGAGTTGAGGCGCCGAAGCCTTCACCGTCGCAACCAAGCCCGCCTCGGACAGGCTGGTTCGGCCCCACAACCAGCGGCTGGGAAACGAAGGCCATCCCCGGTCAGAAGGCCGAACGCGACTTCGCCCTGGCCGCCAAAGTCGACTCGCTTTCCTCGGACATCAGCCCCGTCGCCAACTTTTCCAAGAGCTCGACAGATCTCGCAGCAATCGCGCCCCCGGCCGATATGTCCGCCCCCGAGACCAAGGTGTTTTTCGACGCGGACTTCAGCCAGACCGGACATTTGCAGAACAAGGACAGCGGAGTCGAATCCGAGCAACTCCAGGCAGGAGTTAAGTTCGGCGTCGATGCGGCGGAAGGAAAACTGGCGAACGATCTGGACATGATCGTGAAGAACGAGTCCGCCAGAGAGAAGGAAGCAGTTAAAGTCAATCGCATCGGCGGCCCTGTCGGTCCTGTCACTGTCAACTCTAGGGGCCACGATGTCATTGCCGGCGAACTCACATTTCGCGAGGGAGAATTTGAGGAACCCAACAACCAACATAGATGGGTTGCACGCACCAACGGCTCCGACGGGGCGGTCACGGTTCACTTCGAAGCCGGCGAAGCCATCGCCGGAGAAGCGGCCGACAAGGAAGCAGAGCTTCGCTTCGGCGACGACATGGCAAAGGCGGGGACCGATTCCTACGGATTTGGCGGCGGCGCGAGATTTGTCGATGAAGCCGCCGCGGCGAAGTATGATCAACCTCGACCGGATATCGTCGCGCCCGGAACGTTTCCATCCAGTCTTCGGTTCAGGACATGGAGCGAACAAGACGAAGCAAACGTCGTTCGACGCGGCGACGCGTTTGACCCATCTGGCGTCAACACCGGAGGACACGCCACGTTCGTCGCCGGCATAGGCGGCGGCGGCGGGACGCCGCCAGAACCCGCAGTTACAACTACGCCAGCCGGCCAAGATGTTCTATTGACGCAAGCAAACGGCTTTTGGGCCACCAACGGCTACGAATTCGCAACCTACGCGGACGACACCGCTCATGTTTTGTTTGCCGAAGACGCACGAGTCGCGAGGAATCCGATCAAGTTGGTCACCAATGAAGTCTTTTTGGCATTTCCAAACGGACCAACCCTCAACGGCGAGTCTCCGGCGAGTGAACTCTCATCCACGGCAACCAGGAACAGCGATGTCGCGGCGCTGATCCAGGACGGCAAGGCGCTCTACGAGATGCGGCTGCTGGATGAATCGAAGAAGAAGCTCAGGGAGGCGGTCGCCAAAGATCCGAACGCCAAGGCGGCGTACTATTATCTTTCGCTCGTCCAGGAGGAGGAATTCGGCGAGGACGCCCGCAAGCG
This sequence comes from Verrucomicrobiales bacterium, assembly GCA_038126655.1. GTDB lineage: Bacteria > Verrucomicrobiota > Verrucomicrobiia > Limisphaerales > JAYPEY01 > JAYPEY01. The sequence goes on from JAYPGD010000082.1 coordinate 6,824, forward strand.
CGACGCCATGCAGAAGGAGCGGTTGGCCGCAGTCAACGGCTCCTGGGAAAAAGGGCAGTCGATCAAGAGCGAGTCGCTGCCGGAGCCTCAGCCGTATTTTCGGACGAATACCTATGATGTTGCACTCGCGAACATCGCTACGAACAAGACTGGAGATTCCTCCACACAGGGGAACTCGACACGAGCGTCCAGAGAAGCATCGCATCTGCTAACGCGGACGTTTCGGGTCGATACGAACATGTTCATTCATGGGCTCCATAATCTCATGGGTGTTGCCGGTGCACCCATGTTCTCTGGTTCAGGAGGCAGTCAAGGAGGCGGTGGCGGCGCTGTTCCCCCAGCGGCATGGGACAAGACCATGTCGATGCCAAAGAAGAGGGAGGCCTTCCTCAAGTTCCTGGCCGCGTTGGGCATCGACCTCGAGATAACCAACCGTGTCGCCAACCCAATGATGTTCGACGAGAGGACGGGCGCTGTGACGCTCCGACTTCCTGAGTCACAAATGGACGCGGCCAGCGATGGACTCGAGATTCTTGTGCTTCCGGAAGAACCAGCCCCTCAAGAACAACCGACTCCAAAGCCCCTCCCCCGCCCCAAGCCCAATCCCATTGTCGCGACGAAGCAGAACGCCTTCTCCACCTTCTCGCTCAACGTCAGCGATGTCTCATTCAAGCTGGCGGCGGCGAGTCTGGAACAGGGGAAGCTGCCGGATCCGGGTTCCGTGCGGAGCGAGGAGTTCGTCAACGCCTTCGACTACCGCGACCCGGCGCCGGCGAGCGGCGAGAAGCTGGCCTTTGCCTGGGATCGGGCGCGCGATCCCTTCGCCCACAACCGCGACCTGATCCGCTTCTCCGTGCAGACGGCGGCCGCGGGTCGCGAGCCGGGCCGGGCCCTGAACCTCGTGGTCCTGCTCGACAACTCCGGCTCCATGGAGCGCGTGGATCGCGTGATGATCGTGCGGCAGGCCCTGCGCGTCCTCGCAACAGTTGACCGACGCGGACACGATCAGCGTGGTCGCCTTCGCGCGCACGCCGCGACTGGTCGTGGACGGCCTCGCCGGCAACCGCACGGACGAACTGCTGGGCCGCGTGTTGAACCTGAATCCGCAGGGCGGCACGAACCTGGAGGCGGCCATGGATCTCGCCTACGCCACCGCACAAAAACATTTCAGCGAGAAGGGAAACAACCGCGTCATCCTGCTGACCGACGGCGCGGCGAACCTCGGCAACGTCGATCCCGCAACCTTGAAACGAAAGGTGGAGAGCTTCCGCGGCAAGGGCGTGGCGTTGGATTGCTTCGGCATCGGCTGGGAGGGCTACAACGATGCGATGCTGGAAACGCTCTCCCGCAATGGCGACGGCCGTTACGGTTTCCTCAATCGACCGGAAACGGTGAACGCCGAGTTCGCCGACCAACTGACCGGCGCGCTGCGCGTCGCGGCGAAGAACGTGAAGGCGCAGATCGAGTTCAATCCCTCGCGCGTGATCTCGTGGCGGCAGATCGGCTACGAGAAGCATCAGTTGAAGAAGGAGCAGTTCCGCGACAACAAGGTGGACGCCGCGGAGATCGGCGCGGCCGAGTCGGGCACGGCCCTGTATTCCATCCAGGTCGATCCGGATGGAACGGGCCCTATCGGCGTGGCGCGCCTGCGCTTTCTCAATCCGGCGACCGGCGGGTATGAGGAGAAATCATGGCCGCTGGCGCATGAGCGAAATGTCCCTTCGCTGGACCGGGCCGCTCCCTCCATGCGGTTGGCGGCCTGCGCGGCGATATTCGCGGAATGGCTCGCCCGAAGCCCCTACGCCGCCGAGGTTTCGCCGGAAGCCTTGGCGGGCATGCTGGGCAACGCCGCGGAGCGTTTCGCGCCCGACGCCCGACCAGAACGTCTGGCCGACATGATCCGCCAAGCCCGCCTGTTCGGCGCGCCGTGATCTCAAGGAGCGGCGACATTCCTTCCATGTCGCCGTTTCCCGGCAAGGGGAAACACTACAGGGCGAGGAGCATGACAACACGTCCTGGAAAACAACCAGAACGCCGCGCGCCAGCGCCGTGGACTGCGGGGGGGTGGCGCCGCCCTTGCATCCACCACGCCCCCCCCCCCGAGCACACGGTCAAGCGCGAGGAGGACGGATTGACGCCGCCGTGTTCTATTTCTCCCGCGTACTCGAACCTGGAATCCAACAACGGTGGCACAACCCATGGAATGGTTAAGCCCTCCTCTGGTT
>JAYPGD010000082.1:9058-15377 GCA_038126655.1 Verrucomicrobiales bacterium
GCCTTTCCTTCGACATGGCAACGCGCCTGAAAGCGAACAAGTCGACGGGTCGCAGCCGGGCTGGGATCTGGTCCGGCCGATCGGAAGTCAGGGAGCGCTCGAAGGCGCAGCAAGGCGGCGTCAAGCCGCCGCACTCCATGGCGCTTCGCGCGGCGCAACCGGTCTGGCGGGGCCGACAACGTATCGAAACCGCGGCCCATCCCGGCTTACTTCGTCCCGTTCCGGGCCGACGGCGGCCGGAATGTCGCCGCTCCTTGTTGGAGGCGTCAGCGCGCTTCTGAGTCGAGATCGCGGCGCAGTCCCTCGTCAAACTCCATCTGCTTCCAGACAGACGAAACCTGATTCAACGCGGCAACGGTGAAGGTGACGGGGTAAAGATCCTCGTAGTACCAAAGCTTGGCGAAGTAGAAGCCAATCGGCGCGGGTTGGGTCCAGGTGTCGTTCTCGATCTTTTCGACCAACCATTCGATCCCGCGTCCGACAGCCTTGGAAGCATCCTCCGACTTGACGCCATCCCAAAAGTCGTCATCGACCGCGACGCAGGGAGCCAAAGCCTCGATCGCCAAGGCGGTTTCCTCGACGGAGGATGGGCCCTTCGCCCCGCCGCCCCAACCGCCGTCGGATCGTTGGTTGTTCAGGAGCCATTGAACGCCGGGTGTGATAAACACGGCTGATTGAACAACCTCTGCGGCTTTCTTCGCAATGTCCTCCCTTGACTCCTTGCTCCCCGCGGACTTGCTTGGGTCTTTGGCAATTATGGCCAGAATCTCATTGAATCTTCTCCAATAGTCCCGGGACACATCGTGAGCGCGCAGGGCGTCCTGAAGTTCGCGCATACCCGCCAGAATGACCTTCGCAGTTCCATACGTGCGGTTCTCTTCGTTCTTCTCGTTCTGGTTTCCGAACCACAACGGAATCCACGCCCCATCGTTCTGGCATCGATCACGCAGAAACTCCTGCGCCTTCTTCCGAAAAAGCTGCGCCCTCGACTTGATGTCAGTTCCAGGTGTGCGATGCAGCAGTTCCGTCGCCTCGGACGCACGGACGGCATGCGCCGTGATATCCGGACTGCTTCGGTCAAAAGGGAGATTCGTCCAGCCCTTGCAGAAAGTCGGAATGCCGCCATCTCCATTCTGAAGATCCAGCAGCCAGCGAACACCATTCTGAATTCCTGTTCGGATCTTCCGTGAGTCTTCGTCTTCATGGTTGCGGACATACTCGCACACAGCTTCTTCCCTGGCTTGCCGAAGCTCGTCAGAAACCGGTTCGGTAAAGCTGCCACGGTTCTTGGCTGGCAGCTCGAGATCCGCTTTCCCCAACGATGTTTCCGACCGCGAAAAACCCGGCGCCTCGTTCCCGAGAGCCGCGTCGATCTCGTCGAGCGCCGCGGAAAAGTCATCGGAAGCTTTGACGTTTCGTTCTTCCACCTTCGCCATGAGCAGATCGTTGCACTTCCCGGCCATGTCCCCCATCCGACTCAACGCCAACAACGCTCCCGCCGTGTCATCCGCATCGGGCACGCCACCGCTGAGATCGGTCCAGGCCCAACCGCCGGGCGCGGCGTTGGTGTAGGGATGGACATCCTTGTATTGCTGGTCGAGCAACCAGTCGCGCACGACGCCGAATTCCTCCTCCTTGAACTCAAACTCCGGATCATTGCCCAGCGCATTGATCGCCAAGGTCGTGACCCAGGTCGCGAGGTTCGTGTCGATGGGCCAACTGCCGTCCTCGCGCGCATTGCCGACGAGGAACTCCACGCATTTCTTGGTCACCGGATGTCCGACCTGCCCGGCGGCCGCCAGGCTCATGGCGACAAAGCTGGTCAGCGGCGACGCCTCCAGGAAGCCGCCGCTTTCGGGTTGGATGCTCTTCAGCTTGTCGAGGGTCCGGTCGCGGACGACGTTCCGGAACCAGCGCGTCAATGGATTCCAGGTGGGCCGCCGCGCGTGTCGGGCATTGCCGATGGCGATCAGGGCCGGCAGCGCATAACTGACCACCGGCAGGCGCAGCGCGGCGAAGAACTTGTGCGGGAAGGCGGCGAGTTCGAAAGGCAGTTGCTTCACCCATTTCCAGGCGTCGCGTCCCTCGCCCATCCGGCCCGAGATGACGCACATGGTGAGGATCGGCACGGAGAAGGTCTTGTCCTTCCCGTAGCGACGAATGATGGCGGGCGCGAGCCTGTCCGGCTCAATGCCGCCAGCGGCCTTGGCCAGCCAGGCTTCGGCTCCCTTGACGATCTCCGGGTAGCGCGCATCGGCGTCCGCCATGGCGAAGGCGGCCCAGCAAAGCGTGGTGGTGGAAATGTTGCTGAAGCTCAGGTCCGTATCGCCCCAACCGCCGTCGTCATTGACGTTGTCGACCAGCCACTTGAGGCCGGCGTCGATGAGCTCCCGCGACCGCGGATGCGGGGCGCTGGATTGTCGAGCGACAAAGGCCAACGCGCCCAGCGAGGTCGCCGTCGACAGCGCGCTGCTGGAAAGCCGCCCCTCCCAATGTCCGTCGGGATGACGAGCGTCGAGCAGCGCCCGCGTCGCCTTGGCGCGCGCGGCTTCGAATCTGGCGTTGTCGATATTCAAAGGCCCGTGTTGCGTGTTACCGGTGGGGCGACTGCTCTAGCGGATTGAAGTGGATTGCGAAATGGGAAAGTTGGCAATTTGCCGAGGACCTCCTACCGCCGCAGGTTCCATTCGTCCGTCGCATACTTTTCACGAAGCAGCCGCTCGACTTCCTCGCGCGGTTGGCCGCCGTCCTCTTCGACCGCATGCCATGCCCTTCGCAGGGCCTTAATCACCGCGTCCTTCGCAACGCCGATATTCCGCACGAACGCGTCATGATCGCGGCTGCCACGGTAGTCAGGCTGCTTGGATGGCGTCCGGAGAAACCGGCCAATCCGCCCCAGATCGAAGTCCAGCAACAGCGTGCCATGAAACAGCAGCCCGCAGCGTTTGCGCTTCTGGGCATTGCCGGAGAACTTGCGGCCATCGATCGCCAGATCGGTGTGCCCCGCGATCTCGATTTCGCCTTTGACCAGCGGATTCAAAGCATCGCGGATGCGGGTCATGACGAAGGCGTTCGCGCCATTCACCGAGTCCAACGGCCCGCCCGGTTCGATCCCGAGGATCACCGAGTAATTCAGGCAACCCGGCCCCTGGAGAACTGTTCCACCGCCGGAAACGCGCCGCAGGATGGAAACGCCGGCCTCCTCGCAGGCAGGGACATTGACCTCCGATTCCACGGCATTCGCCATGCCGACCACCACGCCATAGGAAGGCGATTCCCAGACGCGGAGGATGTCTTCGCAAGGCCACGCAGCGCAGACGTCCTCGCCTGCGGGTTCATCGGGCGTCCCCGCCCGGTCGTTTGAAACGCGCGGCGGGACGCCGCCGGAACCCGCAGCCGGGACGGCTGCGCTACGGTCGCGCGCCTCCAGCAGGGCCTCGTCCAAGGCCAGTTGTTCGGGGAGCGTCAGGTCGGGAGTGACAAGGAAGCGCATGGGAAAAACCAGGATGCGCGATCGCGAACCGAAACGTCACTCGGCGACGGGTCGGGTCAACCGTCCGGCGACGAATGTCTCGGCGATCAGCGCGAGCAACGCGGCGATCACCAGCCAGCGCCAGAGCTTCTGCTGACTCTCCAGCTGCGACTTGAGCATCAGCCGCTTCTGCGCCTCGCTCTGCTCCGGCGTCAATTCGGGCGCGGTCATCGTGGCGCCGCGCACGGGCAGGTCCTCCACATCGATGGGCGCGGTCCTGCTTTCGCCAGGCGCCAGATTGACGGCAAACCGTTGTGTCTCGTCGCCGATGGTCGCGGTGTAGACGCCGGGCTGGTCCGTCTGCGTGAACCTCCCGCCGGCCTTCAACTCGACGCTGGTTCCATCCGGTTTGGCCACCATGATCGCCCGATCGCCAGGGCCGGCGTCAATGGCGACCTCATCGCCGATGTAGACCTGGGACACCACCGAGCGGATGGCGCCGCTGTTCTCAAGCAGGGCGTAAAGCAGCGGGACAAACTTGGACGAGCGCGCGAGCACGCTGTCGGCCGGATGCCAACCAGCGGCAAAGGCGAGCAATGTCCCCTTGCCGACCGGGATCTCGGTCAACGCCGGATCGTCGCTGTCGAAACGCGCCACCACTCGCGCTTCGGGCAGCGCGCTGAAATCCAGTTTCCGATGCTTCCAGAAACGAATCTTGGTGAAGTCGCTGAAACGCGGGTCGGCGAAGGGGGCGAACAGCGGATGCTCGAAGTCGATCTCCCCCAGCATCGCGTACTGGCTGACCTTGGCTTCCTCTGATTTCGGAAACGCTCCGCCGGTCAATGCGCCGATCCCCGCGGCGTCCTCGGCGGACTTGAGCAGGGCCAGGACCGTGCCGCCCTTCTCCATGAACGCCTTCAGCGAAGCCGCCTCCCCCCCGACCGGCGCGCGCGAGAGCACAAGCAATCGGGAACGTTCGAGGTCCGTCTGCGCAACCGGCGTTTCCGCGGGCGGGGGGACGACCTCGATCTTCTCCAGCTTGGACTCCTGAAACGCGCGTTTGAGGTAGAACAGCGGCTGTTCGAGATCGGTGTCCGACTCGGAACCGAGGTAAAGCACGGGAATGGCCTGCGCCTCGGGCTCCACCCGCCAGACCGTGTTGTCGAACCCCTCGTCGTCGCCAATGAGGCGGATGCGGGGATTCTCAACCCCGGCCGGGACCTTGGGCAACTGCGCCACCCTGCTCTGCCCTGGCGGCACATAGGCGTCGGCCACCGAGCCAAGAAACTCCGTGGAATCGCCGGCCACCCAGCCCACCTGAAACTGCTCCTTCGCGGAATCCGCGGCATTGCTGATGCGGACGCGTGGACCGACTTCCTCCTGCTTGCGCGGACCGTCGTGACGCTCGGCGACCAGTTGCAATCCGGCATTGGTCGGCTTGGCAGCCTCGACCGGCTCCACCCGCAGGGCGATGCCCTCCGGCCATTCGTAGGCCTGCAACGAATCGAGATCCGCCCCGGTCTGCAAATCGCTGATCAGAACGATCTCACGCGGACCGCTCCACTGCGCCGCCGAGTCGTCGCTGTCCGCCTCCTCAAACGCCTCAACGGCGGTGATTAAGGCGTTGCCGAGCCGGGTGGACGACCAGGACGGGGAAACGGATTCCAATTGTTGTCTGGCCAACGCCGCGCGTTGCCCCTCGGCGCCCTGCGCCCACTGTTCGAAATTCATCAACCGGCGGGCCGTCCGGTCGAAGGAATACAAGGCCACGCGATCCGCGCGATCGACTTCTGACAGGACTTCGTCAACCCGTTCCAACGCGCCCGCCCAGGCTCCCTCGCGTTTCATGCTGGCGCTGGCGTCGACCATGACCACGACCTTCCTGCCGGCGTTCGGATCGTTGCTCACCTCGACCGGCTTGGGAATGAACGGACGGGCAAAACCCAGGGCCAACAGAAGCAACACCGCGCAACGCAACAGAAGGAGAAGAAGGTTCTCCAGCCGGCTGCGCTTGGTGACCCGAGGCGGCGAGGGCTGCAGGAACATCAACGAACTGAACGGCTGCTTCTCCTTCGACGTGCGGCGGATCAGATGAAAAATGATCGGAGCGGCAATGGCCGCGCCGCCGAGCAGGAACAATGGGGCAAGAAAACTCACGACGTGATGGCGTTGAAGGTGACAAACACGATCCAAAGCGCCACTAGTCCGAAGATGATTGCGACGCCACGACGGGAGACTTCACCGGACGTTTCGGACTCCTCGTCACCCAGGTTTCTGAACCCAAACAGATTCGGAACGGTGCGACCGCCAAAAGCCTGCGGATTTCGAGCCGCACGTGCAACGGACTCTCTGTTCGCGGCATAAACAAAGAAACCAAAGCTCACCAAAAAACAGCAGGCGGCCAACCACCCAAAGACGACGATGTCAGTGGAATACGCGAGATTTTCGCACACCAATCCGAGGACCGCCGCCGTCCCCATCCGCTGGAAAGCTGTCTTCACGGACATGCGCCCCCCCTCTCCGGGGCAAGCGCGTTTGAAACCCGCTCTCCATTCGTGTCCATTCGTGTTCATTCGTGGTGAAGGATCACTTCCTGGTCCCGCTGCCGCCCTTGGCCTTCTTGCCGCGCTCGGTGCGGTCGCGCATGAAGTCGAACAACGCCAGTTCAAGCGGTCGGTCGCTTTGATAGACATGCAGGCCGACGCCGAGTTTGTTGCAGATTCTGGCGACGGCCTCGTTGTGTTCGTTGAATTTCCTCAGGTAGCTCTTCCGCGCGAAGTCGGGATCGATGTAAAGCTCCTGGTTGGTCTCGACATCCAGGTAGATTGAGCTGTGCTCCAGGTTGAG
>JAYPGD010000083.1:0-8613 GCA_038126655.1 Verrucomicrobiales bacterium
CTCCAGACCCTGGATCCCGACAATCGACGCGCTGAGCGTGATTACCATATCGCCCGGATTGTTGTCGAAGTCCTTCCACTCCAGTCCAATCTTGCGGATCTTAATGGGCAGCCACTCCGGCCATTTCAAGCCTTTGCCGCCGGCGCTGCCCGCCTCCAGGGTCACCCCGAATCCGGCCTTGGCCTTGAAGGAGCCGTCGCCAAGGAAGGCAAAGTTACGGCCCTCGCCGCCGATCTCGAGGGAACCGATCTTCACCTTCGCCCCGACCTTCGCAAAGGACACCAGTTCCTCCGTCGGCCCGGCCGAGGTGTCGAGCATGAAGTCCACGGCGTCAAGCGTGAGGAAGCTGTTCACCTTGACCGCCAGGGTGTCGATCTTGAACTTGAAGCCATCGACGCGTCCATCGACGAAGGTGAGATCCGCGCGAACGGCCTCGGTATTGTCGGATCCATCGGCGTTCCTGTCGTTCGACGACATGCGGTCGCTGATCGTCGCGGTGAAGGCCGTGCTGCCCGGGAAGAGCTTGGCGCCGCCCGAGGCGATGAAGATGGAGCCGTTGAAGACAACCGGGTTCTCGGCGTCGAAGTTGACGTCGAAGTTGGTGACGCCGATTCGTATGTCGTCGAGTTCGAGGACGCTGCCGAATTTGATCGAGGTCTGGTTGCCCATCAGCGTGCCGTTGTTCGGGCGATCGATGCAGCCGTAGCAGATCTGGGCCTGGCCGATCTTGAAACCGTTCTTGCGCACGACGAGCCCCGGGATCAGTTCGTTGTTCGGGTTGTTGGGTTGGGGGTCGAACGGATCGATGCGGCCGCTGATGTTCACCTTCGGGAACTCGATGGAGGCCGACTCGATGCGGACCAGTTCCTGATTGTCCGCGCCCATCGGATCGTACTGGATCAGGATGCCGGTGGCGCCGACCTTCACGACGTTCGGCACCTCGACGTCCAGGCCGGCGACGCGCAGACTGAACTTGCCCGGCACATCGATGCGAACATCGCCGCTGAGGAGCCCGAAGACATCGACCCCGATATCGAAGGTTCCGAGGACGCCCACCAGGTCCGCCTTGATTCCGCTGCTGGTCTGCTGGTCCGACATGGCGGAGGTGGCGTTGGTGGAGCCGCCAAAGGCCAGGCTCGCGCGATTCACGCCGATGCCCACGGTGAGATAGAGCAGGCCGTCCTTGAAGGCCACGTCCTCGAGACCGATGGTCGGGCCCTGGAGGGAAAGCGGCCCGATCGAGATCGCGTTCGAGGCAGCCGTCGCGCCGGGCGCAAGCGGTTCAATGGTGAAGGACTGGAACTTGGAAACATTGCTGGCCACCGCCTCAACCACGGCGCCGTCGTCGTCGGTCACAGCCTTGGTGCTGAACGAGTTGGCCCGGAAAGTCACCGTCACATCGCCGGCCTTGAAGAGGTCCAGTTCATTCGTGGCGTCCTTGTCCTTCAGGTAATAACGCCAGGTCGTGCCGGACTTGAACACCGGGCTGCCGACCAGTTTCGGACGGCCGTCGGTGTGCAGGTCCACATCCTGGATGCCTGTGCCGCTGAGGGTGAACTCGTCGCCGTTGATGGTCATCGGATTGATCGCGCCCATGCCCTTGGCCATGAAGGTCACGTCGATGAAGCGTTTGCCATTGATGGAGCCGGCGGTGATGGTTTCGCCGCTGATCGGGTTGGCGAGTTGCGCGGTCGGCGCGGGCGGCGAAAGCTGCCCCTGGAGGTTCGGCGTCGAGATGAAGAACGACTCGCTCTCCTTGTTGTTGTTGATGCCGTTGTTGTCCGACCAAGACTGGCCGCGGAAGGCAATGACCACCTCGCCATTTTGCGGGAAGGAGCCGGTGAAGTCATAGCGGTAGACGCCCGGGCTGACGAAGACGCCCGCGCCATTGACGCTGAGCCCGCTGACGACCGAGCCGTTCACCAGAACGTCGAACTCGGGCGTCGAATCGGTGATGGAGCTTTCATTGACGCCGACGCCGTTCGGATCATTGAAGCGCACGAAGAGGGAGCCCTCGGTGTTCAGCTCATTGCGATTCACGTTCTGGCCGGCGTATGGCTTGAGCAGGTCGGCGGTCGGGAAGTTGACCTGCATACGAGGGTTGGAGACCGTGGCGCCGACGCCGAAGACCTTGAAGCCATTGACCTTGATGCGTTGCAGTTTGAAGCCTTCGGCCCCGCCGATGGAGAAGGCGGCATTGGCGTTGATGGCGAAGACCTCCTCCCCATCGACATTGATGGAGATGCTGGCGTTGCTGATGCCAATGTTGACCTCGCCATTCGGTTTTTTACTGATGGCGACGGCGCCGCCCACCTTGAAGATGTTGCCGGCGTTGAAGTTCACCGTGCCGGTGAAGTCGAAGACCTCGCCCGTGCTGCCGAACATGACATCAACCGTCGAGCCGCCGGTGGTGATGTTCGGCACCTCCAGGCTCTGGTTCACAACCATGCCGGAGTTGTTGACGCGGATGGAGGCCGTGCCCGTCACGGTCAACCCATCAAGTCCGACCAGCGCGATGTCGCCCGAGGCGACCAAGGCATATTTGCCGGCGCCGTAGTCGATCATGCCGACGCGTGCGTTGGTCAACAGCACGCCGACGGCATCGGGGTTCTTGACGCCCTTGGACAACTCGTAGGGACCCTGACCGACAAACAGCTCGATCCCGTCGCCGGCGAAGGTCTTGAGGCCATTGACCGAACGGAAGGCCACATTGCCGTGAATGGTGACAAAGTCGCCGATATTGATTTCCAGGTCCTGGGCGAAGAAGCTGATTCCGGTGGTCGGATTCGCCACGGTGCTCTTGGCAAAGCGAACGACAATCTGCTCGTCGCCAACCTGGATGGTTTCGTCGATGGCCTGCGAACCGTCGGTGGTGTTGATCTTGACGCCCAACGTGGCGCCGACCGAGAAGCCTCCGGCGCCGAGGGCGGCCTCGCCTGCCAGGACACCGGCGACGCCGGTGGGCAGGATCACCAGGGCGCCCGTGGCCTTGGCCATGGATCCGGACGCGCTTGAACCGGCGCCCGCGTCGTTGCTGAAGGTGACGTTGGCCGCGCCGATCCGCGTGATCTTCACCGGCGCGCCGTTCACCATCTTCGTGGCCTGGTCGAAGACGAAATCGCCGGAGAGGGTGTAGGCGCCGCCGGAGGGGTCGAGTATCAGGTTGGTATTGAGGGCGGACACACGCAGGAACGGACCGGCCGGAAGATCCATGGAGATCGTCGTTCCGTTGACCACGATGGATTCCTTCACCGCGGCGGCGATGTTGTTCACCTCGATCTTGAGATTGGTGTTCAGTCGGAAGAGCTGATTTCCGCTGATCGTGATCGTTTCGTCGAACGGCACGCTGATCGAACCGGCCATGCCCTGCGGCGTCATGATGAAGGAGCCGCTGATGCCGGAGAGGTCGAGAATGGTGTTGCCGTCGCTGGTCAACTGCAGCCCCACGCCGGTGAGGCCGACGCGCACGACCTTGCCGCCGGCCATGGTCTGGGTCTGCTCGAGCGCGAAACTGCCGGTCAGGGTCTGGCCGAGGACGGAGAGGCTGATATTCGAGCCCTCGACGCGCAGGAACGGACCGGCCGGCAGGGTCAGGGTCTGGTTCATGCCGCCGACTTGGAAGGTCTCGTTGACGGCCTGCATCGTGTTGTTGATCTGGATTCCGAAGTCGCCGGTAAAGCTGACGTCCTGGATTCCGTTCAGACTGACCGAGGCCATGATCTCGCCGGCGAGGCCTTCCGGAGTCACGAGAAGCGAGCCGCTTCCATTGCTGACGACGACATAATCCGTCGTGCCGTCGCCAAGGCCGAGGCGCACATTCGAAGCGGCGATGCGCACGACGCTTCGCTGCGCGCCGCCCATCGGGGCCGAGGTTTGTTTCTCGAATGAGAAATTGCCGCTGAGGCTTTGTCCCAGGAGACCCAACCTCACGTTGGTTCCGGAGACGCGAACATACGGCCCGCCGGGGAGGTCGAGATTGATCTGCTCGTCTCCAACCATGAACGATTCCTTCACGGCGCTGGAGCCGTTGTTGATCGCGAGGCCGAAGTTGCCGGTGAAAGTGACCCCCGGAACATTGACCGTGACCGTGCCGCTCAACTCACCCGCCATGCCGGTTGGGCTGACCAGCAGCGCTCCCTGGCCCTTGGTGATGGTCACGAAGTCCGTTGTGCCGTTGCCCAGTCGAAGTTCGACGTTCTTTGCGGCCACCCGGACCAGCACGACATCGTCGCTCGTGCCCGGCAGGTTGTCCGGGCCAAATGTCGTCTGGCGCTCGAAGGCGAAGTCGCCGCGCAGGGTCTGGCCGGCGACGGTCAGGTTGACGTCGGTTCCTTCAACCGAGAGGTAGGGGCCGGCGGGCAGATTCAGATTCAAGGTCTGTCCATCGACCACGAACTGTTCATTGACAACCTGGTTCGTGTTGTTGATCGCGACCTCGAAGGTTCCCGAGAAATCGACGCCGGGCACATTGACCGAGACCATGCCGCCGATGCGACCGGCCATGCCGACGTTGTTGATGACGAAGGCGCCCTGACCTTGGGAGATGGTCACGAAGTCGGTCGTGCCGTCGCCAATGCCAAGGGAGACGTCGTTGGCGGCCACCCTGATCACGCGGCTGGGAACGGCTCCTGTCGTCACGACCTGCTCGAAGGCGAAGTCGCCGGAGAGGGTCTGCCCGAAGATGGAGAGGTTCACGTCGTTGACCTCGACGCGGAGGAACGGACCGGCCGGAAGATTCAGGTCGATGTTGGTCGCGTTGGCGCCGCTGCCGATGGTGAAGGTCTCGCTGACCGCGCTCATGCGGTTATTGATGGAAACGACCGCGGTGGCGGACAGCGTGACGTCCTGGATGTTCTGCAGCGAAAGGTCGGCGCTGATCTTGCCGGCCACGCCCTGACCATCGATCAGCAACGTGCCCTGGCCGTTCTGCACCACGACATAGGGCGTCGTCCCGTCGCCCAGTTCGAGACCGACGTTGTTGAAGGCGACCTTGACGACCTTTTCCCCATTCGGCTTGGTCGTCTGCTCTAAGCCGATGTCGCCGGTGAGTTTCTGTCCGACGATGTCGAGTTCCACGCTCGTGCCCTCGACCTTCAGGTAAGGTCCGGCCGGGAGGTTCAGGGTCAGATTGGAGCCGCCCACCGTGAAGGTCTCGTTGACGGCGGTGGTCATGTTGTTGATGGAAAGTGAAAGATCGCCGCGCAGCGTGACGCCCGGGATATTCACGCCAACCGTGCCGCTGAGGCTGCCGGCCATGCCGCCACTGGCGCCGGCAACCACCAGGAAGCTGCCCGTCCCCTTGGTCAGGGTGACGATGTCCGTTGTTCCGTCGCCGAGACGCAGACTCACGTCGGAGGCCGCGATCCGAACGACCGAACCGCCTTCAGGCGTCGTGACCTTTTCGAAGGCGAAGTTGCCGCTCAGGGTCTGGCCCAACAGGTTGAGATTGATGTTATTGCCCTCGACCCGGAGATACGGCCCCATCGGCAGATTCACGTTCAGGGATTGACCGCCCACGAAAACGGTCTCGTTCACCGGCAGGTTGCGGTTGTTGATCGAGAGTTTGAAATCGCCCATGAAGGTGATGCCCGCCGGGAGGTTGAGTCCCACCGAGGCGCTCAACTGTCCGGCCATGCCCGTGCTGTCGAGGAGGAACACGCCCTGTCCCTTGGTCACACTGACCACCCCGCCGAGATCCAGGGTGACAGTCGCCGCGGCGACCTTGGTCATGCGCTGGCCGAATTCATTCATTGAGGTCTCGAAGAAGAAGTCGCCGGAGAGGGTCTGGCCCAGGACCGTCAGGTTGATGCCGGTTCCGCCCACGCGGAGATAAGGTCCGGCCGGGAGATTCAGGGTGAAGGTCGTGCCGCCGGCCGTGAAGCTCTGGTTCACCGCCTCGTTGGTGTTATTGATCGAAAGCTTGATGGCGCCACTGAAGGAGACGGAGCCGAAGTTGATCGAGGAACCGATGGTGATTTCACCGGCCAGGCCCGCGGAATTGATCAACAGCGCGCCGGTCGGAATGGTCAGGCTGAGGCCGCCGATGTCGATCGAAGCGCTGGTCACCGCCACGGTCACAATTCGCTCGCCGTCGGCCTTGGTCTCCTGCTGGAAGGCGAAGTTGCCGCTGATCGACTGGCCGGCGACAGTCAACATGAGGCTGGATCCCTCCACCCGCACAAACGGTCCGGCCTGCACGTTCAAGGTCTTGGTCTCGCCGCCGACCATGAACTGCGCGTTCACCGCGCTCATGGTGTTGTTCAACACCACCGAAAGGTCGCCGCTCAAACTGACGCCCGGGATATTCACGGCGATGCTGCCCGAAATGGAGCCAGCCATTCCATTCTGATCGATCAGCAGGAGGCCCTGGCCTTCGCTGAGCAGCACATAGTTGGTCGTGCCGTCGCCCAGACCGACGGTGACATTGGTCGCCGCGACCTTGACCACATCCGTGGGAGTCGGACCGGGGGTCGTGGTCTTCTCGAAGGAGAAGTCGCCGGAAAGCGTCTGACCGGCCAACCGGAGTCGGATACTCTCGCCCTCGACACGGATGTAGGGGCCGGCCGGCAGGGTCAGGGTGTGATTCTCGTTGTTGATGCGGAAGCCTTCGACGATCTCCTGCCCGGTGTTGTTGATGGCCAGACTGAAGTCGCCGGAGAAGTCGACCGCGCCGCCGGGGATATTGAATCCGATCGTGCCGCCGACGCGACCGGCGAGCCCGTTCTCGTTGATGACGAAGAATCCCTCGCCTTGGCTCAGGGTGACGACGCCCCCGATATCGAAGCTCAGACTCGTCGCCGCGATCTTGATGCGCTTGGGCGGCGTTCCCACATCACCGACCGCCTGTCCCTGGTATTGCTCGATGCTGAAGTTGCCGGAGATGGTCTGGCCGAGAACGGTCAACTGGACGCCCGTTCCCTCGACCTTCAGATAAGGTCCGGCCGGGAGCGTAGTTGACTGGCCGCCCTGTGTCGCGGGCGGAAGCGTCACTTCCGTTCCGACAGTGTTGATCATCACGCTGAACTGGCCGGTCAAGGAGGCCGCGCCGCCGGGGATGTTGATGCCGACGCCCGCGGTGAGCGTTCCGGCAATGCCGCCCGCCATGGAGCGAAGGACGCCCTGCCCGTTGGTGACGCCGACGATCGGCGTGTCGCCGCCGCCCAACGAGATGTTCACACCGCTGGCGGTGATCGTCAGAACCTGGGTCCCATTCACCAGTTCCTGGATGAAGCCGAAATGGCCGCGGAGAATCTGCCCGGCAATTTCGAGGTTGAGATCACCCTCGAACATCAACTCGCCGTCGGCCACATTCACGACCACGTCCTGCGACGGACCGCCCTCCGGATCCTCGATCGTGATGGTGCGGTTCACGTCGGCGCCGGTGTTGTTCACCTTGATCTGCGCGCGACCCTCGATCGTCACGTCCGGAATGCCCAGCAACTTCACGTCGCCCTCAGCGAACAGGGCCCAGGTTTCGGAGCCTTCAGGCCCGGACTTGACCAGGCCGAAGGTGGCGTTCTGGAGCAGGACGCCCTTGGCGTCGGGATTGATCGAACCGTCGTCCAGCAAGCCGGGGCCGGAGCCCATGAAGATGCTGGCGTTGGTCGCGGCAAGTTCGTCGCCGTTGAAGGTGAAGCTGCCCTCGATGACAACAAAGTCCGCGATGTTCAGGCTGAGACTCCCAAAGAACTGGAAGACATCCGCGCCGTCCGCGAAGTGGATGCGGATCGTGCGGCCGCCGATGACGATGGTTTCGTCGACCGCCTGTTTGGTCTTGTTGATCTTGAGGCCGAGGCTGCCGCTTGCGCTGGCGCCGCCTGCGCCGACGGCCACCTTTCCGGACAACGTGCCCGCGATGCCGCCGGATCCCGGGATGGCCGGATCGGCCGGCAGGATCACGAAGGCGCCGGTTCCCTCGGTGATGCCCTGATCGTCCACGGTAATGGCGACGTCGCTCATCGCGATGCGCGTCACGCTGACTGTGCCGCCCTGCCCGTCGTCGCGGGAGCTCTGATCGAAGAAGAAATTGCCGGAGATCATCGGACCGGACCCGCCGCCGATCTGCAGGCTCGCGCCCTCGATCATTACGCCAATGAAGGATCCAGGAGGCAGGTCGAGGCTGACGCTGCCCTGCCCGACCTTGAAGGTCTCCTTGACCGCGTTGGGCTGCGTGTTGATTTGGAACCGGATCGTGCTGGCCGTCACCGAAATGCCCGGGATGTTGAAATCCACGTCGCTGAGCGTGAAGTCGGCGGCAATGCCGGCGCCATCGATCAACAACGCGCCGGAACCGTCGTTGACGGCGACAAAATCTGTTCCGCCCGCGCCGAGTTTCAAGGTGAGGTTGCTGACGGCCACGGAGATGACCTGCGTGTCGTCCATGGTGCCGAGTGTTCCGTCGGCGCCGGCGGCCTTGGTCTGTTCGATGGCGAAGGAGCCGCCGATCTTCTGGCCGGCAATGGTCATTTCGATCGGGGTTGCCGTGCCGCCCTCGATCCGCAGGAACGGACCGGCCGGCAGATTCAATACAACCGTCTCGCCGCCCACCTTGAGCTTCTCGTTGACCGCCTTGGATCCGTTGTTGATCTGAACCATGAAGTCGCCGTCGAACTC
>JAYPGD010000083.1:8623-8911 GCA_038126655.1 Verrucomicrobiales bacterium
TTCGACTCCCGGAATATCGACCGCCACATTTCCGCCGAGTTCGCCGGCCATGGAGCCGTCGCGGCTACCGAAGGCTCCCGAGCCCTGGGTGACTCTTACGAAATCGCTGTTGCCGTCGCCGATGCCGAACTCGATCTCGCTGGCGGCGACAAAGATCGCCGTGCCGTCGTCCATGGTGTTTGCGGTGTCGTCGGCGCCCAGGGTGGCTCGCTTTTCGAAGGAGAAATTGCCGGACAGGGTGACGCCCGCAATAGCGAGTTTCATGTCGTCTCCCGTGAGACGCAGGTA
>JAYPGD010000083.1:8931-15316 GCA_038126655.1 Verrucomicrobiales bacterium
CCACCGTGCGGATGGTGAAGACCTCCTTGACCGCGGCGTCGGTGTTGTTGATCTGGAGGCCGAGTGTTCCGGTCAGCGTGACTCCCGGGATGGTCACCGCGACATCGCCGCTGAGGCTGCCGGCCATGCCCGCGTCATTGAACAGGAAGTAACCTTCGGCGTTGCTGACTTCAAGGATCTGGTTGGTTCCATCGGTCAGGGCCAGGCGCACATTGGAAGCGGCGACCCGGGTATACTGGGTTCCGGACGGATTGGTGTACTGCTCCAGGAGGAAGTCGCCGGAGAGGGTCTGGCCGAGCACGGTCAGTCTGACGTCGTTGCCGGTGACGCGGAGGAACGGACCGGCGGGCAGGTCGAGCATCAGTGTCGAACCGTTGACGTTC
This sequence comes from Verrucomicrobiales bacterium, assembly GCA_038126655.1. Classification (GTDB taxonomy): domain Bacteria; phylum Verrucomicrobiota; class Verrucomicrobiia; order Limisphaerales; family JAYPEY01; genus JAYPEY01. The sequence goes on from JAYPGD010000083.1 coordinate 9,315, forward strand.
ATGCTCTCCTTGACGGCCACCAGGCGGTTGTTGATATCGACCGTGAAGCTGCCGCTGAACTCGACGCCCGTGACATTGACCGCGACGGTCGCGGTCAGGCTGCCGGCGATGCCGGAGGGCGTGAGGACGAACAGGCCGGAGCCGGCGCTGACTTCGACCAGCGCGTCTTCGCCAGGGGCGCCGCCCAACGAGAGCATCACATTGCTCGCGCCGACGCGCACGATCTGCTGACCAGCGGCGTTGGTCATCTGTTCGAAGACGAAGTCGCCCTTCAAGCGCTGACCGAGAACATCCAACATCACATTCGAGCCGGAGACCTTCAGGAACGGACCGACCGGCAGGGTGAGGGGCTGTGCGAGGCCGGGGATGGTCTCGTTCACCGCAGCCATGGTGTTGTTGATCTCCAACTCGAAGTGACCGGAGAACGCGACGCTTGGAACATTGACCGAGACGGAGCCGCCGATGCGGCCGGCCAGGCCTTCGGGCGTGATGAGGAAAGCGCCTTCGCCGCCGGTGAGGCTGACGATCGGAGTCGCGCCGCCCAAGTGCAGCGTCACGTCTGTCGCCGACACCTTGACGATCTGCGAACCATCGGCGCGGACCGACTGTTCGAAGGCGAAGTTGCCGCTGAGGGTCTGGCCGGCGATGTTCAAGTTCACGCCCTTGCCTTCGATCCGAACGTAAGGCCCGGCCGGCACGGTCAGGTTCACCGTGGAGGTCCCCACGCGGAATGACTCATTCACCGCCGCCATGGTGTTGTTGATCGCGATGGAGAAGGAACCGGAGAGCGAGACGCCCGGGACATTGACTCCAACTGTGCCGCCGATCGAGCCGGCCAACCCGGCGCTGGTGACAAGGAAGGCTCCGGAGCCTTCGGTGATGCTGACGAAATTCGTCGTTCCATCGCCGAGGTGAAGCTCCACATTGTTCACCGATAGGCGCACGACCTGTTCCGGCGTCACGCCGGTCGTCTCGGCCTGCTCGAAGGCGAAGTCGCCGCGCAGGGTCTGACCCAGGATGTTCAACTCGACGCCGACGCCTTCGATGCGCACGTAAGGTCCGGCCTGCACATTCAGGTTCACCGTCTCGCCGCCGACGGTAAAGTCGGCGTTGACGGCCTGGCGGGTGTTGTTGATGGCCAGTGAGAAATCGCCATTGAAGCTGACTCCCGGGATGTTGGCCGTGACCGTGCCGGAAAGGCGGCCGGCCATGCCGTCGGCGGTCAGCAGGAAGGCTCCGCGTCCTTCGGTCAGGCTGATGAAAGTGTTCGTTCCGTCGCCGAGCGCGAGGTTCACCTTCGACGCCACGATCGAGGTCTGCTGCGTTCCATTGGCGAGCGTCACCTGCTCGAAGGCGAAGTCGCCCGAGAGGGTCTGGCCCGCGATATTGAGGCTGACGCCGTTGCCCTCCACGCGGAGATAAGGCCCGGCGGGGAGGTTGAGCGTGACGGTCTCGCCGTTGGCAAGGAAGGTTTCATTCACCGCGACGCCGGAGGTGTTGATCATCAGGCCGAACTGACCAGTGAAACTCACTCCCGGCACATTGACCAGCAGCGTGCCTGACAATTCGGCGGCCGTTCCCGTGGGCTTCAGCAGGATGATGCCCCGCGCGTCGACGACCTTCACCGCGCCGTTGCCAAGGTCGAGGTTCACATTGGCCGCCGCGATCGCGATGTCGTTGACCGGGCCGTCGCCTACCTGCTCATAGCTGAAGTCGCCGGTCAGGGTCTGACCCAGGATGTTCACATCCACATTCATCGCGGCGAACTTCGCCTTGAAGGCGCCGGTCGCGAATTTCACGTTGATCGGATCCTCGGCGCTGCCGGGGATGTTCAGGGACTCGTCCACCGACAGGCCCGAGTTGTTGAACTCGATCGAGGCGTCGCCCGAAATACTGAAACCGCTGATGCCAACGACCTCGACCGTGCCCGAGGCGCTCAATGCGAGCGTGCCGTCAGCAAACTTGAGCAGTCCGACGCGCGCGTCGCGGAGCAGCACGCCAGTGGCATTCGGATTGAGTTCACCGTCCGGCAAGCGGGCCGGGCCGTCGCCCAGGAAGACCAGGAGGTCCTTGCCGGCGAACACCGCGCTGCCATCGGCGCGCGTGGTGAAACTGACGCTGCCCTCGATCGTGGCGAATTTGCCGATGTTGAAGGCCAGGTTTTCGCCGTAGATCTGGATGACATCCTTCTCCATTTCGTCGAAACGGATGAGGATCTCATTGTCGCCGAAGGTGAGGTTCTCATCGATCGCCACGCCAGTCTTGTTGATCCGGAATCCGAGACGTCCCTCAACCGTGGCGCCGCCGACGCTCAGATCGATATCGCCTGAGAGAACGCCCGCGATGCCCGAGTCGAGGATCAGGAAGCCGCCCTCGCCGTTGGTGATGCCCTGGCCGTCGAACTGGAGCTTCGCGTTGGCAATGCCGATGCGGGTCGCCATGCCGCCGTTGGCCAGGGTCGCCTGCTCGAAGAGGAAGTCTCCCGCGATGGTCACCGCGCCGGCGACATCGAGCGAGGCGCCGAGGACTTCCACCTGCACATAGGGACCGCCCGGCACATCCACCGTCTGGGTGGAATTGCCCACGGTGAGCGACTCGTTCACCGCGGTCATGGTGGTGTTGATCCGAAGTTTGACCGTATTGACAGTCAGGGCGAATGCCGGGTTGCCGAGATCGAAGACCACGGCCGGATTGGCGCCGGTCGTTGACCCCAGTGCGAAGCTCGCGGCCACGCCGGTATCGGTCAGGACCAGCAGGCCGTCGCCGTCATTCACCTGCACCGCTCCGCCGCCAAGCGAGATGTTCAGGTTGGCCACCCCGATGCGAACGATCTGCGTCCCCGTAGTGGTGGTCGCCTGTTCGATGGTGAAGTCGCCGCTGAGTTTCTGTCCGGCGACGTTCAGATCCACATTATCGCCTTCGATCCGCACGTAGGGCGCCGCGGGATTGGTGGTGTCGAGCGCCACAGCAAAATCGCCGGTGAGGCTGACTCCCGGCACATGCACCGCCAGCGACCCGCTGAAGTTTCCGGCGATGCCGGTCTGGGTGATCGTCAGCATCCCCATTCCGCCGGAGATGCTGACAAAGTCGGTCGTGCCGTCGCCGAGCCCGAGATAGACGTTGTTCAGCGTCACCATGACGACCTGCGCCGCGCCTTCCATGCGTTGCTCGAACGTGAAATCGCCGCGCAATTTCTGGCCCGCGATGTTCACATTGACGCCGCGACCGGCCACGCGCAAATACTGCCCGGCGGCCATCACCACGGACTGCGTCTCGCCGCCCACCAGGAAGGTCTCGTCGACCGCCATGCCACTGTTGTTGATCTCCAATTCCAGCGAACCGGAGACGGAGACCGACGGAATGTTCACCGAGACATCACCGCCGACGCGTCCGGCAATGCCGGTCGGCGTGAGAACGAACGCGCCATTGACGTTCGACAAGGTGAGGAAATCGTTCGTTCCGTCGCCCAAGGAGATGCCGGCGTTGGCCACGGCCACCTTGGTGACCGCGCCGCCATCGGGCGCCGTCATCTGCTCGAAGACGAAGTCGCCGTGAATTGACTGACCGAGCAGGGCCAACTTGACGCCCTGCCCTTCGATCCGCAGATACGGTCCGGCGGGAAGGTTGAGCTCCTGACTCTCGGAACCGATCGTGATCGTTTCCATGACTGCGGTCGCGTTCGTATTGATGGCGACCTTGAAGCTGCCTTCCAGGGTGATGCCCAGGCTCGGGGACGTGGAAATGGCGCCGCCGAACTGACCGGCGAGGCCGCCGGCCGTGATGAACAACGCGCCGGATCCGTTGGTCACGCTGATCAGATCATTGGAGCCGTCGCCCAGATGCAGTTCGACCTGCGACAAGCCGATGCGGGTGATCTGACCGCCCGCAGCGGTGGTCTGTTTCTCGATGGAGAAGTTGCCGGAGAGGCGTTGCCCGAAGACATTCAGCCCGACATTGAGGCCCTCAACGCGGAAGTAGGGGCCGGCAGGGAGATTCAACCCAAGCGACGCATCCACCGCGGCCGCCCCGGTCTGGTTGATCTGGACGCGATAGTCGCCGTCGAGCGTGACGCCGGGAACATTGATTCCGACGGAGGCCTGCAGGTCCGCCACGACTCCGGCGTTGGTCAACAGCAAGGTTCCGCCCGCGTTGGTGATGTTCACCGCGCCGCCGATTGAGAACGAGACATCCGACGCGGTGATCTTGGTGGCGCCAGCGAACGGGCCGTCGGTCAGTTTGCCGAAGTCGAATGCGCCGGTAAGCGTGACGCCGCCGATCTCGAGGTTGAGGTTGGAACCGCTGAAGCTGGTGACCACGTCCGGCGTATCGAAGCGCACAACGATCTCCGTCCCCGGTCCGTCGAGGCTCGGGATGGTCAGGGTTTCGTTCACCGCGACGCCGGAGTTGTTGAAACGGACGCGCGCATCGCCGGAGATTTTGACGCCTGGAACGCCGAGGATGGAAACCGTGCCGGTCGCGTTGAGGGAGAAGGTCCCATTCGCATGCTTGATCAGTCCAATGGACGCATTCGAGAGCAGGACGCCCTTCGCGTCCGGATTGATCTCGCCGGAGGGCAGCTTGACCGGCCCGCGTCCGATGAATATCAGCAGATCCGAACCGGCGAACACATCCCGCCCGCCCGAACTGGTGAAGCTGACGCTGCCCTCGATGGTGACGAAATCGCCAATGTTCAGGGAAAGGTTCTCGGCGAAGAAGGCGAAGAGGTCCGTTTCGTTCTCGTTGAAGAAGATCGAAATCGTGCGGCCGCCGACCTGGATGGTCTCGTCGATCGCGACGCCGGTCTTGTTCACCCGGAGGCCGAGACGCCCAGCTGCGCTGGCGCCCGAAGCCTGGATGTCGAGATCGCCGGAGAGCAGCCCCGCAATGCCGGTCGGGGTGACGACGAAACCGCCTTCGCCATTCATCAATCCTTGGCCGTCAAAGGTGACCGCAATCTTGCTCAGGCCGATCTTGGTGACCTGCGTTCCGTCGGCCTTGGTGGCTTGTTCGAAGGCGAAGTCGCCGCTCAATTCCGGACCGCCGGCGGCGCCGATCCGAAGCATGGCGCCGACGACTTCAACGCGCATGAACGGCCCGGCCGGCAGAGTCAGAGTGACGTTCGATCCGCCAACACTGAAGGTTTCGTTCACCGCGGCCATGGTGTTGTTGATCTGCAGTTTGACTGTGCCGCCGTTCAGTGTGACGCCCGGAAGATTGAAGGTCGGTTGCACCTCGAGGGAGGCGGCGATGCCCGCGTCAGTGATGAGGAACTGTCCGCTGCCGTTGGAAACGGAAATGTAGGTGTTGTCGCCGTCGCCGATGGCCAGGTTCAGATCACTGACCGCCACGCGCACGACGCTGGCGCCGCCCATGGCGGTGGTCTGTTCGAAGGAGAAGTTCCCGCCCAATCGCTGACCGGCGATATCGAGCCGAACGTTCGAACCTTCGATCCGCACGTATTGGTTGGCCGGGTCCGTGGTATCGACGGCCACGCGGAAGGTTCCCGCGAAAGTGACGCCCGGGATGTTCATGGCGACGTCGCCGCTGAAGTTTCCGGCGATGCCCGTGGGACGCACGGTCAACATTCCGGCCCCATTTGAGACGCTGACGAAATCCGTCGTGCCGTCGCCCAGACCGATATAGATATTGGCGAGGGTGATATCGACGACCTGTTCCACCCCCTCGGTGCGGCTCTCGAAGGCAAAGTCGCCGCTCAGCTTCTGGCCCACGACATTCAACGCCACCCCGGTTCCCTCGACCTTGAGATAAGGACCGGCCGGAAGATCCAGTCCGAGCGAGGCGTCGTTGACCGCGGCCATCGTGTTGTTGATCTGCACGCGGAACATGCCTTCGGCCGAAACACCGGGCACATTGACCGCTACCGTTCCCATCAAGTCGGCGGCCATGCCGTTCGGCGTCAGCAGCAGCGTGCCGCCGGCGTTCTCGACCACGACCGCGCCGCCGCCGAGATCCAGGCTGATTTCACTGCCCGAGACCCGGAC
>JAYPGD010000084.1:0-3683 GCA_038126655.1 Verrucomicrobiales bacterium
GTAGTCGAACAACTGGCCGGTCCACTGGATCTGGGTGGGGGAGAAGGTTGTGATCCTGGGATGCGAATTCACGTCGTTCGGATCTGTTCCGGCGAGGTATTCCTCAAGGTTGGTGTAGCCGTCATTGTCGGGGTCGTCGACGGTGGAGGAGGTTCCTGGGGTGGGGGCGGTGGCGCCGAAATGGGTGGTCATCCAGCTGTCAGGCAGTCCATCGGGCGTGGCGGGTTCTGTGTCACCCAGCAGGGAGATGACGCGGATGGTTACGGTTGGCGACAGGTTGACGCCGTCAGAGAAACGGAATTCAAGTTTCTCAAAAAAGGAATTGGGGCTGTTGTTTCCCGGGTTGTCTTGGAATAGCCGTCCCGGCGTGTATTCAACGCTGTTCCCGTTCACAGCGATGGTTCCGGATCCGACGGTCATGGTGGAAACGGAGGTCACGGTCAATGAGTCTCCCTGCAGGTCGAAGCCGGACAAGGACACGCTGTTGGGAACGGGAACGGGGTGGGTTCCGCTGAAGGTGATGCCGCGGATCACGCGATCGAATCCGGCCGGCGGGGTGTTGTTCTCGGGGTAGGCTTGGCGGATGACGGTGATGTCGTGCGTCCCGAGCGTGGCTCCGCGACCGTCGTCCTTGGCGGTCTTGTACATCATGGCCTGAAAGAGTTGGGTGTCGTTTTCAGGATCGGATTCGCTGCTGTGGGCAAGGCTGAGGGCGTGACCGACCTCGTGGGTCAACACCTCCTCGAACAGGACCGGATCCTCAAGCGAGGTCTTGGTGTGGTCCATGACCACGTAGCCTTCATTGGCCACGAAAAAATCGAGGGAACCGACCTTGCCGCCTGAGCCGGCGGAGAGGGTGACGCCGCGGCCGCCGATGCCCAGCGTGGAGCCGGCGGGGACGACATCGAAGCTGTCGTGGAACTGGATGCGCAGCTTGCCGTCGTCGGCGTTGATGGCATTGGCGGCCTGGCCAAAGGCCTCGTCGCCCTCGACCTTGAAGGTCAGCGAGGTGACATTCGCCCAGGCATTGAGCGCGTTGTTCAGGGCGGTGGTCGCCTGTTGCGTGGTCATTCCGGAGGGCAGGACGCTCATGTCGGTGATGACCTGGATGGGAAGCCCGAGGTCCGGTCTCAGGAAGCGTCCGGGCGCGCCGGCGTCATCGAGGAAACCGCCGATGCCCTGGGGCGCCACGTTCGAACCGGCCTGATCGGTCACGTCTTCGCCGCCGGTTGCGCCTGCCCGGATGCTCGCGATGATCCGATTGAAATAGGGGCCGTAGTCGCCGCCGGTGGAGCTGTCCGGCAGGCGCTGCGCGCTCGTGGAACCGTTGAGGGCGTAGAGCGAACCGTCGTCGCGGCGCCCCAGAAAGAAGAGGCGCAGCTCGCCGGGTTTGAGATTGGGCGTGTCGCTCTGGAATTGGCCGCGTTGGCCGACCACGCCGCCCGGTTGTTTGAGCTTCACGCGTTGCGGAAACGTCCCTTTGAGCGGTTCGACGACGCGCAGGGTGACCGTGGTGAAGATCTGGCTGGAATCGGCGGTTTCGTAGGAATGCAGCCGTTCGACCTCGGCGACGCAGATTGCCGTCGCGGATTCCGTGTGTTCGGTCACGGAGATGGGCAGGGTGAGCGAGGCGGTCGCGGCGGCGGTTCCAGCGACGGAAATGAGCAGGGTCAGAATGCGTTTCATGAGTGCGACAGGGTCACGGATCGCCGGACAGCATATCCCAGACCCGTCGTGACGGCAATCTGTTGGGAACGCCTACATGAGAAAACGCGCCACGCTCGGTTTGCCTTTCAGCCAACCAAGTTCGATGAAGAACCGGTCCATTTCCTCGACGGTGGCGGCGAACATCTTGTTGCCGCCTTTGCCGTAATTGAAGAAGCCGTGGACTTCGCCATCGTAGCCGACCAGGCGGCATTGGTTTCCCGCGGCCTTGTATTTCTGGTCGAACCACTCGGCGGTGGCGTATTTCACGGTGGGGTCTGCCTTGCCGTGGAAAATGATGGCGGGCGGTTGGCCCTTGGCGATGTTGTGCCAAGGGGAGAGTTGTTCTGACGGAACGCCCATGCGGTAGGACATGCCCAAGAGTTTCTCGTGATCGAAGGGGAGGTCCTTCTTCTCGATTGCCGCCACGACGAGGGCGGGATTGAACAATGCGAGCGCGTCGGGAACAGAGCTGATGTGCTTGGCTCCTGCAGGATCGCCGAGGTGGTGAATCGTCCCCAAGGCTCCCGCCAGATGGCCGCCGGCCGAACCGCCGCCGGCGGCCAGGCGGGTGCCATCGATGCCGAGCCGTTCAGCATTGGCCCGCGCCCAGCGCATGGCGGACTTGGCGTCCATGTAGCAATCGATGGCCCGCACGCCGTGGCGTGATAGGACGCGATATTCGGCGGTCATGGCGACCATGCCGCGGGAGGCGAGATACTTGCAGTGGTGTTCGAACTGCCCCGGGGCGCCGTTTTTCCAGCCGCCGCCGAAGAAGAACACGATGGCGGGTCGTTTGTCGCCGGCCTTGTGGCCCTTGGGCTCGTAGATGTGGATCGGGAGTTTGTTTCCATCCACGGTCTTGTAGATCTCGGTGCGCGCTCCGGGGAGGGTGGTTTTGGCGGGGCTGGCGAAGCGCATCTTGGCCAGGGGGCTGGGCTCCTTCTCGTATTGGCGCTGAAGGCGGTCGATGTCGGCGGTCGTGGCGTCGCCGCGATGGATGACGATGCGATGGCGGAGGACGATGGGCTTGTCGGTCGGCAGGAGCACGGGCTGGTTTCCGGGCCATTGGGGATTCTGCATGCTGGTCTTGCGGCGGAGGATCCACTTCTGCGGGAAGTCGGGCAGGGTGGGATGTTGGAGGATGGCCAGGCCGGTCGTCTTGCCGGTGTCGTTCAGTGAGCCGGAGAAGTCCAGCCAGGGGCCGCCCTCGACCGCGAGTCGGTGCGGTTCGACCGCGCCGTTGCGGCCCACGAACTGCAGATCCTTGGGCAGTTTGATGCGGGTGGAGAAACCGCCGTAGCCCTTGTCGTCCTCGGAGCCGCCGAGCTTGAGGTTGTCGACCAGGGCCCGCAGGCGAATCTCGAAGTCGATCTTGCGATGATCGGCCTCGGCCTGGTGGACGCGGATGAAGGTGGTTTCCTTGACGAGGGGCATGAATTGTTCGCCGGCGTTGAAGGCGGCAGATTCGGAGACGCGTTTCTTGGATTTCCAGACCACATCGGCCTGGAGCGTGATGGAGTTGCGCTCCCTGCCCCGGGCCTGTTCCACATTGACGACATCCCAGGAAATGTCCTTGCAACTCCAGGGGTCGCCGATCTTTTCGCCGTTGTGTTCGAAGTAGTGCCAGGCCCAGAAGATGCCCCGGTGGTGGTAGTGGTCCTTGGGGAAGTCGTCCGTGATTACCTGGCCGTCCAGGTCGTAGACGGGGTGGAGGTAATTGGCCCGCGTGTATTTGCCGTCGAGCGACTTGGGCGCGCGTTGATAGAAGAAGACCTTCTGATCCCCTTCGCGAACGAGGACGCCGTCCTTTGACCAATCGAGTTGGAAGGCGGACTCGGCGGCGGTTGCGGCGTGCGCCGTGAGAAGAACGAGGGCCGAGGCGGCGAGGGCTGCGGAAATGTTGGTGGAGGGCTTCATTTCTTGAAGTTGGGGTTGGGTTTGGGCATGCGGGCTCCGACCTGCTTGAGGTGGTGGGC
>JAYPGD010000084.1:3693-11422 GCA_038126655.1 Verrucomicrobiales bacterium
TGGGCGAGTTCGTTGTCCAGGGCGCGGACGATCTGCGGCATCTGATTGGAGAGGTCGTTGGTTTCAGCGCGGTCCTTGTTCAGATGAAACAACTCCGCTCCGGAGCCGTCGTGCCGCTTGATCAGTTTCCACGGTCCGCGACGGATGATGCTGTAGGGAACGATGTTGCGGCCGCGGTAGTGGGGGAAGTGCCAGAAGAGCGAGTCCCGCTCGAGGCGCTTCTTGCCGCTGCCGCGAAGGAGGGAGAGCAGGGACACGCCGTCGAGTTCCACGCCCTTGGGCGGTTTGACGCCGGTTGCCTCGAGAATGGTGGGCAGGCAATCGACGCTGATGACCGGTTGGCGGCTGATCGCGCCGGCGGTGATCTGGCCGGGCCAGCGGGCGATGAAGGGGACGCGAATGCCGCCCTCGTAGGGCGTCCCCTTGCCGGCGCGCAGCGGGGCGTTGTCCGTGGGGTTGTCATTATTGTCGAGGCCGCCGTTGTCGGAGGTGAAGATGACGAGCGTGTCCTTGGTCAGTTTGAGTTCGTCGAGGGTGTCGAGGATCCTGCCGACCGCGTCGTCGAGGCTGTGAACCATGGCGGCGTAGGCGGCGTTCTTCTGGGTGATCTTCTTCTTGGCCTCGTAGCGTTCCTTCAGGTCCTTGCGCGCCTGGATGGGCGTATGGACGGCATAGGGGGCGTAGTAGAGAAAAAACGGCTTCGCGGCATGGTCGCGGATGAACATGGCCGCTTCGTCGCCTTCGCGGTCGGTGAGGTATTCGCCCTCCTTGCGCGGTTTGAGGGTGGGGATGTCGCCCTGCTTCGGTTTGGAATAGGGATCGAAGTAGCTGGGCGGTTGGCCGTAGTCGCAGCCGCCGATGTTGAGGTGGAATCCCTGATGTTCCGGATACCAGTCATCGGGGCCCAAGTGCCATTTGCCGATGTGGCAGGATGTGTAGCCGGCGGGCTTGAGCAGTTCGGCGATGGTGACTTCCTCGCGCTCCATCCACAGCGGATTGGGCGGGCAGAGGAGTTTGCGGTTGCCGACATACTGGGTCGGGTTCTTTTTATCGGCGGGGATCTTGCCGCCTTGGAAGCGCGCGCGGATCCAATCGGTGATGCCCGTGCGGGCGGGGTAGCGTCCGGTGAGGACGGCCGCCCGGGTCGGGGAACACACCGCGCAGGCCGCGTAGGCGTCGGTGAACCGCATGCCTTCCTTCGCCAGTCGATCAATGTTGGGGGTCTCGTAGTAGCCGCTGCCCTGGCAACTGAGATCCATCCAGCCGAGATCGTCGACGAGAATCAGCACGACGTTGGGTTTGGCGGCGGCCTGAGCCGAGGGCGCGGCGGCGGCGTTGAAACAAGAGCAGGCCAGGAAGGCAAGGAGGGAGAGATTGAGCGCGCTTCGATTCATTTTCACGGTTCGGGCTTGGGACTGCCTGAGCTTATACGTTCGCAGCGGGACGGGATCAATGTTGTACGTTGGGCGGCAGGGTGTGCGATTCCATGTGGGAAGTGGAGCGCGGAATTTATTCCGCTTCAACGCTGGATGGATTCAAGTTTGCGGCGATTCCCCGGGCATCGGGTTGTCGGAGGTTGAAGCGGAATGAATTCCGCGCCCCGGCCTGAAGGTTGTCGCTCATTCCAATTGCATTTCCCCGGAGCGTCCTGTCATCGGTTGCCATTCAGGATCATCCACGCGCGCGTGTGCGGCCAGCCTGCGGTTGTGCTCGTCTTCGGTGGTCGGGGAATGAGAACGCGATCGGGCGTTTGGCGTTGAATATTGGAAGCTTCCCGGCTCAGACTCCGGCCATGGTTTCTGTAGTCATGGTCGCGGCCGGCAAGGGCACACGCATGGGCGCCAACATCGACAAGCTGTTCCTCGAAGTGGCGGGGCGGTCCATTGTCGAGCACACGTGGCGACGTCTTGATGCGGCGGATGTGGTCGATGAAATTGTCGTGGTGGCGCGCGACGGCATGCAGGGGGAATTCGAGAGGATGGCCGCGGATATAGGAACAACGAAGCCCTGGCGTTGTGTGCCGGGGGGGAAGGAACGGCAGGATTCCGTGGGCAATGGGTTGGCTGCGGTTTCGGAGGAATCCCGGATAGTCGCCATCCATGATGCGGCGAGGCCGTGTGTGACGGGGGAACTGATCCGCGCGACCGTCGAGGCGGCGCAAGCCACGGGCGCGGCCGTGGCGGCGCAGCGCGTGACCGACACCATCAAGGAATGCGACGACGGTTCCACCATTTCCGGCCATCCGGAACGTTCGCGCCTGTGGGCGGTGCAGACGCCGCAGACCTTTCAGATCGATGTGATCAGGAAAGCGTTGGACGAGGTGAAGCGGCGGGGCGTTGCGATCACGGACGACACCGCCGCCTGCGAGTTGATCGGCCAACCCGTGAAGCTGGTTGAATTCTCTGAACCCAATCCCAAGGCGACTTCGCCGGCGGACCTGCCTTATCTGGAGTTGCTGCTCGGGGCGGAGGGAAGCGGATAGGCGGAGGTCAGTAATCAGTGGTCAGTAATCAGTAGTCAGTGATCAGTATCCCGAATCATGAACCGTAGAATATTTACTCAACAGTTGGCCTTGGGCGCCTTTGTGGCCGGGGGGGGCTTGAAGGATCTGAATGCCGCCGAAGCCACGGATTCAATGTGGGTCTACGTTGGGACCTACACCCGCGGCGCGAGCAAGGGGATCTATGCCTTTCGACTGAACCTGAAGACGGGGGAACTGACGCCCAGAGGTCTGGCGGCGGAGACGGTCAGTCCGTCGTTCCTCGCGATTCATTCGAACGGGAAGTTTCTCTATGCCGCGAATGAGGTGGGCGATTTCAAGGGGAGGAAGAGCGGCGGCGTCAGCGCGTTCTCGATTGATCGCAAGAGCGGGAAGCTGACCCTGCTGAACGACCAATTGTCCGGCGGCGGCGGTCCCGGCCACCTGGTGGTCGACAAGACCGGTCGCCATGTCCTGGTCGCCAATTATGGCGGCGGCAGCGTGTCTGTCCTGCCGATCAAGCGCGATGGCGGGCTCGGCGAGGCGAGCGCGTTCGTGCAGCACGAGGGATCGAGCGTGAATCCTCGCCGGCAGAAGGGCCCGCACGCGCATTCGATCAATGTCTCGAACGACAATCGTTACGCTGTCGTGGCGGACCTGGGCATGGACAAAGTCATGATCTATCGCTTCGACGCGGAGAAGGGATCGCTGAAAGGCGGCGGGCAGCCGTTCGCCAAGACGAAGCCTGGCGGCGGACCGCGCCATTTCGCCTTTCATCCGAATGGCAGGCTCGCCTTTACCAACCTGGAGATGACGTCCGAAGTGACGCCGTTCGCCTATGCGGCCGGAAATGGCGGACTGAAGGCGGGGGAGACTGTCTCTACGTTGCCCGACGGGCCCGTGCCCGGCAACAGCGCCGCCGAGGTTCAGGTTCATCCGAATGGGAGATTCGTCTATTGTTCCAACCGCGGGCACAACAGCATCGCGGTGTTTCGGGTCAACCAGAAGACCGGCGCGTTGAAACGGATTCAGAACGAATCCACCGGCGGCGAAATTCCGCGCAATTTTGGCGTCGATCCGACCGGGACCTTCCTCATCGCCGCGAATCAGAAGTCCGGCAACCTGGTCGTGTTTCGAATTGATCCGAAAACCGGAAAGCTGAAACCCACCGGCCATTCCGCCGAGGCGCCCACGCCGGTTTGTGTGAAGTTCCTGTAGGACGTGCGAAAACGTGGGTGTTTCTGGGGGATGAAAAGTCGGAATTGAGGAGGAAACTAAATCATGCCGAAGTTGAAGAAATTCATGCCGTGGATTGGAGGCATGGGCATTGGCGTTGTTGCGTCAGTGGCGCTCGGAGGCATTCTTCTGATTTTCGCGTTTCGAGAGGATGATGCAGATCCAGCTTTCGAACTGATAGCGGTGTCATGGGGGACGCCGATGGACAGCACGAACCTATGGATCTATCAGGTTCAGGTAACGGCGGTTGACCCTGGCCAGAATGGCGTGCTCGATGTGTCAGCAAGGGGTTGCATTGGAGGCAGTTCCTATTTCCATGACTTTGGACTATTGGGCACGGCCAAGGACAAGGGGGAAGCGGTCAGGAAGTATGGGGAGATTGTTTGGGAAAGTGATCGAGTGACAATCGGAGGGGAGGATGGAATCAAGGCTGCCGTGAGGCGGCAGCAACTGGAGCGACACAGATAGCGCGGCTGCGCCGCGTGATTCACTGACTCGTAGCAGCCAAGTCGACGAGCCTCAAATCCTTGACGTGAGCCTCCTTGCGTCGGCTGCCACGGGGATTGGGATGACCTACCTTCTCACCCGGCGCACGTCCACGTAATGCACGCCGTGGGTGGCGCCGGCGATGTCGATCCAGGCTTCCACGCGGCCATGGCCTTCCTGGAGTTTTACCGACTTGAAGGTGTGCTCTTTCGAGCCTCTGGAGACGCGGGAGGAATCGGCGACTTCGCCGATCTTGAGGTGGATGGAGCCCCTGTCCGGCAATTCTGCGAAGCGGAGATTGAACTCGTAGGTTCCGTCGCGCTCGATGTAGGTCTCCCAATAGCCGAGTCCGTCTGAGCGCCAACTCGCGCGCGGGCCGCGCCAATCCTGCCGGGTGAGGGTGGTGGGGTTCTGTTTGACGGAGCCGAGGTAGATCCAGGGCGGTTCGTAGCCGCGGGTGGCGCTGACATCGTCGAACCATTGGTCGTAGTCGCGCTTCATGTCACGGACGAGATCGGGGTAATCGGCTGAAAGATCGTTCTGTTCGTAGGGGTCGTTGACCATGTCGAAGAGTTCGAACCTGGGGTTGGCGGGGAAGGCCCCGTCGCCGCGGCCGAGAGCCTGCACGAGCTTGTAGTTCTGCGAACGGGCGGCGAAGGCGCGATAGCGTTCGGGCGCGTCGCCGCGATGCCATTGGAAGTAGAGTGTGCGATTGCTCCAGGAGAGTTTGTCGCCGGGTTGGAGGGTGAGCAGCGGATGCAGACTGATCCCGTCGAACAGGACGTTGTTCGGGGCCGTGACGCCGCAAAGGTCGAGAATGGTGGGCGCGATGTCGATGTGGGCCGCGATGAGATTGTAGCGGCGTCCGGCGGGGAGGTTGTTCTTCCAGCGGACGAACATGGGGACCTTGATGCCGCCGTCGTAGACGCTGCCCTTGCGTTCGCGCAGGCCGCTGTTGTATCGCGGTTGTTGCGGGCCGTTGTCGGTCAGGAAGATGACCACGGTCTTTTCATCCAGTTTGAGATCCTCCAGGTGATCCAGCAGGTCGCCCACGTTGTCGTCGATGTTTTCGACCATCCCATAGACCTTGGCGGTGGTGTCCTTGTCGATCTTCGCGACCGGGCGGCCGGTTTGGGGGAATGCGGAAGGCGAAAGGTCCATCTGCTGGTAGGTCTGTTCGTAGACATTGGGGACCTGCAGCGGAGTGTGCGGCGCGTTGTAGGGGATATAGACGAAGAAGGGGCGCCTCCGGTTCTTCTTGATGAACACCATCGCCGCCTGGGTGAAGACATCCGTGCAATAGCCCTTGGTTTCCACCTCTTTCCCGTTCTCGCTGAGCGTTGGATTGAAGTAGGCGTTGCCGGGCGGATCGGAAGGCTGCGCGATGCCGCCGCCCATGTGCACCAGCGATTCGTCGAAGCCCTGGTCCATCGGCCGCAGGGGATAGTTGTCGCCCAGGTGCCACTTGCCGAAGATGCCTGTGCGATAGCCGGCCTCGTTGAGCATCTCGGCGATGGTGACTTCGTCCCCGTGCATCATGGCGCGACCGAGCCAGGTGTCGACGACCCCGGTGCGGTAGTTGTAGCGGCCGGTCATCAGGCTGGCCCGGGTCGGGGCGCAGACCGGGGAGACAAAGAAGTTTTCGAATCGGACGCTCTCGCCGGCGAGCCGGTCGATCCGGGGCGTGCGGATCTTCGGGTTGCCATGGAAGCCGAGGTCGCCGTGGCCCTGATCGTCGGTCATGATCAGGATGATGTTGGGACGGTCCTTGCGGGACGCGGCTTCGGTGACGAAGGCGGTCGTCGCAACAAGAAGCGAAAAAGCGAGGGCAGGAATCCGCAAATTCATAAGGATTTGGAGCATAGGCGGGAAACCTCGGTGGCGTCGATGACGGATTTGAACGGGGCATGGATGGACTCCGCATCCTTGATTTGTCGCGACGGTTTCCGGCAGAATCGCGGAATGTTTTGGCGGCCTGCATCTGTGCCCATGGGCTTGGCGTGTGTCGCGCTTTCACTGGGCGCCGTCGCGGATGAGGTCGACGTGATCGGCGGGATGGAACGCGCCGAGGCGAAGGCTTGGTGGTCTTTTCAGCCTTTGCCGGATCCGACGGCCCATCCCACGCCGGCGACGATCGATGCGTTTCTTGACCGGGATCTCAAGGCGCGTTCCTTGACGCCTGCCGCCCCGGCGGACAAACGGACCTTGATTCGGCGGGCGACCTACGATTTGACCGGCCTGCCTCCCACGGCTGAAGCAGTCGCCGAGTTTCTGGCGGATGAATCACCCGGGGCTTTCGCGAAGGTCGTCGAACGGTTGCTGTCTTCGCCGGAGTACGGCGTGCGTTGGGGAAGGCATTGGTTGGATGTCGTGCGCTACGCCGACACGGCGGGCGAGAATTCGGATCGCCCCTTGCCGCATGCCTGGCGCTATCGGAACTGGGTGATTGACGCCTTCAATCGCGACCTGTCGTTCCGCGAGTTCGCGCGGTTGCAGATCGGAGGCGACCTGTTGCGGGCGGATGAAAGTCTGGAACGCCGGAACGAGGGCGTGATCGCCACGGGGTATCTGGCTGTGGCGAGGCGCTTCGGACACGATATCGACCACAGTCTGCACCTGATGAACGAGGATGTGATCGACAACCTGGGCAAGAGTTTCCTGGGGTTGTCGTTGGGGTGCGCACGGTGTCATGACCACAAGTATGACGCCGTCAGCATGAAGGACTACTATGCGCTTTACGGGATCTTCAGCAGCACGCTGTTTTCATTTCCGGGATGCGAGCCGCGGGGGCAGCCCAAGGATCTGATTCCCCTCATCGATCCGAAGGAGGCGGCGGGGATGATGACTGACTTTCAGAGGCGAATGTCGGCGTTTGAATACCGCGGCAATACGGAGGGGGAGCAGGGGGCGAGGCTGAAGGGGATCGCGGAGAAGTCGCATCAGATTCTGGCCGAGGCCCGGGTGGCGGAAGGCGGCTCGACTTCGTTCGGAAAGGAAGGCGGGGCGAAGCTTGGGCGAATCGCTGTGCGCAAAGGCGAGGTTCTTCAACTTGCCGTCCTGCCGAATGGCGGGCATGGCGCGGATTCAACCCTGGTCGAATGGGAGATTGAGCAGGTCAAGGATGGCGGGCGGACCTGGTCGGCCACGGATCTGGTCCCGATCCTGACCCGGGGCGATTCGCCGGTCATTGACGACAAGGGCGCGACCTGGTTGTTCATGGAGGTCACGCACGGCCCTGTGTTTCTCCGGGAGAAGCATGATCAGATTGCCGGGCACAGCCGGTTGAAGAAATGGGGCTTGGGGGACACCCCGTCGGTCTTCGTCAATGCCGGGGAGTCGCTGAAGGTCTGGACCACCCATCCGGCGAAGACCTTTTTTGTGCATCCGGGACCCAAGCGAACCGTCGCTGTTGCCTGGGTTTGCCCTGAGGACGGCGATTACCGGATCGCGGGGCGCGTGGCGGATGCGCATCCGGCGGGGCTCGACGGCGTTTCCTTTCGCTTGGAACATTTTTCCTCCACCGAACTG
>JAYPGD010000084.1:11432-15235 GCA_038126655.1 Verrucomicrobiales bacterium
CCATGGGGAGGCCGCCGAAGAAACCGGTCAAGCCGGAGAAGCCAAAGTTCCCGGTGGCCTACGCGGTGCGGGACAATGTGTCGGCCAACACACGGGTTCAGAAGGCGGGCGATCCCGAGAACCTCGGCGAGGAAGTCGAGCGAGGGTGGCTTGAAGTCTTCGGCGGCGAGCGACTCCCGCAGGACGTCGGCAGCGGTCGCGCGCAGTTGGGGGAGTGGGTGACCCGTCAGCCGTTGTTTGCCCGGGTGATGGCGAACCGCATCTGGCTCTGGCACTTCGGGCGGGGATTGGTCGCGTCGCCAAATGATTTTGGCGCGCGGGGCAGACGACCGAACCATCCGGAACTGCTGGACTGGTTGGCGGCGCAATTTGTCGCCGGCGGCTACAGCGTCAAGGCGATGCATCGTCTGATCCTGCGGACGCGCGCGTATCAACGAGGCTCCGGTTCGACGTCGTTGATCGACAAGGATCCGGACAATCGTTGGCTGGCGCGATTCGAACGGCGGCGGCTCACCGCTGAAGAATTGCGCGACAGTCTGTTGTTTGTTTCCGGACGGCTCGATCCCACTCCGGGGCAGGCGCATCCGTTCCCGAAGGAGGAAACCTGGAAGTTCTCGCAACACAATCCCTTCAACGCGGTCTACCCGACCAATCGCCGAAGTGTGTATCTCATGCGGCAGCGGCAGCGGAGTCATCCCTTCCTGACCCTGTTCGACGGGGCGGACCCGAACGCGAGCACGCCGGCGCGGCGCACGACCACGGCGCCGACGCAGGCCTTGTATTTCCTGAACGATCCTTTCTTCCACGAGCAGGCCGCTGCGACGGCGAAGCGTTTCATGGCTGCGTTCGATGATGACAGAAAACGCGTCGCAGCGGCCCATGCCCGACTTCTTCAACGCCCGCCAACGGAGGACGAGATCGGGCGGGCCCTGGATTTCGTGAAACGCTATCCCGCCGGGGCGGAGGAGAAGTGGGGCGCCTACGCGCGCTTGATTCTGGCGGGCAACGAATTCCTGCATATCGATTGAAGTGGAACGAGTGATGAGGGCATGCCGAACAACCCCGACCGCAGATCGTCGCGGCTTTCTTCGTTCGGCGGTCGCCGGTTCGATGCTGATGCCGGGGATCGTTGAATGCCTGCTGGCGGACGATGGCGATCCATTGGCGGCGCGCTCACCGCATTTCCCGGCGAAGGCGAAGCGCGTGATCTTCCTGTTCATGACGGGCGGCGTTTCGCACGTGGACACCTTCGATCCCAAGCCGGCGTTGACGCGCGATCATGGCAAGGAGATCAAGGCGGATCATCCCGAGATCAAGAACCGGCCCGGCTACGAGAAGATCTATCTCAAACGGCCGCAATGGACCTTCGCGCCGCACGGCCAATGCGGAACCGAGGTCAGCGAGCTCTTTCCCCATGTCGCCGGACGCGTGGACGACATCGCCCTGATCCGCTCGATGCATACGGGACATTCGAATCATTACAACGCGACCCTGGGCATGCACACGGGGTCCTACAACTTCGCGCGACCGAGCATCGGGTCCTGGGTCAGTTACGGACTTGGCTCCATGAACCGGAACCTGCCCGCCTTTGTCGTGATCGCGCCCCGGCAGACCTACGCGGGCTCGCAGGTGTTCGCCAGTGATTTTCTGCCGGGCGAGCACCAGGGAACGCTGGTTGTGCCGGGGGCGCGCCCTGTCGAGAATGTCACGCCGCGCGTCCCGCTGGAGCGGCAGCGGATGGAGTTGGAGGCTCTGCGTCAGATGAATGAAGCCCATCTGGCTTCGCGGCGAGGAGACGCCCGATTGCAAGCTCGCCTGCGCACGTTCGAAACGGCGTTTGGCATGCAGATGGCCGTGCCCGACGCGTTCGACTTGTCGTCCGAATCGGATTCGACCCTGGCTGGCTACGGCTTGAAGCGCGGTCAGACCGGCGGCTTCGGCTGGCAGTGCCTGGCGGCGCGGCGTCTGGCGGAACGCGGCGTCCGCTTCATTGAGTTGATTGACACCGGTTCCTCGGGCAACTGGGACGCGCACGGGGACATGATGACGCATGTCGGACTGGCGAAGAATGTGGATCAACCGATCGCCGCGCTGCTGGCCGATCTGAAGCGTCGCGGCATGCTCGAGGACACCCTGGTCGTCTGGACGACCGAGTTTGGCCGCACTCCCTTCAACAACAAGGCCGACGCCAAGGGCCGCGAGCATCATCCCTGGGCTTTCAGTTCGTTTCTCGCCGGGGCCGGTGTGCGAGGCGGATCGGTGATCGGGACCAGCGACGAAATCGGCCTGCGCGCGGCGGACAACCCCGTCCACATGCATGACTTCCACGCGACCATTCTGCACCTGATGGGCTTCGATCACGAACGGTTGACCCACAGGCACGCGGGCAGGGACTTCCGTTTGACGGATGTGTTTGGGCGCGTCATTCCTGAAGCGCTGGCATGATCGAATGGGGCGGCCAATGACCGGGACGATGAAGAAACGTCGCATGGAAGCCGCCGGGATTGCCTTGGCGATGGCGCTACATTTGTTTCAGTGCGTCGCGGCGGAAGCCGGAGCGGATGCCGCGGCGGAAGCATGGAAGGAGGAACTGGCCGCGCGCTCGAAGTGGTGGAGCCTGCAGCCGCCCAAGGCGACGAATCCGCCGGATGTCGGCGACAAGGACTGGGCCGCTGAGCCGGTTGATCGGTTTGTCCTTGCCGGGCTTGAGGAGGGCCGCCTGAAACCGGCGCCCCCGGCCGAGGGCCGGGTCTTGTTGCGGCGCCTGTCGTTCGTGCTGACCGGGCTGCCTCCCGATCCGCAATGGGTGGAGCGTTTTCCGGCGGAGTTTGCGCGTGATCCGGACACGGCGTTGGCGCGGTTGGTCGACGCGTTGTTGGCGACGCCGCAGTTCGGCGAGCGGATTGCCCGGCATTGGATGGACGTCGTCCGTTACACCGACACCTATGGGTATGAATGGGATATTCCGGCCAAGGGATCGTGGGAGTATCGCGATTATCTCATCCGCGCGTTCAACGACGACGTCGGGTTCGATCAGCTCATCCGGGAGCAGGTCGCCGGGGATCTGTTGCCGAGGCCCCGGATCAACAGGTTTGCGGGCGTCAACGAAAGCCTGATCGGGCCGATGTTCTATCATCTTGGGGAACATCGACACGGCAGCAGTCTGGCGTTCAACGGCATTCATCAGGAGATGATCGACAACAAGATCGACGCCTTCTCCAAGACCTTCCTCGCGATGACGGTGGCCTGCGCGCGCTGTCACGACCACAAGCTGGACGCCATTTCGCAGCGCGACTACTACGCGCTGGCCGGGGTGTTCATGACGCCGCGCTGGATGCCCAGGTCCATCGACGCGCCGGACCAGTACGAATCTGAAATTGCGGAGTTGAAGGCGTTGCGGGCGGAGATTCGCGGGCGTTTGGGGGAGCTTTGGAGGAAACTGGATCTCGGGCCGGGGACCTTGCGGAAATGGCTCGCGGCGCATCCCGAGGCCCTGCGGTCGGAAGGCGATGGCGATCCTGCCCGGCCGTTTCGGGAACTTCTGAAAAGCGGGCGTTGGATTGATGTGGAGGCGCGCGAACTGCGCGCGTCGGCGGAGGCGGCGGAACTGGAGATTGAATCGGACGGTCGGACAGTATTCGCCAAGGGGCCGGTCCCAGAGAAGGACGTCTATACGCTGCGCTTTCGGACCGGGGCGGGGAGCGTCTCGCAACTGCGCCTGGAGGCTTTGACGCACGAAAGCTTGGGCAGCGGGGGGCCTGGACGAACGGAGCACGGGAACTGCGTGCTGTCGCGGATCCGGG
>JAYPGD010000085.1:0-2359 GCA_038126655.1 Verrucomicrobiales bacterium
AGCTTGAAGTGATGCACGAGGTTGGCGGGCGGCGGCACGGCGTCGGCGCCGGCCTTGGTCATCTTCCTGTCCCAGGCGGCGAAATTCTTCAGCGCTTCGTGGCGGCGGGCGGCAAGCTCCTTGTCGGCGCCGGCGAGTTGGCGGTCGAGGTCGGCGAGTTGGACCTTTTGGTCCTCGGTAAAAAAGCGGACGACAGGTTCGGCATTGCCGCGACGGGTCTGCATGCCCTTGTCGGCCGATTGGTTGAAGAAGGCGAAGAAGCCGTAGTAATCCTTCTGGGAAATGGGGTCGTATTTGTGCTCGTGGCACTGCCCGCATTCCATGGTCAAGGCGAGCCAGACCGTAGCCGTGGTCTTCACGCGATCGACCGCGTATTCGATGCGGTATTCCTCAGGGATGACGCCGCCTTCGTCGGTGGTGCCGTTGTTGCGATTGAACGCGGAGGCGATCTTCTGATCGACGGTGGCGTCGGGAATGAGATCGCCGGCGATCTGTTCGCGGGTGAATTCGTTGAAGGGCTTGTTGGCGTTGTAGGCGTTGATGACCCAGTCGCGCCAGGGCCACATGTCGCGCGGTCCGTCGGCGTGGAAGACGCTGGTGTCGCCGTAGCGGGCGGCGTCCAGCCATTGCAAGGCCATGCGCTCGCCGTAGCGTTCGGAGGCGAGGAGGCGATCGACGACCTTCTCGTAGGCGTTGGCCGAATCGTCGTTCACAAAGGCGTCCACCTGTTCCGGCGTCGGCGGAAGGCCGGTGAGATCGAAGGTGACGCGGCGGATGAGAATCTCGCGCTGGGCTTCTTCGGAAGGAGTCAAACCCTCCTGCTTGAGGCGGCGGTGGATGAAGTTGTCGATGGGGTTGACGATCCGGGCCGCATCGTCGGCGGGAACTTCCGGACGCGTGGGGGTGACGAAGGCCCAGTGGTCCTGCCATTCGGCGCCCTGTTGGATCCATTCGCGGAGCAGTTCGATCTCCTCGGGCGTCAGGGACTTGTTGGTGTCCGGGGGCGGCATGAGGTCGTCCGGATCGCTGGTCGCGACGCGGGCCATGATCGAACTGGACTCGGGGTGTCCGGGATGGATGCCACGGGCGCCCTTGTGTTCGCGGATGGCGGCGTCGCGCAGATCGAGGCGGAGATCGCCCTTGCGGCCCTTCTCATCGGGTCCGTGGCAGGCGAAGCAGTTGTCCGAGAGAATGGGGCGGATGTCGCGGTTGAAGGAGATCTCGGCGGCGGGGGCGGAACAGGAGCCAATGGCCGCCAGTAGTGCGAGGCTCAGCCGCGTGATGCGGCTGAATTTGTTCGTCGGATGCATCGGTGGATTTTGAGCGTTGCTGAAACCGGGAATCGTATTATGATCCGATCACTTGGCAATCCGGAATGAACCCGGTTTGAGATCGAAACGAGTTGGAGGAAATGCGCAAGGACCGGCAGGAACAGTTCATTGAAGACGCGGTGATCCGCATGCGGGATTTGCGCGATCAGGAGGATTGTTTCTCGAAGGAGGAGTTCAAGGGGATGCTCTCGGTGAGTTTTCATGGCATCGCAGGTGTGATTCCTCGAAAGACGAGCAAGGAACGGAAGAAGGAACTGATTTCAGCGTGCGCTGTCATTCTTGGCAGTTGGGGCTGTTTCATCGCCAAGGGCGCCGCCTCAAGTGGCCGGGTTGGGCGCAATTCCCGTAGCCGCAACCTTTTAGCCGCAACCTTCAGGTTGCGCACCGAGCGCGTCGCGCGAGAAGTCACCCTTGGAACCCGAATCTCACGCCTTGTGTTCGAACCGCGACCTCAAGGTCGCGTCTACGGGCCTCCCGGGAGGGCGTTATTCCTGAGGCGGGAGTGATGGGGTTGCGAAATACTTCAGCCAGATCCGGGCCGCGTGGCGGTCGGATTCGGAGCCGCCCTTGACGAGTTGTCGGCCATTCGCGTCGGCGATGACGACGGCGTCTCCGAATTTGAGGGTGAGGGCGAGGTGTTTGGTGGATGCGTTGTAGCGGTGGTCGATCAATTTCATGCGCGCATTCTGGCGGTTCCGCTGGGACAAAGGTTGTCCAAGGGTCGGAGCTTTTGGAGATGGCGACGAATACTCCGGTTTGCCGTTCATGGTCCTGGCAGCGAACCGGGAATCCCGCGTTGGTCCGGAAAGCAGGGATCAGGGCCTGCCCGGCGGAGAGCTCCATTCACTTTGCGGCTGCGGCCTGCGACGAGTGGGCAGTTGAAGCGGAGGGGGGCAACAGCACGGCGAACCGGCTGCCTTCGCCGGGGCGGCTGTCCAGTTCGATGGAGCCGCCGAGGCTTTGAGCGATGCCGCGCGCCAGGGAGAGGCCGAGTCCGGGGCCTGGCATGTCGCCGCCTTCAACGCAAT
>JAYPGD010000085.1:2369-7837 GCA_038126655.1 Verrucomicrobiales bacterium
CCCGGATGCCGACGCCGGTGTCCCAGATGACGAAAGCCGGGGCGTTTTCCGCACCGAACCAGGTTGCTTCAAGTCCCACGCGACCGTTCCGGGGGGTGAACTTGACCGCGTTCTTGATCAGGTGGGAAAGAAGTTGGAAGAGTCGGTCGCGATCGGCGATGACCGGGGTGGGAGCGGAATCCGACCGGAGCAGGATTTCGATGCCCTTTCCTTGCGCCATCTTGCGGCCTTCGCGCACGACGGACGCGCAGAGTTCCGGCAGGTCGATGGGCGCGGGATCGAAGCGGGCGGCTCCTGATTCCAGGCGCGAGATGTCGAGCAGGTTGTTGGCCAGTCGCTGGAGCCGTGAGCTCTGATCGCAGAGGATGTTGGCGGCGATGGATTGATTCCGGTTGAGGGGGCCGAGGGATTTGATCTGCAGACTTTTTGAGGCGTTCAGGATGTCATTCATGGGGGCGCGACACTCGAGGTGAAGGGAATCGATGAGGGCATGGCGCTTCCGGTCGCTTTGCTCGAGTTGTTCCTGAAGTTCGGCGAGGCGGCGCTCCTGTTGCGCGACGGTCGCCTCGAGTTTTTCGCGGGCCCTGCGGAGTTCGGCCTGAACGGACTCGCGTTCGAGAATGCGGGCGAACTGGCCGGCCAACTGGGCGGCGGCGACCCGTTGCTTTTCAGAGGGCGGCGCGACGGTTCCGGCATAGAATTCGAATGCGCCAAGTTGGCGCCCGTTGCAGACAATGGGGGCGGAAAGCGCGGTCTTGAGTCCGCAGGCCTTGGCGGCGTGTTTGCGAAGGAAGCCGTCCTCCCGGGTCACGTCGGCGCTGCTTCGGACATCGAGGTCCGAGTTGGCTTCGGCGATCCAGTCGTTGCGCAGATCGAGGGAGCGGTCATCCGAGATCTTTCGAAAGATCCCGTAGTTCCGGGTTGGCGCGAGTTGCCAGTAGGAATTGCGGCTGGAGATCTCCCCGTTCTCGTCGGGAAACAGGACAAGGTGGCCGACGGGCCAATCAAGATACTCGCAGAATCGTTGGAGCATCGGCTGCGCGACTTCCTCGACCCGCTGCGCCTCGTTCGCCGCCATGGCATTGACCCTGAGAAAATCCAGCAACTTCTGTCGTTGGATCGTGTCGCGGCGATGCTGATCTGAGTCGAGTCTGAGTCGACGATGCTCCAGCGCGCGGTCGATGGTTGCGCGGAGTCTCTTGTAGTCGAGCGGTTTTTGCTGGTAGTCGTAGGCGCCGAGCTGGATCGCCTTCATGGCGGTTTCGATGCTGGCAAAGCCGGTCAGCATGATGACCTGGGTGCGGGGCCATTCCTGCCGGATGAGGGACAGCAGGTCCAGGCCGGAGGCGTCCGGCAGTTTGAGGTCGAGCAGGACGACGTCGGGAGGCGGCTTGAGCATGGCCTGGCGGAAGGTCTTTCCCGATTCGGCCTCAGTGACCTGGTAACCAGAATCGAGGAGCAGGGTCTGAAGAACCCAGCGCATATCCGCTTCGTCGTCGACCAGCATGACGCTGGGCGCATCGGCGGCGACATCGGTGGCGGGGTCGGGGCAATGTGTGGTGTCTTTCATGGGAGCGTGCATGTGGTTGAGGCTTTCATGAAAATAGCATCAGGAGCGCCAACGGCGGAAAACTGGAAATGTCGATGCGGAGGGGCGGATGCGGGATTGCGTTGTCCACAATCAAGGCGGATGCGTCTTGATGAAGGGCGGCGGGAGGGCCGAAGCGGAGCAGGGCCTCAACGCGGAGAATCAATTATGCAATCCGATTCAGCCTACGGCGCCGTCCATTGCTTGAGATGGAGCGATTCTTGTTGTTTCGCTGAATGTCGCTTGCCGGCATGGCGAGGCGGGGCCTATAAAGAGGCCGAACCGAAGCGAACCTCAAGAAAGGAAAAATGCCGCAGTCGCAACGCAAACGAGTCAGCAACGCCACAGTCCTGAGCGTCATCATGGGGGGCGGCGCCGGCACCCGCCTGTATCCATTGACGCACGAACGGGCCAAGCCGGCCGTGCCCTTGGCGGGCAAGTATCGGCTGGTGGACATTCCCATCTCGAACTGCATCAACTCCGGCCTCCGGCGGATGTATCTCCTGACGCAGTTCAATTCGGCTTCGCTGCATCGGCATATCTCGCAGTCCTACAACTTCGACCATTTCTCCGGTGGGTTTGTGGAGTTGTTGGCGGCGGAACAAACGCCGACAACCCAGACCTGGTATGAGGGCACGGCGGACGCGGTGCGCAAGAATCTCATCCACTTTCTGAACAACGAGTTTGAGTATATCGTGATCCTCAGCGGCGATCAGCTCTACCGCATGGACCTTCGCGAGATCGTCGAACAACACATCGAGTCCGGGGCGGAGGTTTCCATTGCAACGCTGCCGGTGGAACGCAAGCCGGCGAAGTCGCTCGGCATCATGCAGATGGACGAGAGCAACCGGATCACCCGGTTTGTCGAGAAACCCAAGGAGGACGAGGTTCTCGACACCTTGAAGATCGATCCGGAATGGTTTGAAAAGCTGGAGATTGATCGTGCGGGCGAGGATCTCTTCCTGGCGTCGATGGGCATCTACGTTTTCAACCGCGACACGCTGATCGAACTGTTGGACAACGATCACACGGATTTTGGCAAGCACATCATTCCGGGCGCTATCGACACCCACAAGGTTTACTCCTATGTCTTTCAGGGACACTGGGAGGATATCGGAACGATCTCCTCCTTCTTTGAAGCGAATCTCGACGCCGCGGCGGAACTGCCCAAGTTCGACTTCTACAACATGGAGTCGCCGATCTTCACGCGTCCGCGCTTCCTGCCGGCCTCCAAGATCAACGGAGCGCAGATCGATCACGCGGTCATTTCCGACGGCTGCATCATCAATCACGCGAAGGTCAGCAACAGCCTCATCGGCATCCGGACCATCATCGGGGACAATTCTTCATTGAACCGGGTCATCACCTTCGGCGCGGATTACTTCGAGTCGGAGGAGTCGATCGCGGCCGCGCAAAAGGCGGGGCTGCCGCGGATCGGGATCGGGAAGAACTGCTGGATCCAGAATGCGATCATCGACAAGAACGCGCGCATCGGGAACAACGTCGTCATCTCTCCGGAGGGCAAGAACGGCGATGTCGACCACGAGCTATACTACATCCGCGACGGCATCGTGGTGATTCCCAAGAGCGGCGTGATTCCGGACGGGACTCGGATATGACGCGGGCCCGTCTGGTCGTCCGGGTCCTTGTCGCCGTTTTACTGGCCGGGCGCGCGGCTGCGGCAGGTTCCGCGGAATTGCCGGAGCCCCGGCTTGTTTCGGTCGAGCGCATCTGGGACAAGGGGAGACACAACGCCTTCACCGACCTGCTGTTTCACGAGGGGCGCTGGTATTGTGTCTTTCGCGAAGGCTCCCGTCATGTTTCGCCCGACGGTTCGCTGCGGGTGATTGTTTCGGACGATGGAGCGACATGGGAATCGCTGGCGCTGGTTGAGCATCCGATCGAGGATCTTCGCGACGCCAAGATTTCGGTGACGCCGGACGGCCGCTTCATGCTCAATGGAGCCGGCATGCAGGCGGACAAGCCGATCCGCTATCATTCATTCGTCTGGTTTTCCGACGACAAGGGGAAGACCTGGTCCAAGGCGAAGCGGATCGGCGATCCGGGCTTCTGGCTTTGGCGCGCGCACTGGCGAAAGGGGAAATGCTACAGCATGGGCTACCGCACCGATCGCGATCGCACGAAGCGGATTGCGCGGTTTTATCGCAGTGATGACGGGGCGGACTACGAGGCCCTGATTCCCGAGGTGAACATCGACAACGGCGTCGGGGAAGACCGGATACTGTTTCTGGAGGACGACTCCGCCCTGTGTCTGTTCCGGCATGAGACCGGCTCCAAGATGGCGTTCCTCGGGAAAGCGAAGCCGCCTTACGACAAGTGGGAATGGCGGGAGTTGAACAAGCGTATTGGCGGGCCAAACATGATCCGGCTCCCGGATGGAAACATCGTGGCGGTCACGCGGCTCTATGACAAACGGGCGCGCACGGCGCTTTCATGGCTGGATGTGGAAGAGGGGACGCTCAATGTCTGACCTTGCCGTCCGGCGGCGACACCAGTTATGCGGGTCTGGTCTGGAAGGATGACCTGCTCTGGATCAGTTACTACTCCTCCCACGAAGGCAAGACCTCGATCTATCTGGCCAAGGTCGCGTTTGACGCGAAGTGATCGGAGGGCGGCGGCCGATGGGTGGCGCTGTCATTCCGCGTTCTTGGCCAACTTCTCGTAGAAAGTCAGAGCCTCCTCGTATTCGGCGATGGCGGCTTTGGGAAGGACCGTGTCGCTCCGAAGGATCTGATCCTTCACCCGCTGGATCAGGTAGTCGATCTGCTCCTTCCGCGGGCGGAGCGGTTGCCCGGGGATTTCGATGCGCCAGGGCGCGGTGTGGGCGAAGCGGAAGCGGCCATCATCATCGATTTGCCAGCAGCGCACGACATACCAGCCGGATTTCTCCGTCCGGGTCCGGAAATCAATTTTCGATTCGAAGGCCCCTTCCGGGTTTCTGGCGTTCCTTGGCGACAGGGTCTTGATCACCCTGCCATTGAACAGGACCTCGATGCTGGTCAGCGGCCTCGCGTTGATGGCCGTGCCGGAGAATCGGACATCGACGGGGGGGGATTCGTCATTGCGCTTCCATTCGAATCCCGGGTATTCGCCGTTGGCCTTCACCTCCAGCATCGGGCCGGTGGTGACGAAACTGCGCCCGCGCTTCAAGCCCTCGCGAAAGGCGTCATAGCTGAATCCGTCCTCGAGGTTCACATAGACTCGGCCGAAACCAAGCGGCACGGGATGAACGCCGCTGGCCGTGCCGCCGGTGGGGTTGATCCGGAAGCCGCAGTTGAGCAGCGCGTAGTAGTTTTCGAAGCCGAAGCGCGTCCAGGCCATTTCCGTCCCGGGGCCGGCGCCATGGTAGTCGAGCTTCATGTAGGCGGGCGCGGGCTCGGCCCAGTTGGTGAAGGCAAACTTCGTGCGCCACAGGTGGTTGTTCGAGAGTTCGAAGAGGTTCACGCGCAACAACGGCATGATGGCCATCGACCAGGGCCAGTTGTGCTTGTCGAGGTCGAGCAGGGGCGCGCCTTCCCTGTCCCGGGCGGCGGCGATGCGTTTCACCGGCGGCGCGCCGAAATCCAGAACTTCCTTGTGCCCGAGCACAAACACCGCGCCGAGGGTGTGGCGCTTTCCGTTCACCGTGAAGATCTCGTATTCGGTGTTGCGCGGATAAATGACATGCGTGTCGTCGACCTTGATGAGATCCGTTCCGTAGGTGTCCGCGGAGTTCTTGTTTCCCTGTGACGGAGCCTCGAAGGCGCGCGTCACCCAGTAGGTGAGGGGGAAGGCGACATTGAGGTCCTCGGCGAGCATGATGTTCGGCAGGTCTTCAATGGTCCGGTGCACATGCGTATCGCCGGAATACCAGCCGCGG
>JAYPGD010000085.1:7847-9938 GCA_038126655.1 Verrucomicrobiales bacterium
CCAAGGTGCTCCCTCGCACCAGTGGCAGGCGGATCTGGATGGGCTTGTCCGCGACGGTGACCTTTCTTGTGTGCGCGCGGTATTCCTTGCCGCGCTCCGCCGTGATCGTGTAGTCGCCGGCGGGAAGATCGACGGTGAACGGGCGCGCCGAGAGCGTGGTGTGCATCTCGAGCGATTCCTTCCGCCGGTTCTTCCGGTAGATCACAGCCGAACCGTCCGGTGACGCCGACGTGGGGAAGAACCATTGGCCGGAGTCGGATTGGATGTAGACGCGCGAGGGAATCGTCGCGCCGGTCCTGGCGTCGGAGACCGTGCCGGTCAGGGTGGCTGCGTGAAGCAGTGGCGCCGCGACGAGAAGCGGCAGGAACAGGGCAAGGCGTGAGGGCATGGCAGTCGGGGAATGTGGTTTGGGGCGGATGGGGGGGCGTCGATGCCGGAATCGGGCTCCTAGGCGGGCGCCTGGCGGCGGGGGGCGAAGTCGGCGCAGCGTTTGGAGCCGGGGAACATCTTGTGCGGGTTGCAGCGGCCGGCGGGATCGAAGACCTTGCGCAGCGCGCGCATGGCGTCGAGATCGTCCTCGTTGAACTGCTTTTTCATGAAGTCGATCTTTTGGACGCCGATGCCGTGTTCGCCGGTGGCGCTGCCGCCGAGTTCGACGCACTTTTCGAGGATTTCGTGACCGGCGGCGAGGGCGTTCTTCACCTGTTCGGGATCGCGTTCATCGTAGAGGACCAAGGGGTGGATGTTGCCGTCGCCCGCGTGGAAGACATTGGCGATGCGTTGGCCGTATTTTTCGCTGACGGCCTGGACGAAGCGCATGATCTCGGGAAGTTTGGAGCGTGGCACGACCCCGTCCTCGGTGAGGAAGTTGGGGCTGAGTCGCCCGATCGCTCCGAAGGCGCGCTTGCGGGACTTCCAGAGCGCGGCGCGCTCCGCGTCGTCCTTGGCGATGCGCACCTCGCGGGAATGGTTTTTTTCGCAGATTGCGCGGACGCGGTCGGCTTGGGCCTCGAGGTCCACCGCCAGGCCGTCGAGTTCGACGATCAGCACGGCGCCGGCGTCGAGGGGGAATCCGAACTGGTAGGCGCTCTCGATGGCGGTGACGATGAGTTGGTCCATCATCTCCATGGCTCCCGGCACGATGCCGGCCTCGATGATGTCGCTGACGGTCTGGCTGGCGTCGTCAACGGTTTCAAACACGCCGAGCAGGGTCTTGAAGGCCTCCGGGGCCGGAACCAGACGGACCAGGACGCGCGTGATGACGCCGAACATCCCCTCGCAGCCGATGATGACGCCGCGGAGGTCGAATCCATCGACATCCTCGCCGCCGTCGGGGGCGGTTCCGATCCACTCGATTTCGCCGTCGGGGTCGACCATTTCGAAGCCGAGGATGTGGTTGGTGGTGACGCCGTATTTCAGGGTGTGCGGTCCGCCGGAGTTGGTGGCGACATTGCCGCCGATGGTGCAGGCGGTCTGGCTGGAAGGGTCGGGGGCGTAGAGCAGGCCGTGCGGCCTGGCGGCGTCGGTCACCCAGACATTGACGCAGCCGGCCTCGACCAGGGCGCGGCGATTGCGGATGTCCACATCGAGGACGCGGTTCATCCGGGTGAGCGCGATCATGACGCCGCCGTCGACGGGCAACACCGTGCCGCTGAGACTGGTTCCCGCGCCGCGGGGAATGATTGGGATCTCGTTGGCGGAGCAGAGTTTGACGATGGCGGCGACCTCCTCGGTTGTGCGGGGAAGGACGACGACATTCGGCAGGTTTCTCTCCAAGGTGTAGGCGTCGCATTCATACACCAACAATTCGTCGCGATCCGAGACCACGCCGTCGTCGCCGAGGATCCGGCGGAACTGTTGGAGGAGGGCGGGGGAAAGGCTCATGGGGAGG
This sequence comes from Verrucomicrobiales bacterium, assembly GCA_038126655.1. Lineage (GTDB taxonomy): Bacteria > Verrucomicrobiota > Verrucomicrobiia > Limisphaerales > JAYPEY01 > JAYPEY01. The sequence continues at coordinate 9,739 of JAYPGD010000085.1, forward strand.
AAGGCGAACGTTCAACGTTGAACTTCAAGGTGAGCGACGCGTTGAGCGGGATTGTCTTTCGTGGGGCGGTGACGTTCAAGGTTGGGTTGTCGCATGGTCTTGCGTGTCGCTTCCGTTCCCAAAGGCGTTGCCCTTGGGCGGGTATATTCTTATGGTCCGCGCATGCAAATTCCAGACGCTTTTCAATCTCCGGGCCGCCT
>JAYPGD010000085.1:9948-15110 GCA_038126655.1 Verrucomicrobiales bacterium
CTGCTGATGGGACCGGGCCCGAGCAACGCCGCGCCTTCCGTCCTCGAGGCCATGGCCAAACCGTTGGTCGGGCATCTGGACCCGACCTTTGTCGCCATGATGGAGGAGATCAAGACCATGTTGCGCGCGGTGTTCCAGACGGAGAACCCGATGACCTTTCCGGTCAGCGGCACGGGCAGCGCGGGCATGGAATTCTGTTTCGTGAATCTGGTCGAGCCGGGCGACGAGGTGGTGATCGGCGTGAACGGCGTGTTCGGAACGCGCATGTGCGATGTGGCGGAGCGGTGCGGCGCGAAGGTGATCAAGGTCGAGGCGGAGTGGGGGACGATCATCGAGCCCGCGCAGATCGCCGCGGCGCTGGAGGGCCGGAGCCCCAGACTGGTGTGCGTCGTGCATGCGGAGACCTCGACCGGCGCATTGACCCCGGTGGAGGAGATTTCGAAGCTGGCGCATGACGCCGGCGCCTTTTTCCTGTTGGACACGGTGACCTCATTGGGCGGGTGTCCGGTCAAGATTGATGAGTGGGGCGTTGACGCGGTCTACAGCGGGACCCAGAAATGCCTGAGCTGTCCGCCCGGGCTGGCGCCGGTTTCCCTGAGTCCGCGGGCGCACGAGTTTGCGACGACCCGCAAGACGAAGGCGCAGAGCTGGTATCTGGATGTGAACCTGCTTTCGTCCTATTGGGGGGCGGAGCGGGTCTATCACCACACTGCGCCGATCTCAATGAACTACGCGTTGCATGAGGCCTTACGGGTGATTCTGGAGGAAGGTCTGGAGAATCGTTTTGCCCGGCATGAGCGGAATCATCTCGCCTTGAAGGCGGGGCTCGACGCCATGGGGCTTCAGATCGCCTCGCAGGAAGGGCATCAACTTTGGCAGCTCAATGCGGTGACCGTGCCGGAAGGCGTCGATGAAGCCGCCGTTCGCAAGGGGTTGTTGGAAGAATTCAATCTGGAGGTCGGCGCGGGATTGGGGCCGTTGAAAGGCAAGGTCTGGCGCGTCGGGTTGATGGGGGAGACCTCTTCGATCGATAATGTAAGGGCCTTCCTCGGCGGGCTTGGAAAGCTGCTCAACGAGCAGGGACGCGCGACCGATGTGGAGGCGGCCCTGGCAGCGGTCGGGTGAGGAACGGAGCGGGGAATCCATCGCGGCGCCGGTTGTTCGGCGGCTTTGTCAGGCGGACTCCGGCGACTGTTTCCGATTCAGCAGGTCGCGCGTATGGAACGCCGTGACCGCGAGTAGCGCCGCGCTGAAGCCCCCGAGGATCAGGACCACGCGTCGATAGGCCGCCAGCGGCTCCATGGCCTTGAGTTGTTCCGTGGAAAGGAACAGGGTCAGCCCGTAAAGGGCGGCCACCGCCGCCAGCCATTTGATGGCGCGAAATTCGCTGCGCGCCATGAGGTTGGAGATCAGCACGTTGGCCAGGGTGAAGATCAGCATGCTCCAGGCATACCAGGGCACCAGCGCCTTCCCTTCGGCATACTCGCCTTTGAAGATCACCAGGACCGGCAGTTGCGGAGCCACGGTCGCGAGGAGCGAGGCGGCGCCGCCGATGATGGCTGTCAGGATCAGCGTCCAGCGCAGTTCCTCGCCCTTGCCGGCATTGGTTGAGTTGCGCACGACGCGGGGAAACATCACGGCGGCGATGGGCACGGCCAGTTGCGCCATGGCGAAACCCACCATGTTGCCCGGGACATAGAGTTTGTCGATGTCTTCGATATCCGGAAACAGGGTCCGGGCGAAGATGAAGTCGGCGCTGATGAAAAAGACGATGACGCCGGAGCCGACGATCAGCGGAGCCGCGGTCCGGATCCAGCCCGACCAGTCCACCTTGGAGCCGGGACCCAGGAAAAGTTCGCGCGCCCACCAGAAGCCGATGCCCAGGGCGACCCATTGGCCGATGAGGGCCGCGGTCATGACGCCGGCGGCGCTCTTGGTCACAACGATCAGAATGAACACTGCGCCGAAGAATCGGATGACGCCGTCCGCGACCAGGGTCCAGCCCAGGGGGGCGAATCGATGAGCGCCCTGAAGCAGGCCGCGAAAGAGGGGGGTGAGCAGCGTGGAAAGGGCCACGATCATGGTCATCCAGAAGGCGGGCCGGCTGCCCAGTTGCATGGTTTCCATGATCCAGCCTTCGCCCAATGCGGCCAGGGCGAGCATGGCGACCCAGAGCATGGTCGTGCCGGACAGGATTGTCCTTGCGCAGGAGCGCATGCGCTTCGCGGCCTCATCGTCCGCCGCCGCCGCCGCCTGATGCGCGAATACCGTGGTCAGCCCGCCGACCGGCATGCTGACGAAGGTGATGATTTTCAACAGGGTCAGCAGTTCGGTGTATTCGGCCACCGACATCAGCCGATTCACCAGCAACTGCACGCCGAGCATCAACACGCCGCCGCCAAAGGTGGCGATCACCATCCAGCCGCTCTGCTTGAAGAAGGAGGTGCGGGAAGCGCTCATGCCGGCAAGGGGAAGGAGGCAGGGCGTTGGATGGTTCCTGGGCGCATCCTCAACACGGAGAACACGGAGAACCACGGAGAAAGACCCGATTCCAGTGGGGCGGTCGACGGAGAGCCGTGGCGCATTCGGATCCGGACATCATTCCCTCTGCGGTCTTCCGCGTTCCCTGCGGCTTCTTGGTGGGGCCGTGGAGCTGCCAAGTTCATGGGGAGGGGAGCATGATGGACTGTCTGCGCCTTCATACGGATTGAGCGAATTCCAGTTCGACCTCCACCGCAGGCCGTTCGTTCGAATTCCTCTTCAACGGGGTGAGCAGGCCTTTCCAGAAGCCGAGGCCGTAGAAGATGTGGCAGGTGAAGATGAGGGCCGCCTGTGTCGTGATCACCTCGCTCTCATCGGTCGCGACCGGTTGTGACGATGCGGGGGCGATCTGAGGGAATCTCCGGTTCCGGTAGGCGGATGCAAACACTGGCGCGACGTATCCAAGAACGTAGGTGATGCTCAGGCCGATAAGGCATAAGTTGAACGGGATGGAGCGGTTGGCGAAGTAGGACCAGTAGCCGACTCCCGAATAGCAGACCGTCAAGACTGCCAGGAACAACACCAGCCCTGCCGGCGCAAAGTTCAGCAAGGAACCGGAGCTGGGATGCAGTCGCACCTGTTCGGCCCGGCCCCGGCCATAATTCAGCAGCATCTTTCGGAACGCCGCCTTGTCCGGCCTCGGCCGTCGATGCACGACGAACTGCGGATCGTACAGCAGCTTGCCGCCCTTCTTTTGGAGTTCATCCATCAGGGCGTTCTCTTCGTTGGGATAGAGGGCCTCGTCGAAGCCGCCGGCGTCGAGGAAGGCGGACTTGCGGGCGATGAGGTTGCAGAGGATGAGTTCCTTTTCGCCGCTTTCACGGAGTTCGCCGATGGGCGCATAGCGCGCGCGACTGGGGCCGAAGGCGAGGGGATTGGCCATGACCGTGGCAAACTCCTTTTCAATCTTGGGAGTGTCGGGCGGACAAAGGTTCGGCCCACCGAGCATGCAGACCTCCGGCTTTTCGAAATGGGCGATCGCGCGTTTGAGATTCTGCGGATCGGCGATGGAGTCGTCGTCGAGGAAGTAGATCAGTTCGCCTTTGGCCTTGCGGACGGCCTGGTTGCGTTGGACGGAGGGCTGCTTGCCCCGCGCGACGATGATCTCGAGTTTCTCCTTAGGGTAATCGAGTTTGCGGGCGGCTTCGACCGCCTTCACCTCCTCCTGTCCGGGGCGCGCCGCAATGACGACGGTGACGATGGGAGTCGAATCGCTCACTGGTGGGTCTGGAACCACTCCACGAAGCGCGGGATGCCGTCCTCGATCTTCACTTGAGGATTGTAGCCCAGCATTTCGCGGGCCTTGGAGATGTCGGCGTAGGTGATGGGGACATCGCCCGGCTGCATCGGTTGGCGATCGATGACGGCCTTGGTCTCCAACGACGCCTCAAGCAGTTCGATCAAGGTGGAGAGTTTGACCGTCTCGGATTCGCCGAGATTGAAGACTTCATAGCCGAACTCCTTCTGGGTGCAGGCGAGGATGCCGGAGACGGTGTCGTCCACATAGGTGTAGTCGCGCGCTGCGGAGCCGTCGCCGAACACCGGGATCGGTTTTCCCGCGTGGATCAACTTGGCGAACTTGTGAATGGCGAGATCGGGGCGTTGACGGGGGCCGTAGACGGTGAAGAAACGGAGCATCGCCACGTCCATGCGGTGGACGTGGTGATAGACATGCCCCAGGGCCTCGCAGGCGAGTTTACTGGCGGCATAGGGGGAGATGGCATGGAAGATCGGGTCCTCCTCGCTGAAGGGGACCTTGGAATTGACGCCGTAGACCGAGGAGGACGACGCGATGGTGACCTTGTTGACGCCGGCCAACCGCGCGGCCTCGAGCAGGTTGACCGTTCCTTCGACATTGACACGCTGGTAAAGCGCGGGTTCCTGAAGACTGGGGCGGACGCCGGCGCGGGCCGCCAGGTGGATGATCTGGTCAAACTGCGTCGACGCGAACACCTCATCCAGATCTGCGCGCTCCGTGAGATCGCCGTCGACGAAAGTGAACGGTCTGGCCAACGATTGCAGGTCGCCGATGTTCCGCTGTTTGATGGCGGGATCGTAGAATGGGTTCAGGTCGTCGAAGGCGCAGACGCTGTGCCCGTCCTTCAGAAGACGTTCACACACGTGCGAGCCAATGAATCCGGCGCCGCCGGTCACGAGGAAATTCATTGGGCGAACGCTAACAAAGCGGCCCAAGGCTTGGCAATTGGGATTAAAAAACGGCATCCCGCGCGTCCATGGGCGCTGACGACTGCCTGCTGGCAAGAAAGAGCCGCAAAAAAACAGTTTATGCAGGGAGGCGGTTCTGCCGATGAACGTTTAATGGCGTGACTTGATTCGGAGTGTCTGAGACCGGACGCGCTGATGAGAGTCGGATCACATTCATAAACGGACAACGCACAACAGCGCTCCATGAAGAATACCCTCAAATACCTCGTTATCGGACTCATCGCCTTTGGCTCCATTGCAGCCCAGGCCGAAGAAAAGAAGGAAGCGGCGAAATGCCCGATTTCCGGCAAGGATGTGAATCCCAAGTGCACGACCAAGTATGAAGGCAAGAGCTACTGGTGCTGCCCCCTGAACTGGAGTGGTCAGTTTGTTAGTCTAACCAGATGGGTTTCGGT